>CAYZIY010000007.1:0-96859 GCA_964478715.1 uncultured Planctomycetales bacterium
ATACGCCCTTTTTGTTGTTTTTTAAAGCAATTTACACAACTTAGTGTACATCACCGTTCCTGCATTTTTTCTTGCCGCCTGATCAAATCAGAGTTACAATACTTCCACGATGAACAAGGAAAGTCAAAAACAATATAAAATTCTCATTATCGATGATGATCCGGGAATGGTCCGCCTGCTGGAGTCCAAGCTCGGCCATCGGGGTTTCTCGATCCTCAGCACCGACGATGCGTCCGCAGGTCTCGAAATGGCTGTTAAAAAATCTCCGGATTTGATTGTTCTTGATGTCATGATGCCCATGATCAATGGATACAATATCTGCCGTCTTTTAAAAGAAGAAGAGAAGCTTACCGTTCCGGTTGTGATGCTCACGGGACGCACCACCGACGAAGATAAACAAATCGGCAAAGAAGTGGGAGCCGATGCCTATCTGACAAAACCGCTCGATCCCAATGAGCTTTATCAAACCATTGATCGACTGCTCAATCGGGCATAAGAGCCTCTTCCGTTACTAACATGGATTCTAAAAAATTACAAATCGAAGAGCTCAGAAATCTCAAGATTGATCGATTGGGAGATGTCCGCTTTCCTTCTCACCTAAAGAAAGATGACACCCTTTTTGTCGATGACAGTCAAAGGATAGAAGTTTATCCGCACCTTAAAGATAATCAACCTTTTTGGGAGAAAAACCAAATGCCGCCGTCGTTTGAGCAGGCCGGGCCGCGTCAGCATCTTTATTTTGATCCTGGAGAAACTATTTGCGGCATCGTCACTTGTGGGGGTCTTTGTCCCGGCTTAAACGATGTGATTCGCACGATCTCCTTGTCTTTATTGTGGCAATACAATGTGTCTAAGGTTTTGGGTTTTCGATTTGGTTATCAGGGGTTGGCTCGGAATCCTTATATGCCGCCATTGGAGATAACGCCCGAGGTGGTGGATGAGATTCAACATGAGGGCGGAAGCATTCTGGGCAGCTCAAGAGGGGACATCCCCGAGAAAGAAATTGTCGATACACTTGAGAAATACAACATTAGGGTTCTGTTTGCCATCGGCGGAGACGGGACATTTCGCGGGGCTTATGCGATTCATGAGGAGATCAAAAGACGAAAACGACCAATCGCGATTATCGGTATTCCCAAAACTATCGATAATGATATTTATTGTTCCCAAAAGACTTTTGGATTTGAGACTGCCGTGGGTAAAGCGCGAGAGGCGATTGCTGTGGCTCACAATGAGGCCAAATCCGCTTATAACGGAATTGGACTTGTTAAGTTGATGGGTCGTGATTCCGGCTTTATTGCCGCTTATGCCACTTTGGCCAATAGCGATGTGAATTTCTGTTTTATTCCGGAGGTTTGTTTCCGCCTCAAAGGAGAAGATGGGTTTTTGCATCTGCTTGAAAAGAGACTTCAGAGAAAGCGTCATGCGGTGATTGTGGTGGCGGAAGGAGCCGGCCAAAGCTTGATTGATTCTGATGAGCCTGCCGAGCGTGATGCTTCAGGGAATGTCCAACACAAGGATGTCGGAGCCTTTCTCAAAAAGCAAATCTTAGGACATTTTGAAAAAAAAGACATTCCTATTACGCTCAAGTATATTGATCCCAGCTATATGATCCGAAGCACACCGGCCAATGCAGATGATTCAGCCTTTTGCCTGATACTGGGTCAGCATGCGGTTCATGCGGGTTTAAGCGGACGCACAAATATGTTTATTTCCTATTGGAATAATCATTTTGTGCATGTGCCTCTGCACATGGGAACCTTAAAACGCAAGGTTCTTGATCCCCGTTCCGATTTGTGGCAAACCCTCCTTGAGACGACCGGCCAGATGGGCCGTTGTTGCCTCTAATATTCTTCTTCCTCGACGAGATAATAAGACATCCCCTGGCATAGGCGGCAGATTTTCTCCCTTGACAAAAAAAGGATTAATGTTATAGTAGGAACAATCTGCTTTAAAAAAACTCTTTTTTTAAGAATATTGACGTATTGATGAAAAACAAATGGCATGATGAAAAGGGCGGCTCAGAAATTCTGAGCCGCCCTTTCTCTTGTTTTCCATGTTTCAAATTTTCTTTCCCCAAGAGGTCTCGATCATGACCATTGTAGAGAAAAAAGACGAGATAAAAAACCCAATGAGAAATTCCGCCATCGGTTTTGATAATGAGAAATATCTCAAAGAACAATCTGTCGCTATCTTGGAGCGGGTAAAGAAATTTGACAATAAACTTTATCTTGAATTTGGCGGTAAGCTGATTTTTGATTATCATGCGGCTAGAGTGCTGCCTGGGTTTGATCCCAATGTTAAAATCCGATTGCTTAAAGAGCTTCAGAACGAGGCCGATATTATTATTTGTATTTATGCCGGTGATATCGAACGCAAGAAAATCCGCGCCGATTTCGGTATCACCTATGATGCGGATGCGCTTAAGCTCATCGATGATTTGAAAGACTGGGGCATAGCGGTCAATGCTGTTGTCATTACCCGCTATGATGATCAGCCGGCGGCGACCATCTTTAAAAATAAATTGCAGCGTATGGGCATACAGGTTTACACGCATCGATTCACCAAGGGCTATCCGACGGATGTAGATTTGATTGTCAGTGAAAAAGGCTATGGCGCCAATGAATACATCGATACAAAAAACCGACTTGTTATTGTCACGGCTCCGGGGCCGAGCAGCGGCAAATTGGCGACTTGTCTCTCTCAGCTTTATCATGAGCACAAAAAGGGTGTGCATGCGGGATACGCCAAATTTGAAACTTTTCCTATTTGGAATTTGCCTCTCAAACACCCGGTCAATGTGGCTTATGAATGCGCAACAGCCGATATCAAAGATTTTAATATGATCGATTCATTTCATCTGGAGACCTACAATGAATCGACAGTCAATTACAATCGGGACGTGGAAGTCTTCCCGGTGATTAAGAGAATTCTGACAAAAATCATGGGAGAAGAAAGTGTTTACAATTCTCCGACGGATATGGGCGTGAATCGGGCCGGATTTGGGATCGTCAATGATCAGATCGTTCGACAGGCCGCCAAGCAGGAGGCGATCCGCCGATATTTCAAATATCAATGCGAATATGCCATGGGTCTTGTTGATAAAGAGACTGTTGAGCGATCAAAGCTTCTGATGGAAGAGATGGGCATTAAGGTCGAAGATCGATATGTTGTCGAAGCGGCCCGTTTAGCGGCAAAAGAAGCAAAAGAAAAAGGCAAAGGTAATAAAGGGATCTTTTGCGGGGCCGCCATCGAGCTTCCAGGCGGCAGGATCATTACGGGAAAAAATTCTCCCTTGATGCACGCCGCTTCCAGCCTCGTTCTGAATGCCCTTAAAGAATTATGCGGAATTCCGGATAAGATTCACCTGCTCTCCGAAAACATTATTGCTTCTGTGTCCGGTCTCAAGAAAGATGTTTTAAAAGCCAAGACGGTTAGTCTTGATTTGGGAGAGACGTTGATCAGTTTGAGTATCAGCGCTACAACCAATGCGACCAGCCAGCTGGCGGTTGAAACATTAAAAAAGCTCAAAGGATGCGAGGTTCATATCACGCATGTGCCCACACCCGGTGATGAAGCGGGTTTAAGGCGTTTAGGGGTTAATCTTACTTGTGACGCGAACTTTTCCTCCAAGAGCAACTGTGATTTTTCTTAAAGAAAGGATTTATCATGCCTCGAAGAAACGATATTCATAAAATTCTCATCATCGGGTCAGGACCCATTATCATCGGACAGGCTTGTGAATTCGATTATTCCGGCACGCAGGCCTGCAAGGCCCTGAAAGAAGAAGGCTATGAAGTGGTTTTGGTGAATTCGAATCCGGCTACCATTATGACCGATCCGGGTATGGCTGATAAAACCTATATCCAGCCTTTGACCGAAGAGAGTCTTAAGAAAATCATTGAGAAGGAAAGACCTGATGCCCTTTTGCCTAATCTCGGAGGGCAAACAGGCTTGAACTTATCTTCTACTTTATATAAGTCGGGTGTTCTTGATCAGTATCAAGTTCAGATTATCGGTGTTAAGCCCGATGCGATCGAGCGCGGAGAAGACCGGATTGCTTTTAAAGAGACCATGAAAAAGATCGGCATTCAATTTCCTCAATCGGAAGCCTGTCATTCCGTCGAGGAAGCCGAGAAAATCGCCGAAAAAATGGGCTATCCTGTGGTTCTGAGGCCCGCTTATACGATGGGAGGAACAGGCGGCGGCATGGTTTATAATGTTGAAGAGTTAAGAACGGTGGCCAGCCGGGGGCTCAATGCCAGCTTGGTCCGTCAGGTTTTGGTGGAAGAGTCTGTTTTGGGATGGGAAGAGCTTGAACTCGAAGTTGTGCGCGATGAGAAAAACCAGAAAATCACGGTTTGTTTTATCGAAAATATTGATGCGATGGGTGTGCACACAGGTGATAGTTTTTGTTCGGCCCCGATGCTCACGGTTGGGGAGCCTTTGCAAAAAAAAATGCAGGAGATGTCTTATAAAATTGTTGACGCGATTGGCGTTGTCGGGGGGACCAATATCCAGTTTGCCCACAATCCCAAAGACGATCGCTTGGTTGTGATTGAAATCAATCCGCGCACTTCACGTTCTTCAGCTTTGGCTTCAAAGGCGACAGGATTTCCCATTGCGCGTATTTCGACTAAATTGGCCGCGGGATTGACTATGGATGAAATTCCTTATTGGAAGGAAGGAACACTCGAGAAGTACACCCCCGGAGGAGATTATGTGGTGATCAAATTCGCCCGTTGGGCTTTTGAAAAATTCCCGCAAGCCAAGGATGTTTTGGGAACACAGATGAAAGCTGTGGGCGAGGTAATGAGTATTGGTAAGACATTTAAGGAGGCGTTTCAAAAAGCCATTCGCTCGCTTGAAATCAAGCGATATGGATTAGGGGGTGCCAAAAACTTCAAAATCATGTCCTTAGAAGAGCTCAAAAAAAGATTGGCCTATCCTTCTAGTGAAAGATTTTTCTTGATGTATGAGGCCCTGCGAAAAAACATAGATATCCAGGAGCTTCACGAGATGACCAGTATCGGCCGCTGGTTCCTTCAAGAAATGAAAGATCTCGTGGACTTCGAGGAGGAGATCATCCGAATCAGTTGGCCAAATTTCAGTGATCAGAAATTGATCCAAGCCAAGGAATGGGGGTTTTCCGATCGCTATCTGGCCGGCTTGTTTAACTTGGCAGAAAAAGAGGTGCGAAAGCGTCGTCTGGCTATTGGCAAGCAGGGTTGTTTTCAGGCGGTTCCGGTTAGTGGCGTTGAAGATGCCGCCTATTATTATTCGACGTATAACGCCGAAGACTCGGTTCCTGTTTCCGGCAATAAAAAAATACTGATTTTAGGCGGTGGACCCAATCGAATCGGCCAGGGAATTGAATTCGATTATACTTGCGTCCATGCCGCTTTTGCCTTGCGTGATGAGGGATATGAATCGATTATGGTCAATTGCAATCCGGAAACCGTCTCGACGGATTATGATACCAGCAATAAGCTTTATTTTGAGCCCTTAACGGTTGAGGATGTTCTAGCTATTTATGAGAAGGAAAAACCGGAAGGAGTGATTGTTCAATTCGGCGGTCAAACGCCTTTAAACATTGCCAGGGAGCTTAAGGACAATGGTGTCAAAATTTTAGGGACAACACCCGAAAGCATTCATTTTTCCGAAGATCGTGAACGCTTTCGTGAAAAGATGATGGAGCTGGGGATTCCTCAGCCTGAAAGCGGAACAGCCCGCTCCTTAGAAGAGGCGCTGGCGATTGCCAGCCGCATCGGTTATCCGCTGATGGTCAGACCTTCCTATGTATTAGGTGGGCGGGGAATGGAAATTATTTATGATGAGGACAGTCTTAAGAAATATGTCCAGGAGGCCATTGATGTCAGTCCTGAGCATCCGATGTTGATTGATCGCTTTCTCGATCAGGCCATTGAGGCAGAAGTGGATGCTCTCTCCGACGGAGAAGAAACATTTGTCGCATCGGTAATGGAGCATATTGAGCTGGCCGGTGTGCATTCGGGAGATTCCGCCTGCTCCATTCCGCCAAGAACAATTTCCGAGAAGCATTTACAGACAATCGATGAATATACCAAGAAGATGGCCAAAGCCCTCAATGTCATCGGCTTGATGAATATTCAATATGCCATTTGCGAGGATACCGTTTTTGTTCTGGAAGCCAATCCGCGCGCCTCAAGAACGGTTCCCATTGTCTCTAAAGTGACCGGGGTCCCCATTGCACGGATCGCGACTCAATTGATGCTCCGGAAAAAATTGAGGGATTTTCCGGAAGTCAAAAATATTCGGATTCCATTTGTGGGCGTGAAGGAAGCTGTTTTTCCTTTCAATATGTTTCCGGAAGTTGATCCCCTTTTGGGACCGGAAATGCGCGCTACCGGTGAAGTAATGGGCATGGGGGAAACCTTTGGAACGGCTTTTTATATGGCCCAGGAATCGACCAGCGCTCCATTGCCTCAGAAAGGAACGGTTTTATTGACGGTCACCAAAAAAGATAAAGCCGCTTTATTGCCGTTGGCCAAGAAGCTGGGCGATTTGGGGTTTCAGATTATGGCTACAGAAGGTACGAGTCACTTCCTCGACGAGCACAAAATAAAAAATATATTGATCAAAAAATTACACGAAGGACGGCCCAACATCGCCGATGCGATCAAAAACGATGAGCTGAATCTAATTATCAATACTCCCGTGGGCAAAGAAAGCAAATACGACGACAGCTATATCCGCATGATGGCTATTCAGAAAAAGATTCCTTATGTAACCTCTCTGGCCGCAGCAAAGGCAACCGTGGAGGGGATTGAGGCTGTCAAAAATCATCCGGTGATTCCGAAATCTCTTCAGGAATATCATCAAGTGGAGAGGGAAAAGAAAGATAATCGCGACGAGGTTTGCCCTGTCGGTTGAGGCAGAGTCACAAGAAACAAGAATCTTGACAAAGAAAAGGGCGAAAGGTATACTGCCCTCGTTCGTAGAAAAATTTGCTTCTGATTTGTGAATACGAAGGGAGCAAACCAAAAAGGGCAATGATGTCCGACTGACCTAAGAGGGGCTGTCGGATTTTTTTTGAAATGAAAGAGGATTTGTGAGCAAGAAAGCGATTCTTTATCTGGAAGACGGGACTTATTTTGAGGGCCGCCCCCTGGATGTCTCAGGAGAAAGTTTCGGAGAGGTGGTTTTTAATACGGCTCTTTCCGGCTATCAGGAAGTTTTGACTGATCCCTCTTACGCGGGGCAGATTGTCACAATGACCTATCCTCTGATTGGCAACTATGGGGTCAATGAAGAGGATGTAGAATCAAAAAAAATCTGGCTCAAAGGATTTGTTGTTAAAGAATTCTGCAGAAAGCACTCCAACTATCGGGCCACCCAAAGCTTGATCGATTATCTGAATGAAAATAATATTATGGCCATCGAGGGAATCGATACCAGAGCTCTGACCAAGCATATCCGGTTGCACGGGGCTATGCGAGCTATCGTCTCCACAGATGATTTTGATCCCCCAAACTTGAAAAGAAAGATGGAAAAGGTTCCCAGCATGGTCGGTCAAGATCTGGTTAAGGAAGTAACAACAGATCAATCCTATATTTGGAAAGAAAACAAGCAAGCCGCGTATCGGGTGGCAGCCATGGACTGCGGGATTAAATACAATATCCTTCGCATATTAAGCGATCTTAATTGTGAGGTTCATGTGTTTCCGGCCCAGTCAACTTATGACGAGATTATGGCGGTTCAGCCCGATGGATTCTTTATCAGTAATGGTCCCGGTGATCCTCAGGCTCTTCATTATGTGATCGAAACAGTGAAGAAATTTATCGGAAAGCTGCCTATTTTCGGAATTTGTCTGGGACATCAAATTTGCGGCCTGGCTTTGGGTGGTCAGACATACAAGTTAAAGTTCGGCCATCACGGCGCCAATCATCCGGTTAAAGATCTCATCGATAACAGAATAGGGATTACATCCCAGAACCACGGATTTTGCGTTGATACAGATAGCTTGAAGGCAGAGGATATGGACATTACCCATATAAATCTCAACGATCAGACAATCGAGGGATTAAGTCACAAAAGGTATCCTCTTTTTAGTGTCCAGCATCATCCGGAGGCCGGCCCCGGGCCGAATGATGCCCGATATTTATTTAAGCGGTTTATCGAATTGATGGATAAGAATAAAAAATCTTAAGACAGGCAGAAGAAATTTGAAATATGTTGAAATACGTGGAGATATTTAGAAATAAATTGTCAGATTCGAAGTGCTTTAATGGGCCAGACAACATATTTCAATTTATTTCCATTTATTTCAAAATATTTCCGTCCACATTTTTATATTAATATGCCTAAACGAACAGACATCAAGAAAATTCTGCTTATCGGCTCCGGACCTATTATCATCGGACAAGCCTGTGAATTCGATTATTCCGGTACGCAGGCCTGCAAGGCTTTGCGCGAAGAAGGATACGAAGTCGTGCTCGTTAATTCAAATCCGGCCACGATTATGACCGATCCCGAGATGGCGGATCAAACTTATATTGAACCTTTGACACCGGAATTCGTCGAGAGAATTATGCAGAAGGAAAAGCCAGACTGTATTTTGCCGACTCTTGGCGGGCAAACCGGATTAAATATCGCTTCCAAGCTTTATGAAAACGGCGCTCTCGATCGTTGTCATGTAGAATTAATCGGGGCTCCTTACGAAGTAATCAAAAAGGCGGAAAATCGGGAATGCTTCAAGAAAGCTGCAATAGCAGCGGGCCTTGATCTTCCTCTCAGCGCTTTTGCCTATAGTTTGAAAGAAGCCAAAGAAATCACCCAGAAGATAAAATTTCCCTTGATCATCCGTCCCAGCTACACATTGGGGGGAACCGGTGGCGGGATTGCCCATACCATGGAGGAATTGGAGCGCATTGCCGCTTTGGGAATCGAATCGAGTATCATTAATGAGGTTCTCATTGAGGAGTCCATTGCCGGATGGAAAGAATATGAACTGGAGGTGATGCGCGATAATAAAGATAACGTGGTGATTGTCTGCTCGATTGAAAATCTTGATCCAATGGGGATCCATACCGGCGATAGCATTACGGTGGCTCCGGCTCAAACTTTAACGGACAGAGAATACCAGAAAATGCGTGACCAATCACTGGCGTTGATTCGGGAAATTGGCGTTGAGACAGGCGGTTCCAATATTCAGTTTGCTGTTGATCCGAAAACCGGTCGTATGGTTGTGATTGAAATGAATCCGCGTGTTTCTCGCTCTTCGGCTTTAGCTTCGAAAGCCACCGGATTTCCGATAGCCAAATTTGCCGCTAAACTAGCTGTTGGATATTCCCTGGATGAAATTCAAAATGATATTACTCGCGAGACTCCGGCGTCTTTTGAACCCAGCATCGATTACTGTGTCGTTAAAATTCCGCGGTTTACTTTTGAGAAGTTTCCGGAGGCGCAGGACATTTTGGGCATTCAGATGAAATCGGTTGGAGAAACCATGGCGATCGGGCGGACTTTTAAAGAAGCCCTCCAAAAAGGTTTGCGTGGTCTCGAAATTCGACATAGTGGACTGGACAATAAACTGAACTTTAAAGAGATTCCCAACGAAAAGATGGAGCTTCGTCTCAAAGAACCAAATGCGTCGCGTATTTTCTATATCAAATATGCGATGCAGAAAGGATGGAGCGATGAAAGTATATTTGAGTTGACCAAAATTGATTCATGGTTCATTGGGCACATTCGCGAGATTGTGGATTTTGAGAATCATTTAGTTAAAACGTTTAACGAAAAAGATGATTTTGATGCTCAAACACTTCGCCGAGCCAAGGAATACGGTTTTTCTGATGTGCAGCTTTCGCAATTCATGAGTACGAGCGAGAACAAAGTACGGCAAAAACGTCTTGAGCTTGGAATTAAGGCTACATTCAAGCTCGTCGATACTTGTGCTGCCGAATTCGAGGCTTATACTCCTTATTTCTATTCTACGTATGAATTGGAAGATGAGGTGGGATATCAAAAAGAGAAGCTTTCGGGTAAGAAGGAAAAGAGAATTATGATTCTCGGCGGCGGTCCTAATCGCATCGGTCAGGGGATTGAATTTGATTATTGCTGCTGCCATGCCTCTTTTGCTCTCAAGGAGCTGGGCATTGAGGCGATAATGGTTAATTCTAACCCAGAGACTGTTTCCACCGATTACGATACTTCGGATAGGCTTTATTTTGAGCCGCTGACCTTCGAAGATGTCATGAATATAATCGAAGCGGAAAAACCCGACGGGATCATTGTTCAGTTTGGCGGTCAGACACCTTTGAATTTGGCCCGCCGGTTGCATGAAGCCGGTGCGCCGATTATCGGCACAAGCGTTGAGTCTATTGATCGGGCCGAAGACCGTGAGCAATTTTCCGAATTTATCAAGAAAATAGGCCTGACTCAACCTGCCAACGGATATGCGACCAGCCCTCAAGAAGCGGTGGAGATTGCCACGCGCATCGGCTATCCTGTTTTGGCCCGGCCGTCCTTTGTTATCGGAGGACGGGCTATGCGCATCGTTTACGATCAGAAGGATTTACTCTCTTTCATCACCGAGGCTCAGGATGTCTCTGAAGGTCATCCGATTCTTATTGACAAATTTATCGAAGAGGCGATCGAAGTGGATGTGGATGCGGTTTGTGATGGAGAGCAAACTTATGTAGCCGGTGTGATGGAGCATATTGAAAATGCCGGTATTCATTCTGGAGACTCGGCCTGTGCTCTGCCCCCGATGACAATCAGCGATGAAATAATTGCTCGGATCAAAAAATATACCTGCGCCATTGCCAGAGCCTTGAATGTCATCGGATTATTAAATATTCAGTATGCTCTTAAAGGGGATCGGATTTATGTTTTGGAAGTGAATCCCAGGGCATCGCGTACGGTTCCCTTTGTCAGCAAGGCCACCGGTGTGCCGCTGGCTAAAATGGCAGCCCAGATTATGACAGGAACAAAAAAAATTAAAGATTTTAAGCGGGTCGAAATTGAAGATTTAAGACATGTTTCGGTAAAAGAATCTGTTTTGCCCTTTAGCCGTTTCTCGGGAGTGGATATTGTTTTGGGTCCGGAAATGAAAAGCACCGGCGAGGTGATGGGTATTGATGAGAGTTTTGCTTCCGCCTTTGCCAAGGCTCAGATTTGTGCCGGGGCCGCGTTGCCGAAGGAAGGTAAAATATTTATCAGCGTCAATGATTCTGACAAAAGGAATGTCGTTTTTCTGGCCAAGAAATTAAAGGAACTCGGTTTTTCAATTATTTCTACCGAAGGAACGGCCAAAGTCCTTAAATCAAACGGAGTGGATGTTGAGGTGATCGGTAAGCATTCTGAGCGACAGAGCGATTTATTGAATTTGATCAAGGATGTGAAGATCAAACTGATCATCAATACTCCATCGGGGCAAGCGAGTCAATCGGATATGCGGGTGATCAGAGCTTCAGCAATTTTGCACAATATACCCTGCATAACAACCATTCAGGGGGCTTGGTCTGCTGTTAATGGAATTGAAGCCTCCCAAAATGATTTTTCTATTAAATCTCTGCAAAACTATTATCAGGAAAGAGAAGCATGTGCAGCATAGCGGGTGTTTCCAATCATAAGCAAGCGGCCAAAATCACATTCTTGGCTCTCTATGCCCTTCAGCACAGAGGCGAAGAAGCGGCTGGCATTACATCGTATGACGGAAGAAATATTCATATCACTAAAGCTCCCGGATTGGTAGCCGATATTTTTAATGAGCCGGGTTTAGGTTCTCTAAAAGGAAGAGTTGCGATCGGTCATACACGCTATTCGACAACGGGTTCCAGTAATATGAAAAATATTCAACCATTTTTAGTCCGTCATAAAGGTCGGCCGATTGCCATATCCCACAACGGAAATTTAACCAATACCGAGGAGCTTTACCATAAACTGGAGGAAGAAGGATCGATTATTCAGACAACGATGGATTCTGAGCTGATTGTTCATCTTTTGGCCAAATCAAAAAACGGTGATTTAAAGAAATGGATCAAAGAGACCCTAAGTCAGCTTCGAGGTGCCTTTTCTTTGGTTTTCTTAATCGGGGACACTTTGATCGGAGCGCGTGATCCGTCGGGATTCCGTCCGCTGGCTTTAGGAAAGCTAAAAGATGCCATCATTCTTGTTTCCGAAAGTTGTGCGCTTGATTTACTCGGCGCGAAATTCATCCGAGAACTTAAACCGGGCGAAATCGTTTTTGTTAAAGGGAAGAAAATCGAATCTCTTTTTATGCCCGAGGTAAAAAATACAAAAACAGCCCACTGTATTTTTGAAAATATTTATTTTTCCCGTCCGGACAGTCATATTTTTGGGGATAATGTTTATCAGGTACGCAAGAGACTGGGTGAGCAATTGGCCAGAGAGCATCCGGTAAAAGGTGCTGATTTTGTGATGGCCATTCCTGATGCGGGCAATCATGCGGCTTTGGGGTTTGCGGAAGAGTCGAGCCTGCCGTATGAAATCGGCATGATCCGCAATCATTATATTGGCCGCACGTTTATTCAACCGGCCCAGTTCATTCGGGATTTTCGGGTGAGAATAAAGCTGAACCCTATCAGAGACGTCTTAAAGGGAAAGAAAGTGGTAGTGGTTGAGGATTCTATCGTGCGCGGCACGACATCCCGCAGCCGTATCGAAGAAATCCGACGAGCCGGAGCTAAAGAAATTCATATGCGGATCAGCTGTCCGCCAATCAAATGGCCCTGTTTTTACGGGATCGATTTTCCAAGCAAAAAGGAGCTGATCGCTTCCAATAAAAGTGTTGAGGATATCACCAAATTTATCAAAGTCGATTCTTTGAAATATTTAAGTCTTGAAGGGATGCTGAAGGTTGTTAAACAGCGAGAAAATTTCTGTCATGCTTGTTTCAGCGGCTGCTATAGCGTGCCGATTCCGAAGAAAAAAAGTAAATACATTTTAGAAGGCGGGAACCTTTTATGAGTAAATTTATCTTTGTTACGGGTGGAGTTGTTTCCAGTCTGGGAAAAGGCATTGCAGCGGCTTCTATCGGCAAACTGTTAGAAACTCGGGGCTTGAGAACAACTATTATCAAATGTGATCCTTATCTCAATGTTGATCCTGGCACCATGAATCCTTTCCAGCATGGCGAGGTTTATGTGACCGATGATGGGGCCGAAACCGATTTGGATTTAGGCCACTATGAACGATTTACCCATGCGAAAATGGAGGCCAACAATAATATCACAACGGGTAAAGTTTATTATTCGGTGATCACCAAAGAGCGCAAAGGCAGTTATTTGGGGAAAACGGTTCAGATTATTCCGCATATTACTGATGAAATTAAGCAGAGGATGAGAAAGGTCTCCCATGATCAGGATGTGGATGTAGCGATTGTCGAGATCGGGGGGACCGTTGGCGATATTGAAGGAGCGCCTTATCTTGAGGCCATTCGTCAGCTGCGATGGGAGCTGGGGATCGGTTATGCTCTCAATATCCACGTGACTTTACTTCCTTTTATTAAATCAGCCGGCGAGCAAAAAACCAAACCGACTCAACACAGTGTCGGGCGTTTAAGGGAAATTGGTATCATTCCCGATATTCTTTTGTGCCGAACCGAGAAGCATATGAGTAAAGAACAGAGAGATAAAATCGCTCTTTTTTGCAATGTCGACAAGGAAGCCGTTATTGAAGCTATTGACGTTAAACATATTTACGAAGTTCCCCTGGCTTTTAAGAAGCAGGGACTAGATGACCTGATTCTCAAAAGGTTAAATCTTAAACGGGATGAAAAAGAGATGAAGCATTGGAAGAATTATGTGATTAAGCGCATCAAAAATCCAACCAAGGAAGTTAAGATTTCCGTTGTGGGCAAGTATATCACATTGCCGGATGCCTATAAGTCCATTTACGAGGCTTTGGCTCATGGAGGGATCGCCAATGATACGCGTGTCACTATCAACAAAGTAGATTCCGAAAATCTAGAGAAGGGAAAACTGCAAAAATATTTAGGTGGTTCCAACGGTGTTCTTATTCCCGGCGGATTTGGTGATCGCGGAATTGAGGGAAAGATTAAGGCCGCGGGCTTTGCCCGCGAAAACAAGATTCCTTTTTTAGGAATTTGCTTAGGGATGCAGGTGGCTACCATCGAATTTGCCCGTCAAGTATGCCAATATAAAAATGCTAATTCGACGGAATTTTGCAAAGAGACCCAGCATCCCGTGATTAGTCTTCTGGAAGAACAAAAAAAGATCAAAAACATGGGCGCGACCATGCGTTTGGGAGCTTACCCCTGCAAGCTGAATAAGAAATCCAAGGCTTATCAAGCTTATAAAAGAGAGAATATTTCTGAGCGGCATCGCCATCGTTATGAATTCAATAATGAATATCGTAAGAGTTTTGAGAAAAACGGTGTGCTCTTTTGTGGAATTCACGAGAAAAAGAATCTCATAGAAATTTTTGAGTTTAAAAATCACCCCTGGTTTGTGGCCTGTCAGT
This sequence comes from uncultured Planctomycetales bacterium, assembly GCA_964478715.1. Taxonomy (GTDB): domain Bacteria; phylum Omnitrophota; class Gorgyraeia; order Zapsychrales; family JBDRMG01; genus CAYZIY01. The sequence continues at coordinate 14,488 of CAYZIY010000007.1, forward strand.
TCCATCCGGAATTTAAATCCAAACCTGATAAAGCCCATCCCCTCTTTTATCATTTTATTGAAGCGGCTATTAAATACAAAGAATCAAAGACATAAAGGATTTTTGTTTTCTGATTTATTGCGTCATTGAATGAATGTGTCATCGAATGAATTGATTTTTTGTAGTGGCCATGTATAATAATGTTCAGTATTTGAGAAACAAGGCGGTGAGTCCGTCTTGGCGGTCGGTAGATACTCACGAAAGATAGGTGTTATATCTACGTCATCTCAAGTAAGAGTTGGAGATATATTTATGCAGGGTTGAGTAATGATGTGCTAAGAAGATCTCTTGAGTATCTGAGAAGTTAAAATAAAACTAAGAAATTCTAAAGGCTATTTAGATTAATTCTTACTAGAGAAATATAGCGAAAGAGCTGACGCCAAAAAAAGAAAGAAATATTTGAAGTCTGGTGTCAGTAAGGAGTGGATTAAGATCCGCATGCATCTTTGCGCGGGTGGTGAAATTGGTAGACACGCTACTTTGAGGGGGTAGTGGGGGTAACCCCATGGAGGTTCAAGTCCTCTCCCGCGCACCAGTTTTTGTTCCTTATGATCTCTCCAAGCCCAAAAGAATTCAGCTTTAAAAATACTGCCAAATATACTGCGATTTTAATCGGCCTCTGGTACCTGACCCTTTGTTTTTTTCATTACATTTCTCAAAAACCGCTATGGAATGATGAGCTGGCCGTTAAACAAAGCCTGGATAATTTTACATCGGCAAAAGATTTCTTTACCCGGCCGCTTTATGCAGTCCAGGTTTTTCCTAGGTTTTATCTGCTGGTCATTTATTACATCGCTCAATTCTTTCAGTCTCATGTTTTAGGATTAAGGATGATCTCTTTTATCGCCATGTGTGCGGCCTTTCTGCTGTGGGCGAGGCTGATGCGCAGGGAGTTAAAGGATCATGTGGCCTATTTGACCTTTCTTCTGTGCTGGTGCGCCTCGGTGCCAATGATTTATTATGCCGCTGAACTCAAGCAATATTCGATGGATGTTTTGGTGGCCGTTCTCTTTTTACTTTTCCTTCAAAATCAAAGGAGCTGGCAGCAGATAAAAAGAAAGAAGCTTAATATCACTTTGGTATTTTTGCCGGCCTTAGGCCTGGTCTCCTACCCGGCTTTTTTGTTCTGCTTTTTTCCGTTTTATAATTTGGTACGTTCTGTTAGGCGGAATAAAGCTCTGATTACATCCCTTATACTTTTTATTTGTTCGGTTCTTGTTTTTGTCTCTCTTTCGTTTTATTTTGATATGCGTCTGGCTCCAGTCTCGGACTTAAATGTTCCTCATTCCGGCGGGCATGGAGATTATATGATCAGTTTTGAGAGCATCGGAGATTTTTTTAAGACGTTTGGCGAAGGCGTTAATAACCTTTTCTCGAGATTTTTGGCGGATCATCCCAGGATTTTGCGAAAGATCACCCGCTGTTTTACGGGCTTTGGTCTGATTTATCTCATCTACGGTTTTCTTGCTCATATCAAAAAGGAGCAATATTATCTGACATCTGTCAAAACCATTGCTTTTGTGTTGTTCTGGGAGATGTTTCTTTTGGGAGCCTTACGTAAATATCCCTTTACGGTGCCGCGCACTTCTCTTTTCTATGCACCGATTGTTTTCTATTTATCGATCCAAGGCATTGCTTTAACCCGAAGAATTCATAAGTATCTTTATTGGTTTCTTCAGGGAGCTTTTATTACTTTTTTGCTTATACTGAATATTCTGATCGCCCGCATTATTCTTTCTCCGCAGTATTTGGGTGGCCAATCGGTTTTATGGTAGAATAATAAAATCTTTTAAAGAAGTGATGTATAATATTTTGAATAGAAAATAAGCAATTAGAAAGCTACCGAATGAATAGAACGATTGAAGTTAACGTCAGTATTCTTTGCGCGGATTTCACCCATCTAGCCGAAGAAATAAAGAGATGCGAGGCAGCCGGAGTGGACCGTCTGCATATCGATGTGATGGACGGACACTTTGTTCCCAATATTACCGTTGGACCTTTAATCGTTAAAGCTATCCGACCTTTGACCAGGCTTCCAATTGATGTCCATCTGATGATCGAGCATCCCGGGGATTATATTGAAGAGTTCGCGCGGGCCGGGGCCGATACGATTTATCTTCACGCCGAGTGTTATGGCAAGCGGAAATCCTTTTGCCGTGGTTACGGGCAATATCCGAAAGAGATTGAGGCGATTGATCTGGCCAGCGCGAGGCTGGATATTCAAAAAATCAAGGATTTGGGCGAGCAGGTTTTTATGGTTCTTAATCCGGGAACGCCGCTCTGCATTGAGTCCATCTTGGGTGAGATCGATGGGGTTTTGATCATGTCGGTGAATCCCGGGTTTGCGCACCAGAAATTCATTCCTGGCGTGATTTCCAAGATTCAGAAATTGCGGCAGATTTATGAAGGCCATATCGCCGTTGACGGCGGCATTAACGAGCTTTCGGCTCCCGAGGTAGTCAAGGCGGGCGCTAATATCCTTGCCACCGCCAGTTATTTTTTTAAAAGCAAGGATCCCAAAAAACTGGTTCAATCACTGAAGCATCTGGGCGGCAATAGCTGAAATCGCTTGATGGGGACATATTGAATTGCTGTAAAAGCTGTGTTATATTTATAACAGGAGCCCTAAGAACATGTTAAGAAAAATAAGAAGCCGCTTATCGCAAGCCCAAGCGGCCGTAGAATATCTTCTTCTTTTGGGAGCGGTTACAGTCGTTGTGCTTTATGCATTTAAGAACTTGATTCCGGAAGTAGGCACAGCCACCAACCAATATTTTAACAGAAGCGTCCAGGATTTGGTTGGCGATTCTGCAGAGCCCTACCAGCCGTAGCCATTTCGACAAGCAGTTAAAAACTTATTGACTATCTTTTCGCTTATCCCTGATCGCGATGCTTCCGTTATGACTTTTGGCGTATTTCTTTAATTCTGCACCAATTTCGCCGATTTGAGCGATATGAGTGATTTGATGGGCTTTGTTACTGACGATTCCGATTGAAATGGATAAAAGGCCGACTTTCATTTCTTTTTCCTGCCGGTCTTTTGTAATTACAAACCCTTGTTTGTAATCTTTCTCGCTGTAAAAGCTGGGGACCATTTTATCAAACTCTGCGATGATTGTTTGGCTGATATCATCGGCCAGGAAATCGTCACAAATAAAAACAAAATCATCGCCGCCGATGTGGCCGACAAAAGCTTCTTCATTCCCTTTTTCTTGAACCGCTTTGATTAAGACTCGCGCCGTTTCCCGGATGACTTCATCTCCGCGTTCAAAACCGTAAAGGTCATTATAGGCCTTGAACTTATCCAGATCAGCATATCCGACGGAAAAAGTCTTTTTGCTGTCTATATAAAATTGGATTTTTTCCATAATACTCACATTGCCCGGAAGATGTGTCAAAGGATTGGCATCAAGGCTTCGCTCTGTTCGTCTTAAGATCATCCGGATTCGGGCTAGCAGTTCGTCCGGCTGAAAGGGTTTGACAATATAATCATCGGCTCCGGCATCAATGCCGCTTACTTTATCTTCGACTTCCTTTTTGCCGGTCAACATGATAATCGGGATGTGTTGAAGAAGAATATCTTCTTTGATTTCTTGACAGAAGCGGGCTCCGTCCATAACCGGCATATTGTAATCCACAATGACAAGCCCTGGAGGTTTATTTTTGGCTATTTGGATGCCTTCTTTGCCGTTACTAGCTTTGAGGACCTCGTAATGTTCCGATAAAGAAAGATCTAAAACATCGAGGATATCTGGATCATCATCAATGATAAGGATGCGTTCTTTCTTCATGGTTTTTGACTTGAATGATTTGAAGGATTAACGGGGAGCGTGAAGCTAAAGGATGTCCCCTTATTGACTTGACTGGTAACCCAGATACGGCCTTTGTGAGCTGTAATAATTCTTTTCACTAAGGCCAGTCCTAATCCGGTTCCTTTGACAGATAGATTCACTTCGTTTTCGACTCGATAAAATTCATTAAAGAGAAACGGAAGATCTTCTTCTTTGATTCCGATACCATTATCCGAAATCTCAAAAAGAACCGTATCTTGATCGTGGGTTGCAGCCCGCACGGAAATATTTCCTTTTTGGGGAGTAAACTTTAAAGCGTTTCCGATTAAATTAATAAAGACGCGCTCCATTTGACTTTGATCGAGAGGTATTTCCGGAAGACTCTCTTCAATATTTAATGTTAATTGAATGTTCTTTTCCTTCAGTTGAGGTGCCAGCAGGTCTTTAGTGCTTTCAATGATACCCTTGATATTATGGGGAGCAAATTTCATTTCCATACGTCCCGACTCAATACGCGAAATATCCAAAAGATCATCAATTAACTTGACTAGATTATCGGAATGTTTGTCGATTTTTTCAAGTCTTTCTTTAACCGGTTCGGGAATGTCTCCCATTTTTCCTGTAATGAGAAGCGAGGCGTAACCTTTAATGGATGTTAGGGGTGTTCTCAACTCATGGCTGACGGCCGAAACAAAGTCGGATTTAGCCTTTGATATTTTGCTTACCTCATCTAAGGCCCGGGCTAATTCTTTCGTGCGGTCTTTTATTCTAGATTCTAATCCCTGACGGGATAGAAATACTTCTTCAAAGAGCTGAGCATTCTCGAGGGATTGACCGATTTGATTGGCCAAGATGGAAATCAACTCTTGATCACCTTGTGTCAAGTCAAGCCCTGCCTCTGTGTTGCCGACAAAAATCAATCCGATGACGCCGTCCTGAGAGAGAATGGGGCCGAGAATAAAATAATGGGTTGAAAAAATATCGCGGATCTTTTCCTGTTTGGCCTCCGGTGCTTTTAGGGAAGAAAAGATGTGGCCTTCCATTAGTGATCTCAGCAAGAGAATACCGTTTTCTAAATTAGAAATGATTTGATCAATTTGTTTTTCTGAGAAACCTGACTGGATTCTGCAGTTAAAATGATCTTCTTGGTCGCGCATAAGAACCAGGATTTTTTCAAAGCCTAGATCGGTAACCATGACTTTTTGTAATCTGCTAAAGATTTCGTTTTTATCTAAAGTTGTGCTGATCAGCTGTGAGATGCGCTGGAGAGTGTTGAGAGTGATAAGTCGTCGATCGAGCTCGTCTTGTGTTTTGTTAAGCTCCAGATCAGTTTTAACGATTAATTTAGCCTGTTCTTCGATTTCATCAAACGACTTCTTGAGCTGTTCGTAAGAGTATTTAAGCTCATTAGCACGTTCGGTGGCTCGCAATAGAGAGACGGCCAAGACGGCAATGGCCACAAAGGCAAGAATAAAAATAATATTGCTGGGATCGTTGGTGAGGGCCTGTTGAAATATGTTCCAATATTCATCCATACTCAAGCGATAGCTAAAATGTTTACGGTTTCATTATTGATAATGGTCTGTTGCGTTTGATGAGGCTGGCCAGCGGATGAGAATTCACCGTATGTATATAAGCCGAGCAGGGGGACAGCCGGTCCGAAAATTTCTCTAATACTATGGATTTCTTGAAAAGCTTGTTTTCTAAATAATTTATAGCGCGAGGCCGCCTCAAATACAATAACTATTCGAGGAGTTTTTCCTTTGAGGGATTTTTTTGCAATTGAGGCGGCCTCGCGGACAGCCTGTAGGCAGTAATCTTTGTTACCGATCATCATGTGAACATTATGCCCCTGAGGTACTTCCCCCCGGCAGATTAGGTGACCTTCCCTGTTGACGCTCAGGGAGTTTCTCAAAAGAAATTCATCCTGCCCCTCCACAGAAAAGCCTAGGGGATAAAGTCCGGTGATTTGATTGAGAGGAGCTTTTCTCAATGTGGGAAGATCCATCTCCAGATATTTTTCGTAAATTAAAGAACTTCGCTGGCGGTCGATCTCAAGAATCCTCTCGCCGATTGATTTATTAACGAAATGAGGTTTTCCTAAAGGTTTGAACCCATGCCGGGATCCAAAACCGATAGTAAGATCGCCTCCTAAAACGAGACCCACAGCCGATTTCTTGAGAGATTTTTCTTGGTAGAACTGAAAGGTATTTCTGAATCGAAAATTATCGCTTGCGCAACCACCAATAATGGGTAGAAGCCGTCCAAGAATTTCCTGAGTGCCTAGCAGAAAAGACATACAATTATTGACTAGGCTATCGGTGATGATTAGAGCGCATGCTCGCTTGCTATGTTCAAAATTCTTAAACATGGTTCTGGCTAAGTGAACACCGGCTGAACGCTTGTCTTGATTGAGGAGATCTTCAACGCAGGCGATACCGCACTCAAAATCGTTTCCCGAGAAAGCGGCCAGCCCGATTCCTTGAAGGGTAATCATATCCGCTAAAAAAAGACCGAATGTCGAGCACCCGAGAATTTTGGCTTCGGGGAAAGTTTTTCTTATAATCGGCAAGCTTTCGGAAGGATGATGATGTACTGTCGAAAATAATAAGATCAGCCTGATCGACTGGTTGGAGATCCTGGATTTTGCCTCAAGAGCGGCTTCCCGAGTCGCTAGGGGGGTTCGAAGATCTTGGCTGAATCCAATTCCGACTTCTATGGGCACCGATGACAGAGCTCCTTAAAAGCATTGAAGGGGGCAAATTAATTTTTATTTTATCGACTAATAACTGGAGTGTCAATATTTATTGTTGACCTCGAGGAGAAATGTGTTATTATTGAAGAGTTTTCAGGTTTCAGCCCGCAGATATCAGAGATTGTCAATTGAGATTTGAGGGCTGAGGGCTGAAACCTGAACGCTTACAAATGGCCCCATCGTCTAGCCCGGTCCAGGACAGATGGTTCTCAGCCATCAGACACGAGTTCAAATCTCGTTGGGGCTACAAAAATTTAGGAAATATCCCTCATTCTTACGGCCAGCTTTGATTTTTATGCTTAAAGTTTTTCAATCAAATAAGTTAAGACTCCTTTTTGTTGTAGTTGTGCTTTCCGGATTTATTTTTTCATCAGCCGAGTATGCGCTTGCTTCCCGCAAAAAGAAATATCACATCAGCGCCAAATCGGTGATCTTTTCAGACTCTACGCGCGTTAAACGTCTTTACGGCAAGAGGGTTCATAAGAAAATCCTGCCGGCCAGCACCGTGAAAGTAATGACCGCTTTGCTTGTTCTGGAAAATCTACCGCTTAATAAAGTGATTACTGTTAGCCGCCGGGCGACGAAAGCCCAGCCCAGCAAGATATATCTGAAACCAGGTGAAAAATATCGGGTTGCGGATCTTTTGTTGGCGATCTTGATGAAATCTGCCAATGATGCCAGCATTGTTTTGGCCGAAGCGGTGGCCGGCAGTGAGGAAAAATTTGTCGAAATGATGAATCAAAGAGCCCGCGAGCTAGGGTGCCGCAGTACAAAATTCGCCAACCCCAATGGGCTTCCTAGCAAGCAATCTCAGTATTCGACGGCTTATGATATTTATGTGATTTTTTTGCAGGCCCTGAAGCATCCTTTTTTTAAAAAGGCTTTAAACTACAAAACCATGACGATCCGCTCGACCTCCGGAAGAAAAATAAACCTCAAGGCACATAATAAAATACTTTTTAAAAATTGGAGAAGAAAAATCTACGGAAAAACGGGATATACTCAAAAAGCCAAATCCTGTTTTGTTGGCTATATTCAAAAAGGGAACAATACGCTGGTCATCGCGATTTTTGGTTGTGCAAGCGGGCGGCGCTGGGGCGAGATTAAACATATCGTCTCAAGCTATGGAGGGATCTCTCTTTGATCATAGCAGTGTGCGAAACTCATTGAAAAAACAACAACTTTAGGTTAGAATAAAAACACTTTTGGGTTGATTGAAAAGACCAGTGAAGGAGGATTGAGCATGAAACAGCCCTTATCCATCGATGATGATAAGAGAATTCATCCGCGTTTTAAGAGCCGATTTCGCCAGAATTATCGCATAGACTTGGGCGATATGCAGGATATCGGTTGGTTGGTTGACTTTTCGCGTGGCGGCATGTCTTTTATCACAAACCAGGAGATCAAACAAGGACAACCTTATCATTTAAGAATTCGTAATATAGATCAGGATAGCGTCATTCCTTGCGAAATTTTTGTTCTATGGGTTCGGCCTAATGTTTTGGAGAAAAACTGTATCTGCGGAGCCAGTATTATCACAATTGATTCCGAACAAAAAACGGACATTCTCGATAATCTCTACCAAAGCTGGAAGCAGGAATCATTAAGCCGGATATCCTAACCTATATGCGCCCAAAGGAGATAAAATGAATAAAGGATTAAAATCGTTTTTATTTTTCGCAGCAACCTTGATCCTATGCAGTTTTTTTTCTTCGGCTCAGGGTGAAGAAGCAACGATTGATCAGCAGTTGAAAATGATTATTGAAAACCAAAAACGTATGGAACAAAGGTTAACAGTTATCGAGAATTACCAAAAAGCTTTCACGCAAAATATGGTAAAATCTCTCTCGGAGGCCATCGGGCAGAGGCCCCAGCAGCCTCAGCCGCCACAGATTGATTACGATGAAGTACATGATATCGAAATCGGATCTTCTCCTATCCAAGGACCGAAGGATGCTAAGGTGACTATTTATGAATTTTCCGAGATCCAGTGCCCCTATTCTAAGCGATTCCACCCCATTGTCGAGGAGGTTTTAAAGACCTACCCCAAAGACGTCCGTCATGTGTTTAAACATTTTCCTTTGGGTTTCCATCCCCTGGCCAGGCCTGGGGCTAAAGCCATATTGGCTGCTGGAGAACAGGGCAAATACTTCGAGATGCTCGATGCCCTTTTTGCGCTCGACCGCGAAAAGTTAATGGAGATTCGTAAGGTTCCGAAGGATCAGCAGATAGACAAATTTGGAGAAATACTCCAGGACGTAGCCGAAGATCTTAAGCTCGATGTAAAAAGGTTTATGAAAGATTACAAAGATAAAGATGCTGATTGGGAAAAGGTGATTGTGCAGGATGTGCAAAGTGCGCGCGAGGCTAATGTGCGTGGAACACCTACCTTTTTTATCAACGGACGGCTCACACGGGCTCGGACTCTGGAGCAGTTCAAGCAGGAGATTGATAATATTATTGCAGAAAAAGAATCGCAAAAAGAAGCTAAACGTTATACCAACAAAGTCCCGAGAGGTTGCGGAGGTTAACGGGAAAGGAGAATTTTCATGTCACGTCGAGGAGGAATGACAACCAGGTATTATAAAGAAACCCGCGGCTTGAAAGTTAGCGGGGGCCAGTTTGTCAAATCGGGTACGGTTTTAACCCGTCAGGGAGATCGCTGGAAGCCGGGCCAGAATGTGACAGGTCGTATGCATTTAGCGGCTGCTTGCGATGGAGAGGTGTATTTTACAAAGAAAAAAGGCAATTACAAAAGAGCCGTGACTGTTGTTCATATCAAGCCGCTAGAGCAAAAAACCAAAGAAAACAAACTACCCAAAGCCAAAAAAGAAAAACCGAAGAAATCTTAAAACCAAATCATGTGCGGAATTGTCGGATACACCGGGGACAAGCAAGCTGTCCCTGTTTTGCTTGATAGCCTAAAAAAACTGGAATATCGAGGATATGATTCCAGCGGAATCGGGGTCATCGCATCGTCAAACGGACACATTGCTCTTCGAAAAACTCAGGGAAAGATTCAGGACCTAGTGTCCTTAATTAAAACCAAAGTTCTCCCTTCTTCTCATGTCGGTATATCCCATACGCGTTGGGCCACTCATGGCAAGCCTAGTCGCAGTAATGCCCATCCTCATTTTGACGGTTCAAGAAAATTTCTTGTTGTTCACAACGGGATTATTGAAAACTATCAAATTCTTAAAGATATTCTCAAAAAGAAAGGCCATCGCTTCTTATCGGAAACCGATACGGAAATCATTGCGCACTTGATCGAAGATTATTATCATGGTGATCTTCTCAAGGCTGTTCGCCTGGCCATCAAAAGATTGAAAGGGGCTTTTGCCTTGGGCGTAATCTCTAGCTATCACCCTAAACAGCTTGTCGCGGCTCGCATTGGGTCTCCTCTGATTGTCGGGATTGGGAAAGACGAAAACTATATTGCTTCCGATGTTCCGGCTATTTTGGATAAAACTAAAAAGGTGATTTATTTAAAAGACGAAGAAATGGCTCTGTTGACCAAAGACAGAGTTGGTATTTATTCCTTCTCGGGGTGCGAGGTCAAGGGTAAAATTCATACTGTTAACTATCCAATCGGCTCCGCCCAAAAAGAGGGCTTTCCTCATTTTATGCTCAAAGAAATTCATGAGCAGCCCAAAGTTTTATCTTCTATGTTTTCTTCTCGGATTAAAAAAGAGCGGATTGTTTTTGATGATTTAGGTTTAAAAGAAGAGGAGATTAAGCAGATTTCTAATATTGAGATTGTGGCCTGCGGAACAGCCTATCATGCGGGTTTAGTCGGCCGATATGCGATCGAGAAGCTTTCGGGAATTCCCGTTCATGTAGATTTTTCCAGCGAATTTCGATATCGTCAGCCCATTATTGGCAAAAAAACTTTGGTCATGGCGATCAGTCAGTCGGGAGAGACGGCCGATACTCTAGCGGCTGTTCGGGAAGCTCGGAAAAAAGGAGCAAAGATTGTCTCAATTGTCAATGTTGTTGGCTCTTCCCTCGCACGAGAATCTCAAGGTGTTCTTTATACTCATGCCGGTCCCGAAATCGGGGTGGCTTCAACAAAAGCCTATACAGCACAATTGGGAATTCTGTATTTATTGGCTATCAATCTGGGAATGGCCAAAAAAAATCTGTCTGCCGGAGAGGCTAAAGAAATTTTTAAAAAACTAAAGGCTATTCCTCAGCTTTTAGCTGAGATTTTAAAAGAAAAAAATAAAATTGCCCAGATTGCCCGGGTTAATGCTCATTTTGGTTGTTTCCTTTTCTTAGGACGCAATGTGAATTTTCCTTCGGCTTTAGAAGGGGCTTTGAAACTCAAAGAAATTTCTTACATTCCGGCTGAAGGATATGCCGCCGGAGAAATGAAACATGGACCGATTGCTCTCATTGATGAATACCGAGCGGTTGTTTGTATTGCGCCGGAATCGGAGATTTACGAGAAAATGATTTCCAATATTCAGGAAATTCGGGCGCGAAAAGGAAAAATCATTGCGATAGCCACCAAAGGCGATACGGTAATCACTCAGAATGCCAACCAGGTTATTTTTTTGCCTTTGGTTGATCCTTTGCTTTCTCCCCTGGCTGTCACTCTGCCTCTGCAATTGATTGCTTATTACATTGCTGTCAAACGGGGTTGTGATGTAGATCAGCCCAGGAATTTGGCGAAGTCGGTAACTGTTGAATAAAGCTATCAGACGTCAGGTGTCAGCTATCAGCTGATGGCTTCTGATACCTGATACCTGATACCTGATACCTGAAAGCTAGAAATGCTATACATCATCTCCACCCCCATCGGCAACCTGAAAGATATCACTTATCGTGCTGTTGAAACGCTAAACCAAGTTGATTTAATTGCCGCCGAAGATACCCGCCATACAAAAATTCTATGCAAACACTATGCGATCGAAACACCTCTAACCAGCTATTTTGAACATAACAAACTCAAAAAAGCGGAGATTCTTATTGAGTGTCTCAAACAGGGCAAGGATATTGCCCTGGTCAGTGATGCCGGTACGCCGGGGATCAGTGATCCGGGATTTCATTTGATTCGCTTAGCCGGGAAGCATCATATCGCGATGACAGCTATTCCGGGGCCGGCAGCCTTGATTGTGGCTTTGACATTATCCGGGCTGCCGGCCCATTCTTTTGTTTTTCAAGGGTTTTTGCCAGTTAAAGTTGGCGCCCGACGTAAAATGATTCAACAATTCAAACAACAGGAGGGAACCATCATTTTTTATGAATCACCTCATCGCATCGTTAAAACCCTTTTTGATTTGAACGACATTCTTAGCGATCCCCTTGTTGTCGTTGCACGCGAGCTGACCAAAAAATTCGAAGAAATCCGCACAGGTAAATCCAGTGAACTGATTAAACATTTCCAAAAATCAACTCCCAAAGGAGAATTTGTCGTTCTTTTCAACAAAAATTCTAACAAAAATTCCTCTGTCTTTTCTCCTTGACACTCGCTTCGAAGAATGTTATATTTTCTTAAATATTAGAAACCTTTAAGCTGGTCCGGCGAGGCTGGCAAGGAGTAAAAATGTTAGATTTAAAGTCAAACGATTGAGCTCACCTTTCAGAAGGGTGGGCATTTTTTATAGAATTTCGATTCCGTATCCGGAAAAATGAATTCGCAATAAAACAAGGAACGAGCTAATGGCGCACACAAAAATTATGGATAAAACGGCGATTAAGCGGGCACTGACTCGATTGGCGCATGAGATTTTGGAGCGCAATAAGGGTTTGCGGGATTTGTGTATCATCGGAATCCGCACGCGGGGTGCGATTTTGGCCGAGCGGCTCAATGTGTGCCTCAGAAATATAGAAGGCGCAGCTGTTCCCTTGGGGATTGTGGATATTACGCTCTATCGAGACGATTTATCGCTGATCGGTGCTCAACCGGTGGTGCACGAAACTCTGATTGATTTTGACATTACTGATAAAAAGATTATTCTTGTCGATGATGTTCTCTTTACCGGGCGCACTATCCGGGCGGCTCTTGATGAACTGATTGATTTCGGACGGCCGGCCAATATTCAACTGGCTGTTTTGATCGACCGGGGACACAGGGAGCTGCCGATTCGTGCCGACTATGTGGGCAAAAATATTCCTACTTCTTCTGCGCAGAACATCCAGGTTTGCTTAAAAGAGACAGATCAAACCGATGATGAAGTTATCATTGAGGAGAAACCTCGCAAATGAATCGTTGGCAGCAGCATGATCTACTAGACCTTCAACACCTTAGTTGCGAGGAGATCGAGTTAATTCTTGAGCAAGCCAAATCATTTAAAGAGGTTTCAACCAGGGATATAAAAAAGGTTCCTGCTCTGCGGGGCCGAACTATTGTTATGCTTTTTTGCGAGCCCTCAACTCGTACCCGCATGTCTTTTGAACTGGCTGCCAAGCGTCTTTCCGCCGATACGATTAATATAGCCGCTACTAGCAGTTCTCTGACAAAGGGCGAATCAATTTTGGATATGACTCGCAATATTGAAGCGATGAACGTGGATTTGATTGTTGTTCGCCATGCTTGCGCCGGAGTTCCCCATAAACTTTCACAAGCGCTGGAGCCGGCGATTGTCAATGCCGGAGATGGGTGTCGATCGCATCCGACCCAAGCGCTTTTAGATATTTTTACCCTTAAGCAGAAACTCGGTCGCATCAAAGGGTTGAAGGTAGGAATTATCGGCGATATCCTGCATTCTCGGGTGGCCCGGTCTAATATCTGCGGATTAACAAAGTTGGGTGCGCAGATAACCTGTTGCGGTCCAGCCACTTTGATTCCTGAGGGGATTGAAGAATTTGGGGTAGCCGTGACCTATGATCTAAATAAAGTCATTAAAGAATCGGATGTCTTGATGTTGCTTCGGCTTCAGAAAGAAAGACAGTACGAGAATTTCTTGCCCAGTATTCGGGAATATGCAAAAGTTTTTGGAATCAACAAGCAGAAACTAAAGATGGCTAAGAAGGATGTCGTGATTATGCATCCCGGGCCCACCAATCGCGGCATTGAGATTTCAGCCGATGTGGCCGACGGAGAATATTCTGTAATTCTAGAGCAGGTAACCAATGGGGTAGCTGTGCGTATGGCTGTCTTGTTTTTATTGTTGGGCAAGAAATCGGAAAGTGGATTAATCAAAGAGGCTTAAAATATATGGGGTTGTTAATAAAAAATGCTCTGATTGTCGACTCAGATTATTCTCAAGATCTGTCTTATGATATTTTGATTGAGAAAAAAAGCATTGTGAGAGTGGCTTCCTCTATCACGATCGGGAAACACAAAATTATGGATGCCAAGGGCAAACATGTTTTTCCGGGTTTGATTGACATGCACGCGCATTTGCGGGAACCGGGATTTGAACATAAAGAGACAATTGAGAGTGGTTCTCGCTCGGCCGCTAAAGGAGGGTTTACTTCAGTTTGCTGTATGCCCAATACCAATCCTGTGATTGATAATCAAATGGTGATTGAAGGTATTCTCAAAGAGTCCAAACGCGTTGGCTTGATTAATATTTTTCCAATTGGGGCGGTGACCAAACAGCAAAAAGGTCAGGAGATGACAGATCTCTTTGAGCTCAAAAAAGCAGGTTGTATTGGCATCTCCGACGATGGATATTCTGTCTTAGATAGTCAATTATTACGCCACGCTTTAGATTATGCCCAAATGGTTGGATTGCTTCTTATTGAGCACTGCGAAGAACCGGCATTGAGTTCTTGCGGGGTTATGAACGAGGGATATACATCCACCCTTTTAGGACTCAAAGGTCAAGCCGCGATGGCAGAAACAGCGATTATGGCCCGCGATATCGAAATTGCCCGTTATTGTAAAACAAAAATACATTTTGCGCATATCAGTTTGGAGAGATCCGTTCAGTTAATAAAGGTAGCCAAAAAGCAGGGAATTTCCGTTACCTGCGAGGTCACGCCTCATCACTTTACCCTTGATGAAGAAGCGGTAAAAAATTTCGATACCAATACCAAGGTGAATCCTCCTCTTCGCACCAAAAGTGATGTGGATGCCATCAAGGCGGCCCTTAAAGACGGCATTATCGATTGTATCGCCACGGATCATGCCCCGCATACTATTGAAGATAAAGAGGCAGAATTTGATCATGCCGCCTTTGGGGTTATCGGTTTCGAGACGGCTTTTGCCTTAGGGATTACTCAGCTCGTCAATCCCGGCATTCTCAGCTTAGTACAGTTGGCTGAGAAAATGTCTGGCCATCCGGCCGCCATTTTAGGACTCTCTGCTAAAGGGCGAATTCGTGAAGGATTTGATGCGGACCTCATTCTCGTGGATATCGATAAATCCTGGCAGGTTGATTCCGATCAATTTTTTTCAAAGGCAAGTAATTCTCCTTTTATCGGCCAAAGACTTTTTGGACAGATAGAGAAAACTATATGTAATGGAAAAGTTGTTTACTCAGTTGAATAGACCGAAAATTCTATCTATAATAGACCAATCTCTATTTGATTGGTTTTTTCTTTTTGATTTATGGAAATTTGCGCCTGTAGCCTAATGGATAGGGCATCGGCCTCCGGCGCCGTGCGTGGTAGTTCGAATCTACCCAGGCGCATTATATAAGAATGTTGGTTTCCATCCCATCCTTGCTTTTGACGCAGGTGAGTTTTTTGCTAAGCTTCAGGCGGGTGGTTGATTTCTGTCAGACACATTGATTTATGCAGATAACCATTTTTCCACAGGATATACACAATTAAAAGAAATTTTATAAGTGGAGTATTAAGACCAATTATAATAATATATTAATGTAAAGTGGAGAATAAGAATATGTCAAAGAGATCAAACAAACAATTTTTAATATCAGTCATTGGAGGTCATAAGATTGATCATGTAATGGAGTGTAATGCCCACCAAATTGGAAAAATAATTGCAGAAATGGGGGCAATATTGGTATGTGGTGGACTCGATGGAGCAATGAAAGCGACTGCAAAAGGGGTCAAAGAGGGGAATGGTCTATCGATAGGCCTTCTTCCGGGAATAAACAAAAAAGATGCCAATCCTTATATTGATATTGCGTTACCAACTACAATAGGTTATGCGAGAAATGCTATGGTTGCGGCTGCGGCTGACTTGATTATTGCTCTGCCCGGTAGTCATGGAACAAGATCGGAAATTTCCTATGGTTTTGTCTACAAGAAACCAATTGTAGATTTCGGAAATTGGAATGTTGAGGGAATGATAAAAGTCAAAACACTCAACGAGTTGCGGCAGTTTATTGAAGATTATATGAAAAGAAAGTGTTAACTTTACGAAGTTCGTTTTAAAAACTATAATAAGAACATTATCATGAAAAGAAGAATCAAAATCGACAGCTCCATTCTTTCTTTTATCATCATTTTGACCGGACTTCTTTATCAATTTCAGTGGTTTTATGCTTATGGACTACAGGTTGACGATGTTTTTGATTTTTTGGGAATGATTTTGCTTCTTGCCGGCGTATATCTGAGAATGATCGCCCGTGGTCATAAAAAAATGCACTCTGGAAAAGGTCACGAACTTGTAATAGACGGTCCCTACATGGTGACGCGCAATCCCATGTATCTGGGTAGTTTTCTTTTAGGTGCGGGATTTGTCTTGATTGTCTGGCCGTGGTGGACGCTGGTCCTTTTCGGACTTTTATTTTACTGGAGATTCGAAAAACAGATAAGACTGGAGCAGAAGCATTTGCTTAAAATATTCGGAAAGGAATATGAAGATTACTGCAAACAAGTTCCTCAGATTTTCCCCGGTATTTGTATCTTATTTAAAAAGAAATTCAGTAAAGTTTTTCCATGGGAGTGCGCCTTAAATACTAAAGAGAAAAGAGGGTTGTTAGCTTGGCCGCTTCTAGCCCTTGTGCTTGAAGTGCTTCAGGAGAATATTGTTTACGGTGTAATCGACATAAGAAACGCGATGATGGTTTTCTTAAAAGCTATGATTCTTTTTGCGATTGGCTTGGGGCTTCTTTACCGTTATGCATAAGGTCCATTTTACGGCGGAAATACGATCGAATAAAAAGATTTGCCCAAAGTATTATCGACTTTCACTTGATGCCAAAGGGATTGTCAAGAAAGTGAAGCCGGGTCAGTTCATTCACCTGAGGGTCACCCAAGGCCTTAATCCATTTTTCCGACGGCCCTTTAGTATTTTCCAGGCAAAGAAAACTTGTGATATTCTTTACGAGGTGGTCGGACAAGGAACCCAAATACTGGCTGAAAAGAAAAAGGGAGAACATTTGGATGTTTTAGGTCCACTGGGGCACGGGTTTTCTCTGCCTCAGAGGAGAATCAAACAGATCATTATGGTTGCCGGGGGAGTGGGTATCGCTCCTTTTTTGATTCTTTCTGATGCGCTCAAAGAATTTCGAGGGCGAAAGATCTTGCTTTATGGAGCCCGAAGTAAAGGCCATATTTTTCCGTTTAAGGGTTTTCGCGACAGTGGAGTGAAGACACAAATTTCAACGAATGATGGAAGCGTGGGGCATAAAGGATACGTGACAGAACTGCTTTCTGAGCTGAAAGTGAATCCGAAGGAAGCATTTCTTTATGCTTGCGGACCCCGGCCCATGTTAAGGGCTGTCAGCCAGTACGCTCTTGAAAAACAGATTGCTGCTGAAGGATCTTTTGAAGAAGTGATGGCCTGCGGATTGGGAGCCTGTTTGGGCTGTGCTATTAAAACAAAACAGGGATATCAAACTGTCTGTCGCGACGGCCCTGTTTTTAAGTTCGAGGATATCGTTTCTTGAGACAGGGGAGCTATGTTGTCCGTGCGAGCATTATTGTTGGAACTGTCCGGTAGACTTATCGGGGGAATTTTTGGTATCGGCGGTGGCATTGTCAGGGTGCCGATTCCAGCCTATTTCTTGAGTTTGGCTCAGCAGGATACTTAGGTAGCTTCGTTTGTGATCATGCTCGCGCGGGTTACCTGTTTCGCTGAATCGCTTTACTGCTATGCGGGTCATGTGAAAGTCAGGATTTCGATTTTTTTCCGCTTCGGGATTTTTTAGGCGCTTTTATCGGAATGCCTATTACTCAAGCTTTTCCGGATCAGAACTTGAAAAGGGATTTGGAATCTTTCTGATTTCTATTGGAATGCAAAGGGCACTATTGCAGTAAGGCATCAAGTGCCCGGTCTCATCCATTAGATTCATCTTTACTGACACCTGAAGCCTAAATGATGACCGTATATTGAGCTCAAAAATGAACTTATCCGTCCACATAGGAAAACTAAAACTAAAGAATCCGGTGACTGTTGCCTCCGGAACGTTTGGTTATGTCGACGCCTATTGCGATACTAAAAAACTCAGTCGGCTCGGCTGCCTGATTCCCAAGACTGTCACACTCAAGGCTCAGCAAGGCAATCGGCCGCCTCGGATATGTGAAACCGCTTCGGGGATGCTCAATGCCATAGGAATTGAAAATGAAGGAGTGGATTCTTTTATTAAGAATAAGATTCCATTTCTCAAAAAGATTGGCGTTCCTTTGATTATCAGTATTCTCGGTTATTCGGATCGGGAATTTTCCATCTTGACAGAAAAACTTCAAGGCATTAAAGGCGTGAAAGCTCTCGAGGCCAATCTTTCTTGTCCTAATTTGAAACAAAAAGAACTTGTGGCTCAGGATCCCCGGGCAACTGAGAGGGTTATTCGCAAGATAAAAAAAGCCAGTCGTTTACCAGTAATAGCCAAGCTTTCTCCTAATGTTACCGATATTGTTTCCATTGCCAAGGCCGCAGAAGCTGCCGGAGCGGATGCTCTGAGTTTGATCAATACTTATCGGGGAATGGCGATTGACAGCAAGGGTCGGAAACCGGTCTTAGGTAATATCACCGGTGGATTGAGCGGGCCAGCCATAAAACCTTTGGCTTTACGGATTGTATTTGAGGCGGCCGCAAACGTGCAAATTCCCATTATAGCCATGGGCGGAATAACAAACGCGCAGGATGCGATTGAGTTCTTTTTAGCCGGGGCCACAGTTGTGGCTGTGGGGACCGCTAATTTCCTTAATCCCTTAACGCCTCTTATCGTTATTGACGGAATAAAGAAATATATGAAAAAATATCAATATCGTGATATCAATGATTTGATTGGAGATCTTGAGTCCCATGACAGAAAATAAATCCAGACTGATTGTTGCTTTGGATGTAGAATCATTGGCTAAAGCCGGGGAACTAATCGATCTTCTGTATCCGGTTGTTGAGATTTTTAAAGTCGGTAGCCAACTTTTTACAGCCTGTGGTCCCGCTGCGGTGCGTTTTGTCCAGGCTCGCGGAGGAAAAGTTTTTTTGGATCTGAAATATCACGATATTCCAAATACGGTCGCTCAGGCCGTTACCCGGGCGGTGAGCCTGACTCTTCCTGAGCACGATGCCTCTGGATCAAATGGACAGACACCATCGGAAAAAGGCCTTTTTATGTTGACGATTCATACGCAAGGCGGCCTCGAGATGTGTCAGAGAGCTGCCGAGGCCGCCCAAAAAACAGCCTTAGAAAAAGGTCTGCGTAAGCCCGTTGTGTTAGGGATTACTGTCTTGACAAGCGAAAAGAAAGCCGATAGGATACAATTTCTTGTTATCGAACGAGCTCAACTAGCCAGGAAATCCGGCTGTGACGGAGTAGTCGCCTCTGTTGAGGAGGCTGCCTTAATCCGGCGAGAAATTGGAGAAGATTTCATTATTGTCACGCCGGGAATCCGATCCGAAGGTGCGCAAAAAGGGGATCAAAAAAGGGTTGCTACCCCCAAAGAGGCTATCACTCAGGGCAGTGATTTTATTGTTGTTGGACGACCAGTCATCCAAGCACAGGATCCCCTTAAAGCAGTTCGCGCGATTATTGATGAAATGAATTCATGATAAGGAGAACGCAACGATGTCTCAGCAAGTTCAGGAATTGATTAATAAGATCAAGAGCGAAGGAATTGATTCGGCCAAACAAAAAGCCTCTGAGATAGAAAAGCAGGCACAACAAAAAGCCCAGGATATTATCGAAAAGGCCCAGCAAGAAGCTGAGCAAATCATCCAGAAGGCCGAAAATGAATCTCAGCTGAAGAAAGAAAAAACGGAAAATGCTCTTAAGCAGTCTTCCCGCGATATGATTCTCACGCTGAAAAAAGAGATTAAAAAAATTCTTGATAACATTATCCAGGAGGATGTCAAGGAGGTTTTATCTCGGGATCGGATGGCCCAGATCATCGCTGTTTCCATCAATGCATTTCTGGATCAAGGAAAACCAGATCACGACATCATCGTGACCGTTTCCGAAAAAGATCAGCAAGCGATCAAGAAAAGCGTTTTTACCAAAATCAAGGGTAAAGTCAAAGAGGGGATTGTTTTTAGAACGAGCGGTCTGCTCGATAAGGGTTTTTCAATCAGCTTCGATGCAGGAAAATCGGCTTTTGATTTTAGCGACCAGGCATTAGCGGAGTATTTAAGCAATTTTCTCCACGCGGAAACATCCCAGATCATTCAAAGCGCAGTAGATCAAAAAGACTCAAAAATCCAATGACAAACTATTATTATCTGGTCTCAAGTTTGCCGATACTTAAAAAAGACGAGAAGCCTTTTCTGAGTTACGGAGATTTTCTTAAAGAATGCGAGAGGATTTGTTCACGCGATGATTTCTCACTGATTCAAAAAGCGAATTTTGAGATTTCTGTGGATGATCCCGCATGCCGGCGCAACGATCTCTTAAAGCATTGGGCTGTTTATCTCAATTGCTATTCTAATGAAATGGCTCGATTCCGGGCCTTGCGTGCTCATAAAGATCCCATGGGTTATCTGCGCGGGGATAAATGCGTCAATCCGTTTCTTGCCGATGCCGTGAGCCAGGCTTTCAAGCAAACCGATCCTCTCAAAGGAGAATTATTTTTAGATGAAACAATATGGGAATTTATTGAATGTTTGAGCAGTTACCATCAATTTGATCTGGAAACGCTGATTGCCTATGGATTGAAGCTACAGATTCTTGATCGCAAGCAAGTCTTTGAGTCCTCTGAAGGTCAAAAAATTTTGGACAGTTACAGCGGGGAAGTCCTGGAAGCTATCAATAAAGGTGGAGACTCATGACACAAACACAAGAAAAAAGACGAATAGGAAAAGTTATCGGTGTTAACGGTAACATGGTCAAAGTTGCCTTTGATACTCACGTGATCCAAAATGAGGTCGCTTATATTCTCTGCGGGCAAGAACGTCTTAAATCAGAAGTGATTCGTATCCGGGGAAAACAGGCCGAGATTCAATGTTTCGAAGATACCCAGAACATTCAAGTGGGTTTTGATGTGGAATTTAGCAATGAACTTCTTAGCGTCGAACTCGGTCCGGGTTTGATCGGTCAAGTATTTGACGGGTTGCAGAATCCCTTGCCGCAGTTGGCGAAAAAATATGGTTTTTTCTTAAAGCGCGGGAAATATCTGGATCCTTTGCCCGATGACAGTCGCTGGGAATTCACGCCGAGAGCAAAAGAAGGCGATAGGGTGCGCGCCGGTTCAAAACTTGGAGAGGTTCCTGAGAAGATCTTCCAGCATTGGATTATGGTTCCTTTTTATTTGCGGGGAGAATGCGAAATCACTGAAATCGCATTCAAAGGAACTTATCGCTTGACGCAGGAGATTGCTAAAGTACGTGATGAAAAGGGACAAGTCCATCCAGTGACAATGCAGCAAACCTGGCCTGTGAAAATTCCTATCAGTGCTTATGAGCAGAAACTGCTCCCCCGGGAACCTTTAGTTACCAAAATTCGAATCATTGATGCCTTAATGCCGGTGGCCCGCGGAGGAACTTTTTGTACGCCCGGTCCCTTTGGTAGCGGTAAAACTGTTCTGCAGCATTTGATCAGCCGGCATGCGGAAGCCGATCTTGTCATTATCGCTGCCTGCGGAGAGCGCGCCGGTGAAGTCGTTGAAGTCTTAAGAACCTTTCCGGAGTTGACAGATCCACGGACCGGAAAGAAATTGATTGATCGGACCATTATTATCTGCAACACAAGTTCCATGCCGGTGGCTGCCCGGGAATCCAGCGTCTATACAGCGGTAACCCTGGGGGAATATTATCGCCAGATGGGATTAAATGTTTTACTTTTGGCTGATTCGACTTCCCGATGGGCGCAGGCCATGCGTGAAGTGTCCGGTCGCTTAGAAGAAATACCCGGCGAGGAAGCTTTTCCAGCCTATTTAGAAACGCGCATTGCCTCTTTTTATGAGCGGGCCGGTCTGGTTAAGTTGCATGACGGAAGCTGTGGGTCTGTTACTATCGGTGGGGCGGTTTCTCCCGCCGGAGGCAATTTTGAAGAACCGGTTACACAGGCCACACTAAAGGTTGTTGGTGCTTTTCACGGGCTCTCGCGAGATCGGGCTAATGCCAGACGGTATCCGGCCATAGATCCTTTAGAAAGTTGGAGTAAATACCAAAGCTTTATCCCTCAGCAGGCTATTCAAAAGGGGACGAAAATTATCCAAAGAAGCAATTCCGTTCATCAAATGATGAAAGTGATTGGCGAAGAAGGGACATCTTTGGGAGATTTTATTGATTATTTAAAAGGAGAATTTTTTGATGCCGTTTTCTTGCAGCAGAACGCTTTCGATAAGGTTGATGAGGCTACAACCGCAGAGCGTCAGAAACATGTTATTGGTTTGATCGAAGAAATTCTTGATCTTGAGATGGATTTTGAGTCTAAAGAAAAAGCCCGGCGGTTTTTTCAGGAGTTAAGGCAAAAATTCATCAACTGGAATTCAACGGAATTTCAGGTCGATGCTTTCAAGAGAATCGAAAAAGAATTGCGCGACAAAATCGGTAATAAAGGCGGTTCTGACAATGCGTAAAATTTACAGTCAAATTCTTCAGATCGCAGGTGATGTCATCACAGTGGAAGCCGAAAACGTAGGCTATCGGGAGCTTGCTGAAATCAAGACAAAACGGGGCGCGTCATTGGCCCAGGTGATTCGGTTGGACGGGAACAAGGTTTCCCTTCAAGTGCTCGCCGGAAGCCGCGGTATTTCAACAGACGATCAAGTGCGTTTTCTTCGGCATCCAATGCGTATTTCCTATTCAAGTAATCTTTTGGGTCGTATATTTACCGGAAGCGGTCTGCCGCGCGATCAAGGCCCGTCTTTGTCCGAGAATATGATTGATATCGGAGGTCCCCCTGTCAATCCTTCCAAGAGAATCATTCCTAAGAATATGATCAGGACAGGAATCCCGATGATCGATATTTTCAATTCGCTGGTGGAATCGCAAAAACTGCCTGTTTTTTCTGTCGCCGGCGAACCCTACAATCCTCTGCTCGCCAGGATAGCGATGCAGGCTGAGGTAGATATCATCATTTTGGGTGCGATGGGTTTAAAGTACGACGATTATCTTTATTTTAAAAATACCTTCGAACAAAATGGTTCGCTGTCACGATCCATCTTCTTTGTTCATACGGCCAGCGATCCAACGGTGGAATGTTTACTTGTTCCCGATGTGAGTTTGGCTGTGGCCGAGCAGTTTGCGCTTGAAGGCAAACGGGTATTGGTGCTTTTAAGCGACATGACCAATTTCTGTGATGCCTTAAAGGAAATTGCCATTACGATGGAACAGATTCCCTCTAATCGGGGGTATCCCGGAGATCTCTACAGCCAGTTAGCCGGCCGTTATGAAAAGGCCGTAGATTTTGATACGGCCGGCTCCATCACTATCCTGGCGGCGACAACCATGCCGGGTGACGACGTGACCCATCCGGTTCCTGACAACACAGGCTATATCACCGAGGGCCAATTTTATCTTAGGGGTGGACATATTGAACCCTTCGGCTCCTTGAGCCGTTTAAAGCAACAGGTAAACGGTGAGACAAGAGATGATCATCGCGCGATCATGGATCGAATGATTCAGTTATTCGCCGATTATCGCGAAGCCTTGGAGAAGAAATCTCTGGGTTTTCAGATGAGTCATTGGGATAAAAAGCTTTTGGCTTATGGAAAACGTTTCGAAGAAGAACTCATGGATCTTTCGGTCAACATTCCTCTTGAAGAGGCTTTGGATCGGGGATGGACCATTTTGGCGGACATATTCGATCAGACTGAGACGGGAATGAAGGATTTCTTGCTGGAAAAACACTGGCCGAAGGAAAAAAAGCAAAAAGATCATGAGCAAGATCAAACTGACCAAAGGTGAACTCAAGCGCCAGCGTGACAGCTTGCAGCAATATGAGCATTATCTACCGACCTTACAGCTTAAGAAACAGCAGCTTCAAGCTAAAATTCTGGAAGTCAAAAGAGGATTGGCTGAAAGGGAAAAACTTTTGGATGAAAAAAAGCAATTCATTGAACAATGGAGCGGGTTGCTGGCCGACGTTCGCTTTGAAATCAGACCATGGGTGATCCCTGTTCAGGTTGTAAAGGAAGATGTCAATATCGCAGGCGTCAGACTTCCGTTGTGCAAATCCATCCAGTATAAAGACATTGATTACGATTTTTATGCAACTCCTTTTTGGACTGACCAAGCCATTGAGCGGATGAGAGATTTCTTTAATATCCTTATTGAAGTAAATCTGATCAAAAGACAAATAGATATTCTGGCTCAAGAGTTACGCATAATTACTCAACGCGTTAATCTTTTTGAGAAGGTCAAAATACCCGAATGCATGGATCATATCAGAAAAATACGGATTTATCTTGGTGATCAGCAGGCTAGTGCCGTTGGGATCAGTAAGGTTGCCAAGAAAAAGATCGAATCCCTCAGCGTGGTCGGATAACTATGATTGTTTCCATGAAAAAAGTTTATGTCATTACCCAAGACAAGGACGTCTCTCTTGCTGTAGGGGCACTTAAAAGTTTCGGTGCTTTGCACATTGAGCATGAACAATCTCCTTTAAGCGATGATGTGAACAAACTAAAAGAACAGATTGATACTGTTTCTCGCGTCATTGAATTTTTATCGATTAAGCAGGAGAAGCAGGGGAATATGGCCACCGATCAGTGGCTGGAGACGGCACAGCGTATTGTCCGTACTCAGGAAGAGATTCATGAGCTTCAAGATGAAATGATTAGCCGCAAGATGGTCATTCAGCAATGGGAGCCCTGGGGCGATTTTTCTCTTAAAGATATCAATTATTTAAAGAACCATGGCATTTATCTCGGACTTTATCGAATTCCCTTAAAAGCATTGAAAAGCATCGGTGAGGATATTGTTTTGCAGGTGGTTTTCCGTTTTTCCGGCATGGCTTATTGTGTGGTCGTTAGTGATTATGAGATTAAACTTGATTTTGAACAAATAAAATTTCCTGAAACGGGACTGAGTCAACTAAAGATATTGCAGAGCCAAGATGCTGACAAGCTAGAGAAAAAAGAAAAAAGACTCAAAGAAATGGCTCAATATCGGCAGTATTATCTGGAGCTGATCGAACAGCTGAAAATGGAATTAAAAACCAAGGAAGCTATCGCCGCTGTAAAACAGGCAGAATCTCTGGCTTATCTCAAGGGTTTTTGTCCGAAACCGTCTTGTGAGTCTCTGCGCCATTATGCCAAAAGAAAGAAATGGGGTCTTATCATGGAGGACCCGGGCGAAGGTGAAAGAGTGCCTACCATGCTTCGTAATCCAAGATGGGTCGAAATCATTCAGCCGGTTTTTAGGATGATGAATATTCTTCCCGGATATTGCGAAGTGGATATCAGTCTGTTTTTTCTGATTTTCTTTTCAGTTTTCTTCGGTATGCTGATTGGCGATGCTGGATATGGGCTGGTTTTTGCAGGGCTGACGATTTGGGGACATCTAAAAACAAAAGGAAAACCGAATCAGTCTCTTTTTATTCTGATGTATGTTCTTAGCGGTTGTGCGGTTATCTGGGGAGTCTTAACCGGGACGTTTTTCGGGCAAAAGTGGCTGGCTGGAAACATCCAGCCACTTTTGCCCTGGCTTGCGGATAATACGCATATCCAGAAACTTTGTTTTTTGATTGGCGCGATTCATTTAAGTATTGCGCACGCCTGGCGGGCGTTAATTAAATGGCCTTCGAAAAGCGTTGTCAGTGAATTTGGCTGGCTGAGTTTGCTTTGGGGGATGTATTTTCTGGCAAAGTTATTAATTTTGAATCAACCGTTGCCTCCATTTTCAAACGTTCTTTTTATCGGCGGAGCGCTGGGTGTAATATTTTTTAGCAAACCGCAAAAGAATATCCTGAAAGGTATGGCGGTTGGCTTAGGGGAATTATTAATTAATGTTCTAAATACGTTTACCGATGTGGTGTCCTATATCCGACTATTTGCCGTTGGTTTAGCGACCGTTGCCGTAGCTGATGCCTTTAATCAGATGGCGGCGGAAATCGGCATGGGGAGTTTTCTATCGGGCCTGGCCATGTCCCTGATTCTGGTTTTTGGACACTTGCTGAATATTCTTCTAGGAGCGATGGCGATCTTGGTACACGGGGTAAGATTAAATGTTTTGGAATTTTCTAGTCATTTGAATATGGAATGGAGCGGGATCCCGTATGATCCCCTAAGAGAGACCAAAAACATCAAAGTTTAACACAAGGAGTTTGATTATGGAAAATGCGGTTCTTTGGCAGCTTCAGGATTTAGGGGTCGCCGGTGCTTTAGCTTTGGCAGCGGCAGGTTCAGCTCTGGGCACCGGGGTAGCCGGTATGGCGGCTGTCGGAGCGTGGAAAAAGTGTTTTGCGATGAGTAAAGCGGCACCTTTTATCTTAACGGTTTTTGTGGGTGCGCCATTATCCCAAACGATTTACGGGATGATTGTGATGAATTCCTTAATCAATAACGTGACTCAGGGAGATTTCTTCTGGGGCGCGGGTCTGCTCGGCGGAATAGCGATGGGACTGTCGGCCTGGATGCAGGGCAAAGCCGGTGCTGCCGCCGCCGATGCGCTAGCCGAAACAGGCAAGGGATTTGGAAATTATCTGATTGTTTTAGGGATTATCGAGACGGTCGCCCTGTTTGTTATGGTTTTTACTTTGATGGGTACCGGGAAGATAGTTGGCTAGATTTAACGGGGAATTAGCTCAGTTGGTTAGAGCGTCTGACTTACATTCAGAAGGCCAGGGGTTCGAGTCCTCTATTCCCCATTAAACAGAATGAAATTGAATGCGGGCTAGGGAGTTCTGCACTGCCCACCATTTTTTTAGACCTCATTTATTAAACTGCGTAGTCACTACGCAGTTTTTTTATCAAGAACGAACCCAGTTAACGGCTGAATCCATATCTTCAAAAATCTTCACGCGATTGGTGGTTTTAATCTTTTGACCCTAACTCCAGAGGCGATTCCAATTCGATTCAGATTCTACCACAATGGCGCATTTGCCGTCTCCGATTTTTTCTTCATTTTCCATGTGAAATTTCCTGATCATTTTGAGGTCTTCTAAAGTCGCTTGAGAAAGATCAATGCCGCGGTGGTCGAAGATTATCTTTCCGCTTGGTTGATAAGAAGGAGATTCAAGGATCGCTTTGGCCATATCAATAAAACCCTCCTTGGCCGTTCATGAGCTCTGTGGTTTTGATTAACAAAAAATCTTCAGGATTATGAGATGTTAAGTCAACTTCCAATATTTTCTATATAAATCCGTGTTTATCGTTTTATGTTGTAAGTTGCTCAGTTTATCATTAATACATTTTATAAACAATAGGTTGCGACCATTTCCAAAAATTAACCTTAACAATGTGTTGTGATCAAAAGTTTTCGTGATCAAAAGTTTTTCTTTACAAACCCTTATTTCCATATTAAACTTGGAATCAAAATTTAAATTGGATGGGCCCGTGGTGTAGCCCGGTTAACATATCTGCTTGTCACGCAGAAGATCGCGAGTTCAAATCTCGTCGGGCCCGCCAAATGAAATCCTGCTTTTGCAGGATTTCTTATTTGGTAAAGCTCACCCGTTTATCATAACGATGGTAGGGTTGATATAGCGGTCCGCTAGTGTGATTCTTTTAAATCAACTCTGGCGCATAAACGGAAGTCAAAATTAATGCCGAGCCCTTCCTTGCTTTACTGACACGATTTTCAAATAAAAAAGAAGTTGTCTTGCGTCTTCTTTCGGTTGACGCGCTAGTTAAAAACTATTGGCTTTTTGCTCAAGAATGATCACGCCTTGATTTCAGGCCCAGCCGGGCCGACTGGTAAACTGGTTGAACTGTGCTGTAATCTCGAAGTGTTTTTATAGAAAACTATTAAAACGATTGTTGGGCATATCAATGAAAATAAATGATACCAAGTATGCAGACAACGCCTTCGATATGGTTGTATGCGTGAAACACTTCAGGGCGAAACAGTAAAAAACAGGTCACAGCGATACCCCCCCATGATGGGGAGCCTCCCCAAAGACAGGCTGGCATAAATAAGAATCCTCGCAGCCAAAACCAGCAATAAATATCCGGACAAAGCGCTTTGAATGCTTACGCCTAAAACTTTAAAAATCAGAGCATAATAGTAAGGCATAAAAGGTCTATAGTGCCACCAGAAATAGCAGTAAGGTAAGGTGCCTTTACATGCTTTCTTGAATGCGTACAAATCCCGGCCATGGTCACCAGCGGCAAGGAAATATTGGAAATTGTAAAATGGCCACAGGGTAAAGGCACCAAGACGCCCTAAGAGTCTCCAGCCAAAATATTTTTTATACTTAGACGTAAATAAAGATGAATGCCAGATTTAATTAGTTTAATTCTAAAAGAGTTTTCATGAAGCGGCAAATACCTTTCCTCTTTTCAATAAGTGGGGGTGGGTATCAGGACATAAATTATAGAAAAATAATTTGACATTGTATAGATTATAATATATAAGTATATACGTATAAAGGAATAATGCATGAACAAAAAAATGACCATGAATATTAAATTCTTAAGACAAATATTAAAAACGCTTGGAGACGACACAAGGCTAAGGATTCTTTATCTTCTTTCTCAAAAAGAAATCAGTGTCAAAGATATCTGTAAAAAGCTTCATGTCTCACAGCCAACTATTTCAAAGCATTTGATGCGTTTGCGTATGATGCGTATGGTCACCGATCGAAGATGCGGCAATCAGGTTAATTACAGAATTGAATATGACAGCGAGCAGGGGCAATTGATTCATTTGGTGATCCAAGAGGGCCGCAGGCTGGGCGTTTTCTCAAAAAAGACGGAAGCAGAAAAAGGTCATAAAGTCTCAGCGGGAAGGAGGTGATGTAGACATGATTAGTAGAAGTGCAACGATATTATTAATATTGTCTTTAGTCTTTGCGGGAGGCGGGGTTTGGGCGCAAGAGAATGAGCAAGCAATGAAAATCAATTTTTCATACGGCAGGGTTGTAAGAATTTTGGATGATCAGATTGTGGTGAATGAATATGATGAAATGGGAGAAAAAGAGATTGAAGTTATTTATGTCATCAACG
This sequence comes from uncultured Planctomycetales bacterium, assembly GCA_964478715.1. Taxonomy (GTDB): domain Bacteria; phylum Omnitrophota; class Gorgyraeia; order Zapsychrales; family JBDRMG01; genus CAYZIY01. The sequence goes on from CAYZIY010000007.1 coordinate 43,426, forward strand.
ATCAGACTGCTCTTGAGAACGCAAATTCTATCACAGACCTAATTGAGGGAGATTATATTGATATTGATTATCGTATTATTGATGGACAAAATATAGCTTTGTTGATAGTCGGAGATACTTATGATGAAGAAGAATTCGAATTCTGGGGCAATGAATGACAATAGACAAGTGTCTTAGGGCGTCTATTCTCTGGGACATTCAGTCATACTGAAAGGATGAAGAAATGAGAAGATTAGGCGTTATTGTATTGATTATTCTACTTATGAGTTCCACAATGGCTTCGGCGGCGCTTCGCAGTGATCGAATCGCGGTGCGTGGGGAAATCGTGTCGACCGATACTTACAGGGGCACAGTAACGGTTAAGGTTGGTGATGAAAGAATGACATTCCAGGTTTTAAAAGGGGTGAGCCCTTCTTTGAGCCAGGGAGATCGCGTTCTAGTTATCTACAAGAAGGGGACGACACAAGCAACAATGGTCAGAAAAACAAAGGTCAGATAACAGGACCTATTGAATTTTGGAAAAGAGGCTCAAGAAGCGGCCGTCAGTCGAATGATTGTTTTCAAGGCCGCTTCTTGAGCCTATTCTGTTAAATAAAACCTTTGACTGTCTTTCTTGATATGATATAAATACTAGCATTAACTCCAATTAAAAAATAACAATTATGCAAAAATTTCATTTTACTGATTGCATTGAAATCAAAGAGCTTTTGGGGAAGAAAGCAGAAAACGAAAAACAGCTTCTCGATTATATTGAAGAAGTTCCGGCGGATTCGATTTATTTTCATACGCACAGTTATTTCTTAAGACATTTCTATATTGCCGGACCTTATCCCAATGATTTTGCCAATTGGGCTGCCATTCAGTTGCGCGACAAAGTTCTGGGGGAAAAGCTTTCGGCTATTACTCCTAAGGCCAGTTACAGTATTGAATCAATCCGCAATGAATTGATCGAAGTGATCGACGATCATCTGTCCTCTTATCAAGTTGCCCCCGCTTTGCAGTACGGTCAGCCTTTTTATTTTATGAAATCCAAGATTATCGAAGTGCCTACTCATTTAAAGGCGGAGAATCTTAACGAGTTCAGAGAGGCTTTGAAAATTGTTGACGCTAGCGCGATCTATAATCATATTTTTGAATCGCGAATGCGTATACGCAAAGGCAAAAGCGATTTTTCTATTTGGCTGGACCAGTCACTGGGATTAAAAGAATTATCCGATAAAATCGAAGGGATTGATTGTTATATGTATTCTCTCGAAGACCTGCGGGAAAGAATCCTTCATTTATGCGATCAGCAACTGAAAAGGATCCAGTTATGAACCGCCATTCAGTGACGATAGAATCCTATCGCGAGATTGCCCCTCCGGGTATTGTTGATTTGGCCTATCGCTTGGCCGAAAAACTCAAAGGCCGTTCTTTTCTTCATGTCAATTCAACGCGTTACGGCGGTGGCGTGGCCGAAATGCTTCATCGCTTGCTTCCTCTTTTTGAGAACCTCGGATTAAATGTTCGCTGGGAAGTGATCGAAGGTTATCCGGAATTCTATCAGGTCACCAAAAGTTTTCATAATGCTCTCCAGGGACAGTTGCAAATCATCACGGATGAAATGTACGATGCTTATGTGAAATGTAATCGAAAAAACGCCAGGTCGTTGGATCTTAAGGCCGATATGGTTGTCATTCATGATCCCCAACCCGCCGCCATGATTCCTAAAAACCGACGTTCCTCCAAATGGGTATGGCGTTGTCATATAGATGCATCTAGACCCCAGCGTAAAGTTTGGAATTTTTTAAGAAATTACGTCTCTCTTTATGATGGAGCCATATTTTCACTACCGGATTTTGCCCAGAAGCTGAGTATCCCCCAGTTTTTGATTTATCCGTCCATTGATCCTCTGGCCGATAAAAACCGAGATCTCTCGAATAAAGAAATCGATACCGTGATAAAAAAATATGATTTGCCAACGGATAAGCCAATGATTTTACAAGTATCCCGTTTTGATCGTTTTAAAGATCCTATCGGAGTGATTCAGGCTTATCAGATGGTCAAGAAACACAATGACTGTTGCCTCGTATTGGCTGGGGGCGGAGCTGCTGACGATCCTGAGGGGCTCCAGGTCCTCAATGAGGTTAAGGACGTGGCTAGCCACGATTCGGATCTTTATATTTTAGATCTTCCGCCGGATTCCAATATAGAAATCAATGCTCTGCAAAGAGCGGCTGCCGTGGTTTTGCAAAAATCTATTAAAGAAGGATTCGGTTTGACCGTGGCTGAAGCGATGTGGAAGGCCAAGCCGGTGATCGGTGGATTTGTGGGTGGGATTACTGTCCAGGTTGTTTATGGACAAACAGGTTATACCGTTCACTCCATTGAAGGGTGTGCTCACCGAATCCGTTATTTTCTTAATAATCCGCTTATTGCCCAAGAAATGGGCCAGAGAGCTAAAGAATATACCCGAAGAAATTTCTTGATCACCCGTCATGTTTGCGACTACCTAGCCTTGATGACATCTCTGTTGAAGCTTTAATTTGCTCAATTTTGGCTCAATTTTGGCCTTTTCATTTCTCCTGCCTTTTTGCACGAATTGTGTTAAAATAGCCCGCAATAAAAACACATTAGCGAGAGGGTTGTTAAATGCCAATTTCCATTGACGAATTTAAGAAATTAGAACTCAAAATAGGCCAAATTAAGGAAGCTTCCGATCATCCCAACGCCGACAAGCTGTATCTTCTGAAGGTCGATATCGGCGGGGAGATTAGGCAGCTGGTGGCTGGAATCAGAAATTCGTACACAAAAGAGTCCCTGATAGGAAAATATGTAGCCGTTGTTTCTAATCTTCAGCCGGCAACGATCCGGGGAGAAGAGTCTCAGGGAATGGTGTTGGCTGCATCCGATAAGAAAGGCATTGCCTTACTTTCTCCAGATCGGGAAGTGGTCCCGGGAAGCGGGATTCGTTAATTATGACAGTCAAAACCCAATATCTTCATTTTTCTTCTCAGGGTCATACGGATATTATTGATTTGACGCGCAAGGTTATCCAGGAACTTGAGACAACCCGATTACAAAACGGCATAGTGACTATGAATGTGGGCGGCTCTACCGCGGCCTTGACGACTTGCGAATATGAATCCGGATTAATCCAGGATCTCAAAGAACTTTTTGCCCGCCTGATTCCTCCCGGCAATTATCATCATGACCGGGCCTGGGGTGATGGTAACGGACATTCGCATTTGCGCGCTTCACTGATAGGGCCGTCTTTGAGTATTCCCTTTTCGAAGGGAGAGCTGGTCTTGGGGACCTGGCAGCAGATTATTTTTATCGATTTTGATAACCGAGCCCGTCGGCGAAAAGTTATTCTGCAGTTTTTGGGAGAATAGGAATGTTGAAAAATCTCAAATCCTTTGTTTCTGAAACCTTTTGTTTGCAGTGCGAAGGATGCTGTCGCTTTGATCAGAAAGACAGTGTCTGGCGTCCTCGTATCAGTGATTCAGAGAAAGAGACTTTTGCTTCTGCAATGGATGAAAATGGATTCTTGATGACGAACAAATCGGATGATCACTATATTTGCCAGTTTTTTGATCCGGCCAGTCACCGCTGCCATATCTATCAAACGCGACCGTTTGAATGTCGTCTTTATCCGTTTATGATCACAAAGAGCAGTGATTTTCTTCATTTGCTGGCGCATCGGCACTGTGCTTTTATCCTGCAGACAGAGAAAACGGACGAATTTGTTTCCTATATTGAATATTTAAGAGAACTTTTTTCTCAACAAGCCGTACGAAGATGGCTTGCGCAATATCAACCTTACGCTTTGGATTATTCCCGCTTTCATGAGGAATTTGCTTATCTTTTCCAGCTCACCTAAAGGATGGTTAAGGTGTCGTTTTTATTTCATAAAGAAAAAATTGAATTCTATTTGAAAAAAACAGATCGTTATTGTTCCGCTTTCTCCTTTGTTAGCTTATTTGCCTGGGATGATTATTTTGATTATGATTGTCAAGTTCATGACGATCAGTTGTGTATTTTTGCCGAAAATAATGTGGGAACGTTTTTGGTTCTGCCGCCTTTGGGAAAAACGCTTAATCGAGAAGTCATAGATTTCTGTTTTAAGCAGATGCAGTATAAAAACAAAAACGGTGGAATTTCACGCATCGAAAACATCACTGAGTCTCTTTTGCCTTTCTATAGGGCAAACAAATATTGTTTGTATGAAAAATCTAAGGAATATATCTATCGACGGGAAGATATTGCCGAGCTTAAAGGCGCGCGCTTTAAAAACAGACGCCATCAGCTGAATCAGTTTCAAAGTCATTTCCGGGGTCGTTTTGTTCCTTATGAGTCCAGTATGCTGGATGACTGTGGCAGGCTCTATTCCCGTTGGTCCAAACAGCGCCTGACTAAAAACCAGGATTCTGTTTACGCGCAGATGATTAAAGACAATGAGAGCGTTCATCAAAAACTTCTTCGTTTTCATAGGGAACTGGGACTGATTGGGCGCGTGGTGGAAATTGACGAGAGTCTCTGCGGTTACAGCTTTGGATACGCTTTAAACGAAACAACATTTTGTATTGTATTGGAGATTGCGGATCTTGAGGTCAAAGGATTACCGGCTTATATCTTTAATCAATTCTGCCGGGATGATGAAGTCAAAAATTATCTCTGGATCAATGCCATGGATGACTTTGAGATGGAACAATTGCAAAGGACGAAACTATCCTATCGGCCAACCTCAACACCGGGGATGTATGTAGCCAGCCAGAACTAGAGCCATGCAGGAATTATTTACAAATCGGTATATCATTTTTGATGTCGAGACGACGGGATTATCCCCGGCTTATGGAGATCGAGTCGTTGAAATTGCCGCTGTGAAACTTCAAGATATGAAGATTGTTGATCAGTTTCATGCACTGGTTAATCCTGAGCGCGAAATTTCCTTTCGGGCCTACCTCGTTAACGGCATTACCCCGGAAATGGTTCAGGATGCCTTGAAGGCGGAGGATGTCTTTCCTTCATTTTTGCAGTTTATCGGCTCTTCCACTTTGGTGGGGCACAATGTCAAATTCGATACAGCTTTTCTAAGCAATGAGTTGGCATTAATCGGCGAGAGACAAAAAAGGAAGTGGAAAACGGTTGATACGCTTCGTATGGCCAGGGGGCTTCGGCCCGGTCTTTCCAGTTATTCTTTATTATCAGTCGCCCAAAGTTTTCAGATTAAGAAAAACCAGGAGCATAGAGCTCTCTCCGATGTTTATCTTACATATGATATTTTCTGCCGATTGATGGAGTTAGCCGCAGAAAAAGCTTTGAACGAGGATCACCTTTTAGTGCGCTTGTTTGGTCAGGGAGAAACAAGCCGTCGCGAAGAAGAGAGGCAGAAGATTTCTTTGATCCGCGAAGCCATTGAACAAAAGAGAGAAGTACGCCTCGCTTACTTTAGCGCCGCAAGAATTTCTTTAACAGAGCGAAGAGTGCTGCCTCAAAAAATTGTCAAAGAGAGAAGCATAACCAAACTGGTCGGTTTTTGTCACTTGCGTAGAGAGCAAAGGGATTTTCGTCTTGATCGAATCATGCAATTACAAAAAATATAAGGTTGATGCGGATGCTTTTGATATCTTTTCTCTGTTTTGTAATCGACCTTATTGTTTTTTTCTTGATAGCAGCTTAAAAAACGTTTCCAGCAGTCGGTATTCCTTTATCGGTTTTGATCCTTTCGACGTTTTCGAAGCCAAAGATGCCAAGGAGCTTTGCTCCTTACGCCGGAAGTTCAATAAATATCAGCTTCCTCGTCAATATTGGCCTACTCCTTTTCCTGCCGGACTGATGGGTTTTTTCAGCTATGATTTTGGTTTGACCTTTGAACGGTTGAAAAGAAGTATTCCCTCTGAATTAAATGGATCCGAATGCCTGTTTGGTTTTTATGATACGGTTATCACGATAGATCATCAAAGAAAGACGTTAATTATCACATCAACCGGATTGCCGGAAACAAACACTTCGATGAGAGAAAAACGAAGCCGACAGAGACTTAAGATGATCGAAAAACGTCTTTCTCAATTACGTCCAAAAAAAGAATGGGAAGGTAGTCCTTTCGATTCCGATGATCTTCGCATAAACACAGAGCGGATGATATCCAATTTTACCAAAGGGGATTATCTTCAAGCTGTTCAAAAAGCCCGGGATTACATCGAGCAGGGAGATATTTATCAGGTCAACTTATCTCAAAAATTCCAATGTCCTTTTGTAAATGATTTCTCTAATTCGCTTGCGGGTCTCTATCAAAGATTGCGCGAACTTTCTCCATCAAGTTTCGGGGCTTATTTTGATGCCCAATCTTTGCGAATATTGTGCACATCACCGGAAGAGTTCGTTAAGATTAACGGCCAGAAAATTTGGACTCGTCCCATGAAAGGAACACGTCCGCGCGGGTCAGATGCCCAAAAGGATAATCTATTGCGCAAAGAATTGCTGGCAAGTTCCAAAGAACGGGCCGAGCTGATGATGATCACCGATATGTTACGAAATGACTTAGGGCGGATCTGCCGTTTTGGAAGTGTCAATGTCCGTCAATTGAGAACTTTGGAAGCTTATGCAACAGTGTTTCAAACAACCTCATGGATCGAGGGAATCCTTGACAGAAATAGGGATGTTTTTGATGTTTGGGAGGCCCTTTTGCCAGGGGGATCCATTACCGGTTGTCCTAAAATTCGCGCCATGGAGATTATCGAAGAGCTGGAGCCCAGCCGTCGGTCGCTTTATACCGGCACGCTGGGTTATTTGAGTTTTACCGGTAATGTAAACTTCAATATTTTGATCCGGACAGCCTTGGCCCGGAGAAATACGTTAAGCTTTCAGGTCGGAGGCGGTATTGTCGCCGACAGCGACCCCGAAAGAGAATATGCCGAAACTTTGGTCAAGGCTAAGGCGATGATTCAGGCGATGAACAAACGAGCTTTAACTGCAGGATGATCTATCGATGAAATGCGCTTTTATCATTATTGACGATCGGGTAATGCCCCCAAATCCAAGAATTTTGCGCGATTATTCCCCCGGTTACTTGCTCGGTAATGGTTTGTTTGAAACCTTGCGGCTAAGAAAGGGGTATCCTGTTGATTTCAAGGCGCATTTAACGCGCATGAAAAAAGGAATTTCCGTATTGAATCTTTCTCCTCCTTTTTCGTTTAAAAAAGTTGAAAGATCTGTTTTAGAAGCGATTGAAAAAAGCGGTATCGATAACGGTCGCTTACGTTTTAGCATTTGGAAAAGATACGGGAAAATCCATACGAGCACGGTCATCCAGCGCCAGGGGGTGCGTTTAAAGAGTGATTCGTCAAAAGCGTACAGGGCGTGTTGGGCTCATCTAATTATCAATGAGGCATCACCGACAATCGGTATTAAATCATTTGACTACAGATTATTTCTTAGGGCTCGCCGTTATGCAGAGCGAAGAGGATACGAGGAGGCGCTTTTGTGCAATCGCAAAAATTGTATCGTCGAAGGATCTCACTCCAATATTTTTTGGATCAAGAGGGGTTGTCTGCATACTCCCGACCTGAAGACCGGCTGTCTGCCCGGCATTACCAGGGCCAGGGTGATGCGGATTGCTAAACAGCTCGGCCTTAAGATTCGCCGAACCCAAAGCCGCAGGAAAGAGCTTTTTGATTGTCAGGAGGTTTTTCTGACAAATAGCCTGTTTGGAATCATGCCCCTGGTATCTCTGGAAAGAATCAAAATTGCCGACGGCAGACCTGGGCAATTGACAAAGCAATTACGCGTAAAATTAGAAAAAGAGATTGGGTAATTTCTTAAAAAAATATAAGTTTTTAGTTTGCTTGTCTTTTGTTTGATCGGTATAATAAAAGAAAAATGCGAATATTAATATTCATCCTAATAAGCCTATTAGTATCAAGCCTCATTCCGGAATACGGCTTTGGGCAAGATTCTTATCCCTACACCATCAAACGTCAAGAAGGTATCTCTCCCACTTATATTTGGCGTGAAAGTGTTGATTCCCTCAGGCGAAGTGTCGGTCACGTGATCCAGGATTTCGATTTGATTGTCAAAGAGAACGATCTCCTCAAGGAAGAAATTGTGTACATCCAGAAAGAAATCGAAGACGCCAAAAAAGAAAACGAGAGGTTACGTAATGAGCCTCCTCGATTAAAAAGCCTTATCCGGGAATCGGGGAAAATTATTCAAAAACTGGAAAATGACAAGAAATTCTTCAATGAGAAAATCAAAACCCTTCAAGATGAAGAGGCTTATTTGACTAAAGAACTCGCCCGTCTCGAAGAAGAAAAAATAAAATGGAGCCAACAGAAGCAAGATGCGCAAGACAATCAACAAAGCGCCAAGGAAAAATTGGAGTATGCCCGGAATTTGCTTAAGATCGAGATTAGCGATATGAAGAAAGAGATTGACAATTTGCAATCCGCTATACCGGAAACCCGTCAAGAGATCGAGCAGATTGACCAAAACATTACGCAAAGCAAACAAAAATTGGCGGATTTGCAGACAGAGATTCGGGAAATCCAGTCTGGCAATCGGGATATCGAAGGAGAAATCGCTCGAATAAACAGAGAGATGGATATCATCGAACGCGACATCAACAGGCAACAAACGAAGAATGAACGCTTAAAGTATTCCGAGAATCGATTAACCGATCGTCTCGAAAATGAGCGTCAGAATTGGCAGCAGCAGCTTGACAATCTTTCTGGAGATCTGCAAGCTGAGCGGGCCGAAATTCCTGAAATTCCAGCGGCTCTTGAGAGGGAAGAAGAAAAGATTAACGAAAGACGCAAAGACATTCAAGTGGAAATTAACTCCTATCAATCCAAGGTGGCTGATTTAACAGACGCTCTGCAAGACCTGAAGCGGGAAAAAAGCATGGCGGAAGCTCTTCTGGCCGAGAACCGCCGGGCCCGTCAAGAAACCATGGACCAGGGCGAGGATATTGATCTAACACCGTTTCTGGAATCCCACGAGTTTGATAATATTCAGGAAGCCATGGCCTATGCCTATGCCCATCAGGATCTTTACGAAAAAGCGATTGAAAAATACAAAGAGGCCTTAGAGGCAGGAGCGGATCCCAAGAATGTTTATTTTAATCTCGGGTACATTTATTATCGCATGGGAAATCTGAAATACGCTTTGCATTATTATAAGAAATCTTATGCTCAAGACCGCAGCGACAAGGAAGCTCTTGCCAATATTGAACTGATCAAACAAGAGATGAGGAACCGCTGAGGCGGCTCTTCGTTTTCCTGCCGAAGAGATGACTGGCCCGGGGAAAGGGCCGGAATCAGGGAACCTATTGACGCGAAAGACCCACCTGGGTTACAATAACTTATTCTTGAAAAAGCAATCAATCAAGGGGGATAATATGGATGAGATACTCGAAGTTTTAACCCAAGATGCCCGTCGTACATCGGCGGAGATCGCCAGATTAACCGGAAAGACGGAGCAGGCGGTCAAAAAAGCGATCAAAAACTATGAAAAAAACGGTACGATTGTGAAATATAAAACCGTGATCAACCGGGAGCTGGCGGAAGATGAGGGTGCTTTTGTCCAGGCGCTGATTGAGGTGAGCATTACCCCGCAAAAAAATGTCGGATTCGATTATATCGCCGAGAGGATTTACAGCTTTCCGGAAGTCAAGAGCTGCTATCTTCTTTCGGGAACCTATGATTTGCTCTTGATCGTGGAAGGCCAAAATATCCAGACGGTGGCGAATTTTGTTGCCTCCAAGCTTTCTCCCATGGAAAATGTGAGAGCGACGACCACACATTTTCTATTAAAAAAATATAAAGAAGACGGACATATTTTGAAAAAATCCAAACCGAAAGGAAGATTAAACATTTCCTATTAATCTACGATTATTAAGGATTTCTATTGATGGTGATATCAAAAAAAGTAAATCAAATCCCCCCGTCGGGCATTCGGGAATTCTTCGATCTGGTTTTAACAATGAAAAATGTCATTTCGTTGGGCGTCGGAGAGCCTGATTTCGTGACCCCCTGGCGAATCAGGGAAAAAGCCATTTATGCGATCGAAAAGGGATATACGTCTTACACATCCAACCAGGGATTGATTGAGCTAAGAACACAAATTGCCTCTTTTCTGCGTCATCGCTACGGAATATCTTACAATCCTCAAAACGAAATTTTAATTACGGTTGGAGTGAGCGAAGGCATGGATTTGGTTGTGCGCTCTCTTGTTGATCCCGGCGATAAAGTGATGATCCCTCAGCCGTGCTATGTTTCCTATGCGCCCGAAGTGGAACTGGCCGGCGGAAAGCCTGTTACCATTGAGACCAGTGCCGATAACGGCTTTAAATGTACGCCTGAACTTGTTAAAAAAAGCTATCGAGAAGGCGTTAAGGCTCTTATCCTGAACTATCCGGCCAATCCAACGGGAACGTCTTATTCTAAGAAAGAACTTAGCGACCTGTGCAGGATTTTTAAAAAACTTAATCTTTTTGTGATTAGCGATGAAATTTATGATGAATTGACTTATGATTTTCAGCACATTCCGCTGGCCGTATTTCCGGGGATGAAAGAGAGAGTGATTACTCTCAATGGTTTTTCCAAAGGATACGCGATGACAGGTTTTCGAATCGGGTGGGCTTGCGGGAACCGCCAAATTATTTCGGCGATGACAAAAATCCATCAATATACCATGATGTGCGTTCCTATCATAAGCCAAATGGCCGGCATCGAGGCCCTCAAGCATGGACAGCGCGATGTCGCTGACATGAAAAGGGAATATATGCGACGCCGGCGGTTCATTGTCGCTGCCTTAAATGACATCGGCCTGGATTGCCATATGCCGCAGGGGGCTTTCTATGCCTTTCCGTCTATTAAAAGGACAAAAATGAAATCTTTGGATTTTGCCAAAGATCTTCTAAAAGAACAAAAAGTCGCCCTCGTGCCTGGCGTGGCCTTTGGGCCTTCAGCTGAAGGATATGTCAGGATTTCTTACGCTTCCAGTTATGAAAATCTCAAAGAAGCTGTTTCAAGAATTGACCGCTATCTTCAAAGAAAAAAATAGGGTGGCATCATCTCATGAGGAATCCGCATAAAAAAACAGAAGATCTCGACTTTGAAATTTCTTTTTATGAAGGAATTATAAGAAATTCTCCCGGCTTTGTTCAGGCCTTGGCCGCCTTGGGGGATCTCTATACTAAGGCTGGACGCTATCAACAGGGATTGGCTATTGATCAACGGTTGATTCTTCTTTGTCCCGACGATCCGATTGTGCACTATAATCTGGCCTGCAGCTATTCACTCTGCGGGAATTTGCCTCAAGCCTTGGAGGCCTTAAAGAGGGCTGTCGAATTTGGCTATGATGATTTTAAATATATGATGAAAGATGAAGACTTGAAGTCTTTAATGGAAGATTCTCAATTCAAGGACTTCATTCAGAAAATGGCCACGCAGAAAAACATGCAATTATGACACAAGCCAATCAGCATCCCGAAGCCAAACAGTATCATGCGATCAAAAACCGTCTGTTTTTTGTTCATTTAGGCCTTAATGTCTTATTTCTTGTTCTATTTTTCTTAAGCGGTTTTAGTGAACAAATTCGCTCAATGGCTTTTGGTTTGAGCAACAATTATTATTTGGGTAATGCGATTTATTTGATGGGTTTCTTTGCCATCCTTTTACTCATCAATCTTCCTTTAGATATCTATGAGGGATTTTTTCTGGAACATCGCTACCAGCTTTCTAACCAGGCTTTTTTATCCTGGTCAATCGATGAAATGAAAAAGGCCCTTTTAAGCGGCCTGATTATGTTGATTGCCATTGAAGTTGTATATTTCTTCCTACGAGCTTTTCCCAATCAGTGGTGGCTGTTAGCGACTTTTTTCTGGCTTTTCTTTAGCTTGATTCTGGCCCGTTTGGTGCCCACTGTTATTCTTCCTCTGTTTTACAAATATAAAGATTTCGACAATGCGCAAATTAAGGGGCGCATTATCAGTCTTTTTCAGAAAGTCGGTCTGAAGCTGAAAGATATCTATCTTATCGATTTCTCATCCAAGACAAAGAAGGTTAATGCCATGGTCTGCGGCCTGGGGCGCAATCGGCGGGTTATTTTAACCGATAATCTTTTAAATCTCTTCAGCGACGGAGAGATTGAGAGCATTGTGGCTCATGAAATGGGTCATTATGTTCACAAGGATATCATCAAATTAACAGCTTTTAATACATTGTTGACCTTTGGCAGTTTTTATCTGATGAATTTGGTTTTAAAACATACATTGAAATTTACACATATCAGTTCTGTCGATGATATTGCCTTTTTGCCTGTCATGGCCCTGGTTTTTCTTCTGTTTAGTTTTCTGATGATGCCGCTAGCCAATGCTTTCAGCCGTTTTCTGGAAGAGCAGGCCGATCGGTATTCTCTTTTCTTGACGCAGAATGCGAAAGATTTCATGGCGGCCTTTGAGAAGCTGGGAGAGATGAATTTATCTGAATTCCAGCCCTCGGCCTTGGTAGAAATGCTGTTTTATGACCACCCCCCGCTATCTAAGCGAATCCAAATGTGCCGGAAATTTCAGAATCAAGCATTGCATCCGAATTTATGAATCGCTTAAAGCAAAAAGTTGAGAATGAAAAAAGACGCTATCTGCGGCTTGCGCATGTTTATCCTGTGGAATTTGCTTTTTGCAATTTGCAGGGCCAACTCATTTCTTCCTGGCAGCAGGGTTTTACCTGCAATATCAGTCAGGGCGGTATTTGTCTTAATGCGCAGGCCAGTTCTCTGGTAGTCGATCATCTAAAGGAAGAAAAAGAGCGTTATCTTCGGCTCAAGATCAGTATTCCGCTTTTCTCTCCGCCGGTTGAGGCATTTTCTAAGGTTGCCTGGATGGCTCAGCAGACTGAATCTTATCCGAGAGGATTTCTTATCGGTCTGCAGTTTTTGGAGATCCAGAAATCGCAAGCTAGACGGATGCTTAGATATGCGCGGATTATTAAACGCACGCCTCTGGTGATGGCCGCATTTATCTGTATTTTGTTTACTTTTCTAGCCGGGCATACCTACATGAATTATCGTCTGCGGATAAGTAATGAAGAACTGGTTCAGCAGTTTGTGTTCTTGCAAAGCGACCAGACGAAAAACCAGAACCGCCTGAAGACCATTCAAGGTGAGAAAACACTTCTGGCAGAAACCATCAATGATTATAATGCTGATATTCGCGATCTCAAGCGGGGGCTTGATCGCGCTCTTGGCGAAATTAATAGAAAGACACAGAACCAGAAAGTATTGCGCGATCAAGCCAATCAGCTGACACGAACTATCGCCGAGCTTCAAACCAGGATTCAGCTTTTGGAGAGTGAAAAGGCCCCTTTAGCCAATCAGCTTGAGATTCTTGTGAAAAACGAAGAAATGATCCAGGACCGATTAAGACTCATGGAAAGAAATAAGCGGGACTTAGAGAATGAAATTGTTGCCCAGATGATTCAGTGGCTTAAAAATCATCAAAATCAGTCGACTGGACTGATTTCGAGTTTCGAGGGGCCGGTCGGTATCATCAAGCATTGGGCTTTTATTTACGATCAGGCCCTGGCCGCGAATGTCTTTCTTATTGATAATGATCTTAAGGCTTGCAAAAAGATTCTCAATTTCTTTGCCCGGAAAATGCAAAACGATTTTAATGGTTTTCATAATGCCTATTACAGCGATACTGAAGATATTGCCGAATTTACGATTCACAGCGGTCCCAATATTTGGGCTGGCATGGCTATTGCCCAGTATGCGGATCAAACAGGAGATCGCCAGTATTTGCCTTTGGCGCAAAAGATTGCCGATTGGCTTATTGCTTTACAGGAACAGGATAAAGACGGAGGTTTACGCGGAGGACCGGACGTTTTCTGGTATGCAACTGAGCATAATCTAGATGCCTATGCTTTTCTTGACATGATGGCGAAGCTGACCGGTGAGGAAAAATATTATTTGGCCCAGAAAAAGATTTTGAGCTGGCTTGAAAAACATGCCATGGTGGCTCATGAAAACGATCACCGCAAGCCGCCGGTAAAAAGAGGCCGCGGAGACGCCACAATCGCCACCGACACATTTGCCTGGTCCCTGGCTGCGATCGGCCCTCCCGTCTTGAGACAATTACAGATGGATCCTGAGGCGATCATGGCATTTGCCGAAAAACACTGCAAAGTCCAAACAAGATTTCGCCGACCCAGCGGAGTAGTTATTGATGTAGAAGGTTTTGATTTTTCCAAACCGGCTCATGTGGCTCGCGGTGGCATTCTTTCTCCGGAATGGACTTCTCAGATGATTGTCTCGTTTCAAATTTTGGCCGATGATTTCCAAAAGGAAAATGATTTAACCAAGACTGTTTTTTACCGTCAAAAAGCCGTCCACTATCTCAATGAACTCAATAAACTGATTATATCGAGTCCTTCTCCGCGCGGGTTGGGTGAAGGATGTCTTCCTTATGCGACTGTCCCGCAGGCTGATACAGGTCACGGCTGGCGCACGCCCAAAGGGACAGATACCGGATCGATCGCTGGTACGGCCTATATGATTATGGCTATTTATGGCTACAATCCGTTGGAGCTGGGAGGCTAAATGCGAAAGAAGGAAATAACAGAAAATTTAACTATGTGTTTGTTTGCGATTTTTTTTCTGTCTAGCGCAAAACCTCTCATGGCCTTTGAGCATCCTGCTTATACAATCAAGGCCCAACTGGATGTCTCAAGCAAACAGCTTGAGGTTCAACAAAAGGTTCGTTTCAGTAATCAATCGGCTAGAGCAGTCGAAGCCATCTATTTCCATGTTTATCCCAACCGAATTTTCTCAAAGGCCGAAAAAGTTTTCATGCAGCAGTATGCCAGTTATTTCAAAGTTGATCCCTTTCCGGATGGTTTTCAGCAGGGAAAGGTGGTATTCGGTTCGATTTTCGCAGAAAACCGGAATCTAAACTTTTCTTACGAAGGCGAAGATCAAACGCTTCTGAAAGTCGAATTGGACCAAGTTCTGGCACCCGGTTCATCCGTAGAGGTCAATATGGAATATCAGCTAAGAATTCCCCATTCCTACGGTCGTTTTGGCTGGCATAATGATATTATTGCTCTCTCGCGATTTTATCCGATTTTAGCTGTTTTATCCGATGAGGGATGGAATAAAAATCCATTCTATCCCTTTCACCGGCCCTTTTATTCTGAAGCCGCTTATTATCAGGTGCAACTGACTATGCCGTCCTCATGGGAAGCGATTCATAGCGGGGTTCTCAAAAAAGAAAAACAAAACGGCGCCAATAAACAGCTCGTGATTGAATCGGACCATCCTATTCGCGAATTTACTGTTGCGCTAAGCCCTGATTACCGTTTAATCGAAAAAAAAATTGAGGGTGTTACGGTGAAGTCGTTTTACCTTCCAGGTGATCGAGACCGTGCCAGTGAGGCCCTTTCCCATGCCGCGGATCTTATGAAATTTTATGCGGATCTTTTCAAACCTTATCCTTATGCGCAATTTAGCATCGCGCCGGTTTATCTGGGTTATGGTGGAGAACAGATGTCCAATATGATCTTGATCGATACCCGGGTTTATCAACTCCCCAGAATTCTCGATCGCCATTTCGAATTTTTGATTGCGCACGAAACCGGTCATCAATGGTTTTATAATCTGGTGGGGATTGACGAGTTTCATCACATGTGGCTGGAAGAAGGGGTCAATTCCTATTTTATTTTGCAATATCTCGAAGATAAATACGGAGACAATGCGAAAGTCATCGAATGGCCCAGGCCGCTTGAGTGGTTTCTGCCCAGTTTTTCTTTCCGGCGCGCTCGCGATTTCCGATATAAAATGATTGCCCGCACGAAGATGAATTATTCGCTCTCCGGAAAACTATCGAGCTTCAAAGAGCCCAGCAGTATTTTTTCGATTGCTTATGGAAAAGGATCGGCGGTTGTGGCTATGCTCAAAAGCGTTGCGGGCAGAGAGGCTTTTAGGAAAATTTTCCAGAGAATTTTTAAGCAATATTCCTATAGGAATCTTAGCTTGAGAGAATTTCAAGATATCTGCCATCATGAAAGCCAAATAGATTTGGAATATTTCTTTGATCAATGGTTGACGACTACCCATAACTGTGATTATGCGGTCAATGGCATCAAAGACGCGAAGGTATTGATTGAAAACAGAGCCTCAATCGAAATGCCGCTTGATGTAAGAATCGATTATCAGGACGGGAATTCAAAGACAATCCAAACCGGCTTTGATGATCAGGTCAAAAATGTATTTGTCAATCCGCGAAAAAAAATTAAGAGAATTATTCTGGATCCGCAAAAAGAAATCTTGGATATTGACCGTACCAATAATATTTGGCCGCGACGTATTCACATCAAGGTGGTGCCTTTGTATTTGCCTGTTCACGATTTAGCCATCACGCTTCCCGAAGATTCTTATAATGTGGTGATCGGTCCTGAGACAAGCGGCGGCGGCTTAGGCTTAAAGGCCTCTTTGCAGAAACCCATGGACTGGATGAGTTATGCGGCGACAACGTATGAATTCCGTGAGAGCATCCAGCACACTCGAGGGGGCTTTGTGCTCAAGAATGTCGCCCATCAGATGAATTCTCTAGGATTTGAACTATTCAATAAATCCGATTATGACGGCGGTGATCAGGATTTGGTCGGCGGGAAGGTTTTTTTCAGAAGAGAATTAAAACTGGCTGCCTATAGCCTGAGTGATCTCAATGATCATGTGAGCCTTTATTTTCTGCGCAATCAGAGCCTCAATCGCGGGGCCTTAAGCGCGCAGGAAGATGAGCGCAATATTTCTTATTTGAAAAAGAATGAAGCGATTTGGGGTACGGCGCTTCATCTGGCTTCCTGTGGGCCTCATCCGGATCCGCGTCAGGGCTATCGGGCCGATCTTATTTTAGAGAACTCAAACCATATTCTGGGAGGCACACAGTTCTTTTACAGAGGATCGGCAGATTTCAGTTATTACTATCCGTTGGCATTTAAATCCAAGCTGGCTTTTCGTCTGAAATACGGCTGGGGGTTTCCCGACGATAAAAATCTCTATGAACTCGGAGGATGGGACGGGTTAAGAGGATATGACCGTAAGACTTTGCGCGGCTCGCATGTGGCCCTGGGCGCTTTAGAGCTTCGTTTTCCGCTTCTTCAGAATATCAATGTATCTTTTGCGGATAATATTTTGCGGCTGGATGAAATCTCGGGCGTTGTTTTTGCCGAGACCGGCCAGAATTGGTTTGATGATATGGATGAAACAACTTTAAGAAAAGATGCCGGCGGGGGACTGCGTTTTATTTTCAGTGTCGGTTCATTTCTTGAAAAAGTGATGGTTCGAGTGGATGTGGCCCAGGCGATTAATGACAGCAGCGAAGAGACAAAAGTGTGGGCTGGCGTGAATCATGCTTTCTAAATGAGGACACAGCTTGCGGATTTCTTGTGCAGATTACTTGTGATCTTTCGCTTCCTGAATGCCAGCAGGCGCTCGCTTTATAAGTAACGAGCTGATCGAAGGGAGAATGGAATTATGAAGTCATATCGCGAAGAACTCTGGTTTAATACAAAGTCTCGTCGAGACTATATCAATATAACCGATACAGTGCAAGGCATTGTGACCAAAAGCGGCATCCAGGAAGGCTTGGTTTTGGTCAATGCCATGCATATCACGGCCAGTGTTTATATTAATGATGATGAAAGCGGATTGATCCAGGATTTTGACGACTGGCTGGAAGGATTGGCTCCGCATGAACCGGTGACGCACTATCGTCATAATGTCGGTGAGGATAACGGCGATGCCCACTGCAAACGCCAGATCATGGGCCGTGAAGTAGTGGTAGCTGTTACCAAAGGCAAGCTGGATTTCGGCCCTTGGGAACAGATTTTTTACGGGGAGTTCGACGGCAGAAGACGTAAAAGAGTCCTTGTGAAAGTCATCGGAGAATAAGGACAGGGAATTTTTTATTTGCATGAATGAAAGACGATAGATAAAATGGGAGTATATTTATGAGCTTGCTTGTTTTAGGAACAGTCGCCTTAGATCATGTCAAAACACCCAGCGGGAATAAAAAAGATCTGTTGGGTGGTTCAGCCGCCCATTTTGCCATGGCGGCCCGTCTTTTTACCAAGGTCCATATGGTGGGCATTATCGGCTGGGATTTCCCGACCCGCCATTTAAATTACCTGAAAAAAAAAGAAATCGATATTGCTTCCTTAAAGAAAACATCAGGAAAAAGCTTCCGCTGGATGGGGGAATACAAAAAGGAAAATCTCAACCAGGCCCTCACTCTCAAAACTGAACTGGGTGTTCTCGCCGATTATGACCCCTGGATTGCGGCTCGCCAGCAGTCTCTTAAGGATATTTTTCTGGCCAATATTGATCCGGATATGCAGATGAATCTTTTACAGAAACTGAAGAAGGTGCACTTTGTCGGTTGTGACAGTATGAATTTATGGATTCATCATAAGAGAAAATCACTCAAGAAATTACTGAAAAAAGTGGATCTTTTTGTCGTTAATGATCAGGAAGCCCGTGATCTTTCCGGCGAAATGAATTTAATCAAAGCGGCCAAGCTGTTGAGAAAGATGGGCCCGAGTCTTATCGTCATTAAAAAAGGGGAGCATGGCGTTTATTTTTATTGTGACCGTTTTCATTTTTCTTATCCGGCTTATCCGATTGAAAAAGTAATTGATCCTACCGGAGCGGGAGACACCTTTGCCGGAGGGCTGATGGGTTATCTGACCAAAGTGAAAAAACATAACAACCCATCTTTAAAAAAGGCCGTTTTATATGCCACAACCGTGGCTTCATTTAATGTGGAGGGATTTGGATTAAGCAGAACTTCGCGCCTGTCGATGGCACGCGTAAATCGAAGGCTTAAGGAATATCAACAGTTCATTTCTTTTTAAAACTTTATGGCTTCTTATTCTTTTGAAAAAAATCTCAACGAGACAGCTCAGCTGATCCGTAAGGCGAAAAAAATCATCATTGCCTGTCATATGAATCCTGATGGGGATGCCCTGGGATCCCTGCTGGGGCTGGGAATTGCCTTAAGACGGATTAAGAAGAAAGTGATTCTTCTTTGTCCGGATAAGGTCCCCAGCCGGTATATCGCCTTGCCCTGCGCCAGGCAGGTTCGTCAAAAATATTCTCAAGGGGCCGATGTGGCGATTAGCGTGGATTGCGGCTCACTGGCCCAGCTTTCCCGCCTAGAGCAGGCCTTTCATCAGTCCAGGCGGATTATCGAAATTGATCATCATGAATATCGCACCCGGTTTGGCGACATCCAGCTTGTGGATCGCAAAAAGGCCTCGGTGGGCGAGATCATTTATTTGCTGGCCAGAAAAATGAGGATCAAGATCACCAAGCCGGTGGCCGAATGCCTGCTTACGTCGATGTTGGTTGAAACCTGCTCTTTTTCCCGTCCGGATGTCAAAGAATCCACTTTCGAGATTTGCTCTCATTTGATGCAGTCTGGCGCGGATTTTATGAAAATCAGCAATCATTATTACTGGAAGAAGAAACTTTCCGTTCTGCGTTTAAGCGGTTTATGTTTTGTTCGGATTCGTATAAGCGTCAGCAACCAGCTGGCCTGGTCCATCCTTACTCAAAAAGATTTCGAAGATTATCAGGGTGGTCAGGAAGATGTGGATTCGGTTCCGGATGATATGCTCACCATAGATAGCGTGCAGGTGACTCTGCTTTTCAGGGAGATAGACAATAATATGCTGCGCGTTAGCCTGCGCTCTAAAGGAAAAATCGATGTCGGGTATTTGGCCAGTATTTACGGTGGCGGCGGACATCAGAATGTGGGCGGCTGTCGCATTCATAACAATAAGAAAATGATTGAGCGCTTTATCGAACAGGCCGGCCAGCTTATTCAATACAAGAAAACGATTCCAATCCATCCTGCCCAAAGTGCCATCCGATAAAATGACAACACGCTGCGGTTTTGTTTCTATTGTGGGTCGGCCCAATGTCGGCAAATCCACGCTTTTAAATACCATTCTTAAAAGAAAAGTGGCGATTGTTTCCAAAATCCCCCAGACCACCCGTAATCAAATCCGGGGTATTTATAATGAAGAGCGCGGGCAGATTGTTTTTCTGGATACTCCGGGTATGCATTTAGCCAAAGACCGCCTGGATCAGATGATGAATAAAGACAGCCTGGCCACTTTAGAGGGAGCCGATTGCGTGATTCATGTGACAGATCCGACCCGCGCCATTGGTCCGGAAGAGCGAATGGTTGTAGACCGCTTAAAGACTATTGAGGCGCCTGTGATTTTGGCTTTCAATAAAGCGGACTGTAAGCCGCGATTTATGGATCAGTATATTTCCTTGTGGGAGCAGGTGAAGCTCCGAAGCATTCAGGAATGTGACCATATGATTCTGCTTCCTATTTCGGCTAAGACAGGCGTCAATATCGCGAAAATGATCGATCTAATTTTTGAAAAACTTCCCTCAAGCCCGCCCTTTTATCCGCTCACCCAATTTTCGGATATCCCTCAGCCTGTATGGATTGGCGATATTATTCGGGAAAAGTTCTTAGATTTGATGCGTCAGGAAATTCCCCATGCCCTGGCTGTGGTGATCGAAAACATGACCTTTAAAGCGAGTAAGGTTCTGGTCCTTCAGGTGGCCGTTTATGTAGAGCGGCCATCACAGAAAGAAATCGTGATCGGGAAAAAGGGTCAGATTTTGAAGAAAGTCGGCACAAAATCCCGTCAGGAACTCGAGCAGGAATTTAAACGCAAAATATTCTTGGAATTAAACGTGAAAGTCAAGAAAAACTGGCGGGACAATAGCGAAGTTCTCGAAAGATTAGGTTATGATTTGTTCTCTTCCCAGCAATGATCCCCTGCTGTTACATTTCTTTCGGTTGAGTTAAGAGAATTTCGTCATCCGGGGTCAGAGCCAGCGGGTGATAATCCCAGGTATTTCCGCTTAAGGCCGAGGCGGCCGTGGCATTTAACGGCAGTTCCACAGAAAGAATTTCCGAAATAAAAACAAGGTCTCCCGGAGGTCGGCTACTTGAGAGCAGATAGCTGATATCGTAAATTTTTCTCGGCTCGCCATTAAAACTCAGCAAATCCCAGGGGGCCGCTTCTGTGACACCAAACGCCGATTGTCCTGACTGATCACGTCCGCGAACCCAGTAGGCGGAATGCCCCGAAAAATTATCTATTAAATTCTGTGGTTCCGGTGACAATGCGCTGAAAGGAATAGGATTCTCCGTATATGACTGGTCCCAGTATCTGCTGTTGGGCTCAATCGGGCCGTGAAGAGGCCGGAATTCATTACCCAGCTGGATGAAAGATCCGGTAACAACAGGTTCATTTTGATGCCAGCAGGATAAAGGATCTCCGCCGCAAGGCGGGGTTAAGTGATCTCCGGGATCGCTGTGAAAATTCCAGAGTTCTTCGGTGACATGCGGATCCCAGGCTCTGGGCCCAATAAGAGAGATATTATAATTAATCACATTGTTGCCAGAACTGTCTTCAACGGTCCCCTCGACGAAATTGGGCATTTGCGGCTCATCGGGATTTTCATCATCCGGAAACATATCATAAAGATAATTGTAGCCATCCTGGCCGTTTTCATCAAAGGCATAATCGGTCTCAAAACCGGATCCTTCCGGTAGAGTGATATAGACAGCTGAAGCGGGATTGATAGGAGAGACTACTGTTTCTGCGTAAGGATAGTCTGGATGATGATGCGGCATGCGCAGATAGCGGGGATAGCGAAAGCCTTCGCTTACTAAAAAGACATCATCGCTGACAATGGCGGCCGAGGGTTTTCGGGCATTTGTATTGTAATGACCTTCCAGAATCAGATCGCCATGGATGACGAAGGTGGCTCCGTTGGGGGCACCGTCTTTTTGAGGGAGTTCTCCGGCATTATACACGGCAGCACCGACGTAATACTGCCTTTGATCCCCTTCGGATTCGATAAATTGTACGTCAGAAATATATAGCCCGTTTTCAGGCAGCCAGTCTGAAGAATCATTGGCCGCGCAGTCTTTCAAGGCCGACATGTTTGTTCGCAAAACTGTCATGGGAAGCCCGTCGACATGCCGGATAAAACTGCGCAGTTCAAAAAGGCTCTCTTCGTCTGATCCGCATTCTATCGGGGGAGCAATGGACCGATTCTCATAAGGGTTGTCAAAATCGAAACGCAGATCCGTATCATCGGTAACGGGAATTCCGTTTACGCTGACTTCGAGGTAATAAGTACCGTTTTTTTCTTTGGCTGCGGCCACAAAGGCCTGGTCCGAATTTTTATTGAGAATCGAGTTCAGATTCATTTCAGGCGGGCTGATGGTGCTGACATCATCCTGGAACACTCCGGCGAGTCCTTCAATTCTATAAGGGGTATCTTCTCCGGAAGGATAATTTCGATTGATGCTTTCACTGAAGGCAAAAAATTCCGGTTGCTTTTCGGAATCTGTCAACTGCATGCCGGTCACCCGCGGATCGCCCGGCGCATGACGGCCCATATACATGAATCTGTCATTGTAAGCGGTGCCAAAACGATTGGGGAGATAATAGTCGTTGATCTTGGGCATCGCCTCGTAATAATTTTCGTTATTGGAAGTTCCGTCGGCGCAGGTATTTGTTGAATGGCAATTGATATCCTGCTGCCAGTACACATAGGCCCGGCTTTCTGACGACCCGTCCCAGGCCCCCGCATCAAACGGTGGATTTAAAAATGGTGTCTGCGGCCAGGGCCAGATTGGCAGATTGTTGGATTCTTGGTCCCATTCGACGAATTTGCCTGTAGCGGTATCAAAGGCCAGCAAGCCCTGTCTGTCACCGGCATAATGGCCGTCCATTTTATTGATATAGTTTTCCTGATCCCACAGCCATCTATCTAGTGTATCGTTAGGTAAAATCAGAGGTCGGCGCAGATGGGGATAGATATTTGTATAATCATGACTATCGACTGCTCCTCCGCTGACAGGATCATATACCTGGCCGTCGATAAAATCATCAGGATGGACAAAGGGCGAGAAGGCATAGGAAATCTTTCCGGTGGCCTTAAGCTCATCCACGTTTTCGATGATGGTGTAATCATTCAAAAGGATATTGCCGTTAGTGTGGATTTTTCCGCCCTGGGCGTTAAGCAGCTGCCATCCGAGAGAGAGGTCTTCGTTGTTAAACAGGGCATATTGAAACATATCGGTGATTTCTATTTTCATGGCAAAAAGGCGGGTCACCGTATTATGAATGCCCAGAGCCAGGACATAGAGAGCGTTCTCATTGTCTTTACAATATGTTTTTAGGGCAAAAAGAGGATGGCCGTTTTCATCCAGCGCTCCGTAGTCAATAGAATCAATACCCCGGCTCACCAAATAAGGGAAATCATCAGCCGATAACTGGTGGTTAAATACAATACCGGGGATGTCGGAATCTGTCGGGCAATTATCAACACAATGTTCAAGCGCGTTATTTTCGGTATTGAGAATATGGGTGGTGAATTCACCTGTGGATATCGATGCATTATTTTTGATTTCATGATAGGCGTATTCTACGCCTTTACGGGCATGCAATTCCGCGGCCAAACTGTCATGCAGGATATGCCCTTGATTATTGCCCGAGACAGCCCGGGCAAAATTGGCCGCGGCATAGGTGACCACCAGGATCAAGACAGGATACAAAACCAGCGAGAAGGCGATGCCTTTTTGATTCTTTTTTCTTTGATCTTTTTTTAAAATTATTTGGCTCATGATTATTGCTCGTTTTGCTTACTTTATCAGCGTATTTCTTTAGGCGCCGTTCGGCAGTCATCAGGGCAAGTTACTGATGTTTCATCACCGCTGCAAATTCCGTCACCGCAGCGCGTGCAATCTTCCGGACAGCTTATGGCGGTTTCATCACCGTTACACATTTCGTCACCGCAATGTTGACAATCTTGAGCACAATTGTCCGGGTCTTCATCAATGTCGCAGTTTCCATCGCCGCAAAAAGTTTGAGGCTCACAATCCGCGGGGCAGGTGGTTTCGCTCTCAGTGGCATCGCAGACGCCGTCACCGCAGACCACACACACGCCGCAGTCCTGAGGGCAGGAATAACAGTCTTCGGATTGGTCACATTTATCATTGCCGCAGAACTCGCAAGTGGTCATATCTTGCTGACAGTTTTCGCAGGTTTCGTCGGGGTCTTCTATGCCGTTTCCGCAGTCCGGCAGTTCATCGCAGTCCTGGGGGCATTCTTCGAACGTTTCGCGGATATCGCATAGGCCGTTACCGCAGAGAATGGAGGTATAAATATTATCGATATCATTAAGCTGAACTTTTGTTTCGATGTTCATGGCTCTGATAGAGGGATAAAGCTCTTGATCGGGTGTGATTTTGATGTGCACCGTCTGGTTACTCAAGTTTCGGGTTACTTCCAGAGAATCAGCCACACCCAGAGTGCGCCACGAGCGGATTTCGGGGTCAGGAACCTCATCCGCGCCGGTTTGCATCCCGCCGCCAGGTTGGCCGCCTCCGGGGAGGCTATCCGCCCAAGATGTCGCCGATGCGAGGCTTATGCAAAACCAAACGATTAAAAAGAAAAAGACGCTAAAAAAGGAAAGATTTTTTGCTAGGATGTTTATCTTGAATGTTTTCATTGAGAGCATGTTCTTTCTATTTTTCATTATTTTCTGGACCCTCATTATGGACAATAATCCCATCGGCGATATACGTATGCAGAGGATTGACGACAAAATTATAGCTTGTAACTGTTTCATGAATTTCGTCGATCGAATTAATGCGAAAGTCACGGCCTTGTTCATCGGTCAGAAAGTCTCCTATCCGCAAAGTGTCCAACCGCACATAACGGCCCCGGCTTAAGACCGGATGATTAGGAGAGACTTTGATCGAATCATTGATGATCCAGTATTTATGAGTATTATTGTGCGACAGGGTGCCTGTGACACGGTCGGGTTGAAATTTTTGACTGGAAGCATCGAAGGCCAGAACGATATCCCCGACAGCGATATTTTCAATTGGCTTGGTGGATCCCCCGGCCATCGTGATTTTGGTCCCGGCCAGAAAACAGTTTCCGGCGCCGCAGGTTCCACAGTCGGCGCTGCACGAGCAGGCGGTCTCTCCGGCCTCACCACAGCAGACCCCATCCCCGCAGACAATTGCCCCGCACTCCGCGCAATTGCACACACTTTCTCCTCGGGTGGATTCACAGACCCCGTCACCGCAGCAATCGGTGCCGGTGGCTATATAATCTTCCTCGCACCAGGAGCAGTCTTCACCAAGATCCACATCTACTTTGCCGTCTCCGCAGAAATCTTCGTAACAAAGCACCCGCTCTATCAATTGCCCGTCGGTTGCGCCGCCGGAAGCCACATAATATTCATAATAACAACCGATATCATTAAGCGCGCCGAATTTAATATTGTCGTATTCATTAATATAGCTTTCGCCGACTTTGGTGGGAATTTTAAAGCGGATCAGATGGCCCGAGCACGGGGGAGAATCCAATTCGTCACAGTTTTTGATGGTAACCATTTTGATATCCGATTGGCTAAGTATATTGGCCATACGCCCGACCGCATTACGGGCATCGGAGACCTGCTGAATAGCTTCATCCGCGATCTTGTAGCTTTCGCGTGTTTGAATCAAGGATGTGGCAAAGGCCCCGCCGATGATCACCAGAATAGTCATCACGGCCAGGATCTCAGTCAGGGTAAAGGCGTTTATTCTAAAGATTTTCATTGCCGGCTCCTAAACAAAAAACCCATCCGCAAAGGATGGGTTTTAAAGAGTTGACAGTATGTTGGCGGCCAGGCTGTCTCACCGATTAAATCGGCGGACCCTATAGCTTTGCGTCCTATCCTTGCGGATTCCGCTGAAAACTTAAGCGGATCTACCGTTGTTAGCGGCGGAAGTTTACCTTTATCAGCATCTAATAGTACTCTAGGATAAGTATAACACATAGATATGTCCCGACAAGAAGAGCATACCAAAAATGGGAGTGAAAAGGAAGCGTTTTTCTAAAAACTACTTCTAAAAACTGCCTTTTATGTGGGGGGTTCGTATTTATTTCTCCAATGATCAGAAGTCCATGCAATTTCCACTACCCTTGATCGCAAACCCAGCATCTCTCCGGGAGGGTAGATCGGATCCGCAAGCCCTTCCCGGCGCAGATAATCCTGATCGTATTCATGGGCCGGCTGGGGATTGCTGGCCAAAAGGTCCCAGGGAGTCGATTTATTATCTGTAGCCCGGCAAGGATGGGGATCCTTATCGGAGTTCCA
Organism: uncultured Planctomycetales bacterium; assembly: GCA_964478715.1. Lineage (GTDB taxonomy): Bacteria > Omnitrophota > Gorgyraeia > Zapsychrales > JBDRMG01 > CAYZIY01. The sequence continues at coordinate 69,667 of CAYZIY010000007.1, forward strand.
TCCAATCTGGGTATCTAAGTCAGAAAAGGGAATGGCAAAGTTCTTGTAAGAATTCTGGTTGCAATCTCGGTTGTTGGCCGTCGTGGGAACCAGGCCGACAGGAGGAAACTCATTACCCAGTTGAATGACCGAGCCGATAATAACCGGCTGGATTTCCGTCCAGCTGGAAGGGTCGGGAGCATTAAGGAGATCTCCAAGTTCTGTATAATAAGACCAGCGTTCCAAGAGATCAGGGTCAGGGGCATATTTTCCGATCAAAGAGACATTATACACATAAGAATTCGGAGTTTCGGGGTCATTATCATGATCGACTGGGCCGATCGTATCCTGATCGGATTCCCAGGGTACTTTGTTTGCCATATTGCCATCTTGTTCTGCGAGCCAGTTGGCAACGCCTGGAATAAAATCGGCACGGAAACCATGTCCATCCTGGTTAAACTCTTCAAAATCCATTCCACTTAATTCTGCTTCGGGATAGGACGGATGATGCTGGGGCCACGTTAATTTCCGGGGATAATCAAAATCTTCGGAAACTAAAGAGATTCTATTGGAGGCAATGATGGCTGCCGATTGCTTGGTCCAATCAGCATAGCCAGCATCAGCCTCATGGACATAATTGACATGGCCTTCCAAAATGGCATTATTGGCAATAACGGTTAGTCCTCCTTGGGGCAATTGCCGCGCGTTGTAGAGCGCTACTCCGATCGGCTTGTCCGTGACCTGTGGAGAGTCTGCGGCAATAATGATCCCGCTCGAAGGCAGAAAATTTGGCTGTCCGCCTTCAGGAGGATTAACGACGCCAAATTGATGACAGCGATTTAAGTGTTCGATATTCATGCGAATCGTATTCTCGGGCAGTCCCGATTTGGGATTGATGAATTCTTTTTTTTCAAAGAGAGTGTCATTTATATCTTCGGAGCAATTTAGATCTGCGCAGCATCTTTCGTTTTTCATCCATGAAGTCGTATCGTTTAATTTGATACTATTATTTCCCACATTGATAATATATTCTTTAAGCGCGCTTTCTTCAATCTCTTGCTCGATAGTCATTTGAATTTGTCCCGCACTGTGGCTGGATGAGTCACTTGAACTGTTGATTGTCTTTAAGGTATCAAGATGTATTTGGGGCACGGTGATTTCTTCAACACCGTCTGTGCTGTCCTTGAGCACATTAATTTGATCTTCCACAACGGCTGCCAGGCCTGTGATGGTGTCGTCTAAGGGATTATCCGGATCATCGCCTTGATCTATTTCAATGGGAAAATGGGACACATAATTATCCCAGTCCGACTCTTGATCAACAGAGTCGGTTAACCGGACAGGGGCTGTAAGATTACGTCCGTAATAAACTTCTTTATCATAGGGGGAGGAATCCGGCAGGATACTGGGAATAAAGTAACCGTTGATCTTGACATTGGCTTCATAATAGTTGGCATTATTATTTCCGTAAGGATCTTGCCAGGCGCATGTATTTGTTTCATAACAACTGAGATCTTGTTCCCAATAGGAATTAACGAGGGTATTATGCCATTCAGGTTTATTATTAATCCAGCTTCCTTCATACCACATATTTTGATCACCCCAAGCAGGATCCCATATATAAGGAGAAGTGTCTTCCGGCACAGGTGCCGTGAAATTCGTATCCCAATAAAAAGGCCAGACGGGTTGCTTAATGTCCTGTGTTATTGTCTCTCCCTTCCAGGGGATAATACCATTTGTTGACATACGAAAAAGCCCCCGACGCATCCCTGGATAATGGCCGTCCATGCTGTTGACATAATTGCCTTGGTTTAGTCCCACAGGAACCACTTCACCGCCCGAATAGGTTAAGTCATTCGGGTTAACGTGCGGCCAACGTCTGGTCTGATACTTGTTTTTATCATCCGGGTGGACAAAAGGTGTCATTTCCCATTCAAATTTTCCTGCTGTTGATATTTCACTGACATTTTCGATTTCCACAAAATCATTGAATTTAATTTTCCCGTTGGCGTGGATTTTCGCCTGGCCGGCATTGATTTTTTTCCATCCGAAATCCGCATCATTCGAGTAAAAGGCCAGATAATCAAAAAGAGGCGTTCCTTTTATGATCCCCACAAAAAGACGGGTTTGGCCTTCTCTGTTGGTTTCTGCGAAACTGGTTGATTTCACTAGCGCATAATAGGCCCCGTCTTCCATGTAGACTTTAGCTTGGAAAATACTTCCCGTTTCTTCGTCACGAACCTGATACACATAGTCTTCGTTTTTATTAATCTGGGCGTCGGGAACATACAAATCAGCGGTGGCCGGCGGGTCATCGTGGGGGGCCAATGTGTCAGTCCCTGCTGCGATTTTGTGTGTCAGAAACGGATTACTGGTATATTGCCGGGCGGCAATTTCGGCAAAGACATATTCCACGCCGCTCATGGCGGTCATCTCGGTTTGATTGCGGGTATAAATCCGCCGGAAATGACGGGTATTATGCGTAGATTGCACAAAAACCGTTATTCCGTATCCTGCCAGCAGAATCAACAGAGGCAGGACAATCACATTCATGAGAAATTGTCCGTTTTTGTTTGAAATGCGTATCATGAGTTATTTTTCTCCCTCTCGAGATTGATCCTAATTACTTCATTCGGGTTCTCCCCAGTTATTGAATTCACAATTAAGTTCTTGTCCGCCTTCGGCTACATAGATCGACAAATCAACAAGGTCTGATATGTTGATTCCGTATTCATTACCTCCGCTACCTGAATTATTAACATTGGCGCGCTCGGGGTCTTCGGGAGGCGGGCAGATTGTATTTGGTGGCTCTGTTTCAGTACAGGCATCACTGCCTTCAGCACAACAGTTGGGCAGATCACCAAACATATAAGCGGATAATAAATCTAGGTCCGCTTTATTGACTATTCCGTCTCCGGTGAGCTCTCCGCATTCCGGGGCCGGCGGGCAGTCTTGAGCGCACCATTGCGAATTTTCGCTGGGGGGATCGCAAAAACCATCCCCGCAGACGGTAATGGTCAGAGGATCCGAGTCATTATCCGGATAAACAGTGGTGCTGAGCTTAATTTCCCCGCCTGATGGATAAGAGGAAGAGCTTATCTCCGGTTGAGCGGCGTAGAAACCGATCTGGACTGTTTTTGGGATATAGGTTGTGGAAAAAGTACCCTTTTCGATGCGGCTGGCGATTACCTGAGAGGAGCGCACGGTTTCGACTGGTTGGGCGTAGGCAATTTGACCGCCTATAAGGAAAATCCAAAAAAAGACAGTTATCCCGACAACCATCACAAATAGCATACTGAGAAAGGGCCTAATCTCATTTAACGTTTTTACATTAGGATAATCCATTAATCTAATCATCGCACGACTCCTTTTATGGTTTTCTTTCTGTCCTATCTGTCCACGGGGGTCTCTCCGGTATCACAGTCGGCTGCGCAGGAAGAAACCGTTTCTCCGATACTGGCATCGCAAAAGCGGTCACCGCACCAGCCGAAATTCTCTTGTGCGGCCGCGACCTGATTTTCGCAGATACCGCAGTCGGCCGGACATTTTAAGCAATCTTCATGGATATCACAGAATCCGTTCGGGCAGCAGACACCTCCGCAATCCTCAGGGCAGGACAGGCAGTTTTCTCCCAAATCCTCTTCAGGGTTGGGACCGCCAGTTTCCGGAATGCCGTCTTGGCAGATTCGGTCGCCGCAGGTACAGCGGTCTTCGCAATCAGGAAAACAGGTGTCGCAGTCTTCGCCGTAGTCTTCATTACAAGTACCATCGCCGCAATAGGGCTGGCTTTCATCGCAAATAACCTGTTTGTAGAGTTGATTGTCATTGACCAAGTATCTGTACCAGCAATATTGGTAACATTCATTCTCAGAAATACAAGCGCCGAAAGCGACTCGGCCGTCATTGATTTCTAATGTATCCACAATAGGAGTTTTGAAGATTAAATAACTTCCTTGACAGACCGGCTCTCCCTCTTCGGGGCATGGATGGTGAACCGGAGCGCCCGGTTTATTGCTCTGGGGGGGCACCGACTGCTGAACATGGGCAGCGACACGCTGTAAAATATTTTCCAGATGAATATTTTGATCGCTGCGGATTTTCGATATAATCGACGCCTGCATTCCTTTTTGCGCGGCAGCCGAAATCCCGCCGATGACAATGACCGAAGCCGCGATGGAGACGACAAGCTCGGTTAGCGTAAATGCTTCTTTATTTTTTGTGTATCTTTTCATGTCTTCTCCCAATTTCTGTTGTAACCGAAAAAAATCCCACTCCTTAAACTTCAAGGAATGGGTTTATCCGTTTTGTTGGCAGCTGGCTGCCCCTCTGCTTTCTTGCCTGCCTTTCAGAAAACAAGCGAAAACAAGAAGCGGGGTCCTTTAGCTTTGTGCCCCATCCTTGCGGTCCCGCGTGGGTTTCTCGCGGGATCTCCGGTCTCAAAGGATTGCAGGCCGGAGAATAGTTTACCTTTTTCAACACCAATGAATTGTTAATAAAAGTATAACACATTTTTTCTTGCGGACAATTCAGCATCAAAAAAAAAGCCCAAAGCGAAAAAACGCTTTCTTTTTCAGTTAAGACGCCTGACTTTAATTTTATTATATTATAAGGGAAGCCCGAAGAGACTGTCTAGATAAATATGGCAAAAAAGAGCCGGACAATCCATTTGCAAATGTCAAAATCGCGTGATAAAATGGCTGCGAAAAATACAATGAGATAAAAAAATAAAAATTATGATTCAGGTGACCCGAAAAATTTCTGCCAAAAATCCGGTTTTGATTGCCGCCTGGCCGGGCATGGGCTATGTGGCTCTCAATGCGGCTAATTATCTGAAAGACCAGCTGAAGCCTGAAACCTTTGCCCGCTATCGAAGCGACCGGGTATTTTTCCAAAGAGACATTGAGGTCAGCGGCGGCTTGATCCGTCTGCCAAAAATTCCCGACGGCCAGTTTTATCACTGGAAAAATCCGGCTGGTCGTCATGATGTGATTTTTTTTATCAGTACCCAGCAGCCGCCGATGGAAAAAGGCCTGATCTATGCCCGCTCGATTGTTGATTTTATCGCTACATTCAATATTCATACCGTCTATACCTTTGCCGCGCTTTTAACCTCGATGGATTACCTGCAGAGGCCCAAGGTTTGGTTGACAGCCACCGATAAAGATCTTTTGCACCAACTCAAGGGAAAGAAAACGAAAATTCTACGCTCCGGTCATGTCAGCGGACTCAATGGTTTGTTTTTAGGCGCAGCCAAACAGCGCCATATCCGCGGGGCCTGTCTGCTGGGGGAGATTCCTTTTTACATGACGCAGATTGAAAACCCGCGCGCCTCTATGGCAGTGTTGGAGAAAATAAGCAGCATTTTGGGAATCACTCTGGATTACCGTGAGCTGATCGCCGCCGATCAAACCCTGATTGAAGAAATAGAGAAATTGATTGAACAGGTCAGGGATCCCTCTAAAGAGCTACCCAGCGAACAGCCGATCTCCGACGAGGATATGGCTGTCTTTCGGAAAATGCTATCGGCCCAGTGCCGTCTGCCCAATTCGGCCCGGGAAGAAATCGAAGAGTTGTTTCACCGCGCCAAAGATGATCTGTCTCAGGCCCATTCGCTGAAGAAAAAGCTCGACGAATGGCATGCCTACCGTGATTATGAAGATCGGTTTCTGAGTCTTTTTAAGAAACATAACGAAGAAAACAATTAAGGGTGAATACTCTAACGACCAAGCAAGCCCAAAGACTGGATCGTTATGCCATCGAGATTTTCGGGATCCCCTCGATTGTTTTGATGGAAAATGCCGGACGTCTGGTAGCAGAGTCGGTCAAGCGGAGATGGAAAAGAAAAAAGGATCGCGTGGTTGTGATTTGCGGCCCGGGAAACAATGCCGGCGACGGTTTTGTGACGGCGCGTCATCTTTATCTAAGCGGGATTCCTTGCCGTGTTTATTGTCTGAGTGATCCGCGAAAATTCAAGGAAGATTCCCGTATCAATTTTTCGCTTTTGAAAAAAAGTCAGTGTCCGGTAGCTCTCATCCGCAAAGTCGATGCCAAGGTTTTGCGTCAGTGGCGACAGGCCGCTTTGATTGTTGATGCGATTTTCGGTATTGGTTTGAACCGTGAGGTGGCCTCGCCCTTTAAGGAAGCAATTGAAGCGATCAATATCTGCCGTGGGCGTGTATTTGCCGTTGATATTCCTTCAGGGCTTAATGCTACCACTGGAGACATTTTTGGTTCTTGCATCAAAGCCGATGAAACCATTACGTTTGTGACGGTCAAAAGAGGATTTTGTCTTTCACAGGGTAAAGAAAGAGCGGGTCAAATCAAGGTGGTCGATATCGGTATTCCCGAGACGGTGATCCGTAAAGTGTTGCGATGAAAAATCCTACCCGCACAATCAGTCGCATCATTGAAATATTACAAAAAAATGCCGAAGAACTTAAAGATCCTTCCGTGACAATGGTCGCCAGGCAGTTTCAAGATCCGTTTCTGGTTCTGATTTCTTGTCTGCTGAGTTTGCGCACTAAAGACGCGGTCACGCTTAAGGCCAGCGAGCGGCTTTTTCGAATAGGCAAAACACCCCAAACGATTACCCGGATTCCAGTTTCCAAAATTGAAAGGGCGATTTACCCGGTTGGATTTTACCGGACCAAGGCCCGGACCATTCGAACTCTTTGCCGCGATTTGGTCAAGAATTTTCACGGGCGTGTTCCCGATGATATCGAAACGCTCTTGACCTTTAAAGGCGTGGGACGCAAAACCGCTAATCTGGTTTTAACCGAAGGATTTGGAAAACCGGGGATGTGTGTGGATACACATGTGCATCGGATTTCCAACCGGCTGGGATTTGTTCAAACCGCAAACCCTTTAGAAACCGAGATGGCCTTAAGAAAAAAGTTGCCTCAACGCTTTTGGATCGAGTATAATGCCTTACTTGTTATGTGGGGGCAGAATGTGTGCAAACCTGTTTCTCCTTTATGTTCGCGTTGTGCTGTTTTTAAGTGGTGCGATCGAAAGAAAGTGAGTGTCAGCCGTTGAATAAGTACATTCAAGAAACAAGAAACAAGAAATAAATAAGCACCAAGTTCCAAATTACAAATCACAAGCGTTTGAAATCTGAATTTTTGAATTTGCATCTTGTTTGCATCTCGTAATTTGTATCTTCGTTACTGAAATCGAAAATCATGGACATCTTTATTTACTTTTCAGATTTATTAGGTTTGCCTGTTATCGATCATGCCGGTGAGAAAATCGGGGTATTTGATGATATGGCTCTACGGGTGACCGATGAGAATTTCCCTCGGGCTACAACTCTCGTCGTCAAAAGAGGCAGGTTGCGTCCGCAGTTTGCCGAGATTGACTGGAGCCTGATCAAGAAAATCGATCAAACCATTACGCTTAAAGAAGAAGCGGGCGACGTTTCTTTTTCTCATTTTAAACCCAAACAGGATTTAGCGATCTGTGCCGATATCCTCGACCGGCAGGTCGTGGATACCGATCACCAGAAAGTTGTGCGGGTCAATGATGTGCATCTTCTTCGCGTTGATCAACAGCTTTATCTGGCCCATGTGGATGTGAGTCTGCGTGCACTTTTGCGTCGTCTGGGGTGGGGTTCTTTTATCGATCGCTTGATGCATCTGCTGGTTCCGCGTTCTGCCTATTTTACAAAAGAAGAATTTATCCCCTGGAAATACACTCAAGTATTGACTCTCGGGCGGACCCGCAATCTCCTGCGTCTGGAAGTGGCCCGGAAAAAGCTGGCTCAGATTCCTCCCACGGAAATGGCCGAGATCATGGAAGATCTGGACATTTTTGAGAAATATTCCTTTTTCAAATCTTTGGATGTCGGCATCCAGAGAAAAGTTTTCTCCGATATGGCGACCAGCGAACAGGAAGAGCTGATCGATCAGATGAATGATCAGGAAGCCGTTGATCTGATCGAAGATATTCCCTCTGATGAGGCGGCTGACCTTTTGATGAACCTGCCGAAAGAGAAAACCCTCAAATTTATGCGTCTGATGGAGACTGGCGATTCGAAACGGCTGCGCAAGCTACTGGGATTTGCGAAAGATTCAGCCGGCGGGTTAATGACAACGGAATATCTTTCCTTGCCTGAAGACTCTCTGGTCGAAGATGCCCTTCAGAAAATCAAAGACAATGTTCACTATCCAGGCAATATCTATCATATTTATCTGGTCGATTCTAAAGAGCGCTTAGAAGGCATTACTCCTTTAAGACGTTTTATCAGCGAGGACTTGAAAAAACCGCTGGCCGAGTGCTGCTTCCCTAAGACCGTCTCGGTGAAAACGGATGACGGCATGGAAGAGATTGCCTTGCTTTTGGAAAAATATAAATTCAGCGCCATTCCGGTTGTCGATGAACAGAATGTTTTACAGGGTGTGATCACCGCCGATGACGTGATGGAAGAATTGATCGCCAATATTTGGGGCAAATACAAGGAGAAACTTTAGTGGCCTTTAAGGACAATCGTTTTATCAAAAACATGCTTTTATTTCTGGCCATTATGGGTCCGGGTATTATCACGGCCAATGTGGATAATGACGCCGGCGGGATTGCGACGTATTCTTTGGCCGGCGCTCAATTCGGTTATTCGCTTTTATGGTCGCTGATTCCGATAACCCTTTCTCTCATTGTGGTTCAGGAAATGTGCGCGCGCATGGCTGTGGCGACAGGCAAGGGCCTGGCGGATTTGATTCGTGAAAATTTTGGCGTCAAGGTTACGTTTTATCTGATGCTGGTGCTTTTATTTGTCAATCTCCTCAACACCATGGCTGAATTTGCCGGTGTGGCGGCGGCAATGGAGATTTTCGGAATTTATAAATGGCTTTCAGTTCCTCTGGCCGGGCTTTTTGTCTGGATGCTGGTGGTACGCGGGACATATAAATCCGTCGAGAAAATATTCCTGGCGGCCTGCTTTTTTTATGTGGCCTATGTGATTTCCGGTTTTATTGCTGATCCCGATTGGGGGGAAGTGGCTCGGTCAACGATCCGGCCGCAGTTTTCTTTTGATTTGAAATATGCGGTGATGCTGGTCGGATTGATTGGAACCACCATTGCGCCCTGGATGCAGTTTTATCTACAGTCTTCCATTGTCGATAAAGGGATCAGTGCCGAGGAATACCGGCACTTGCGCATGGATGTCGTTGGCGGATGTATCATCGCTCCTGTAGTGGCTTTTTTTATCGTAGTGGCTTGTGCGGCCACCATGCATCAGCACGGGGTTCATATCGAAAGCGCGAAAGATGCGGCTCTCGCTTTGCGTCCTTTGGCCGGGCCTTATGCCAGTCTGCTTTTTGCATTCGGACTTTTTAATGCCTCTATTTTTGCCGCCTCCGTGCTTCCTTTATCCACTGCTTATTGTATCTGTGAGGGGATGGGCTGGAACGCGGGTGTGGACAGCCGTTTTGAAGAAGCGCCCCAGTTTTTCGGGCTCTACACGGCTATCATTCTGATCGGTGCCGGCGTTGTTCTCATTCCAAAATTTCCGCTTTTGAAAATCATGTATTTTTCTCAGGTCGGAAATGGAATCCTCCTTCCCTTTATTTTGATTTTCATGCTGATTCTCATTAACAATAAGGAGATCATGGGAGAATTCGTCAACAGCCGGTTGTTTAATATCGTGGCCTGGCTGACGGTTATTGTTGTCATCGCCTTGACGTTTTTGATGTGCGCGTTTTTGGTGATGATGCCCGAGACGGTTCTTTAGATTTCGAAATATACAAAATATACAAAAGGAAGTGAAAAATCTTGACAACACTTTTGATATATGATAAAAAAAATGATAATAGAAACTGAAAAGATAAGAAAAATTATATGAGAATTATCGACGAGAATCAAATATCAATGGAAGGCAAGGTGAAGGGAAGCTTCACTGAAAAGCTTCCTTTGGGAAGTTAGGAGAACAAAAGGAATTGAAAGAAGCGATACGATAGGGGACCTTAAAATTAAGGTCCCTTTTTCTGTGTATTATGAAAAAAGTTATTGGACTGACATACGATTGCAAAGAAGATTGGAAGATGACAGAGGGTCTTCCGCGCGATTTTAACGCCGAGTTTGATCCCCCTCAAACGATTGCGCAGATTATCGAGGCGATAGAAGCCTGTGGTTATCAAACAAAAAAGATTGGCAATGTTTATCAGTTATTGAAAATGATTGATACGCTGGATGTGGACATTGTTTTCAATATTGCCGAAGGGTATTACGGGCGCAATCGCGAATCGCAGGTTCCTATTCTTTTAGAGGCCAAAAATATTCCCTACATAGGCAGCGACGGATTAACGCTGGGTTTGACTTTGGATAAAATCATTGCCAAGAAAATATTTCAGGCCGAAGGGGTTCCCACTCCGCGGTATTTTGAAGCCTCTTCCGTTGACAATTTAGAAAGAATGAACATGCTCGGCTATCCACTTTTCGTTAAAACCCGGCATGAAGGATCATCTAAAGGGCTTTCGGAAAAATCCCGCGTTCACAGCAAGGAGGAATTAAAACGTCAGGTGGCTTTGATCAATGATGTCTATCAACAAAGTGCATTGGTCGAAGAATTTATCCGCGGCAGTGAATTTACCGTGGCCGTGATCGGCAATAAACAGCCCGAGGCGCTTCCGGTGGTTCAGATTCAGATCAACGGAAAGCTTGATTTGAAAGACGACTTCTATACCTTTGCCCATATTTCTTCTGATAAAGTTCAATACATTTGCCCGGCGCCGATTGATGCAGGTCTTGAAAAGAAATTGAAAGACTTAGCCTTAAAGGTTTATCAATCGGTGGGCTGTCGCGATCTCGGACGGATTGATTTTCGCGTTGATGAAAAAGGTAATCCTTATGTCCTTGAAATCAATCCTCTGCCCTGCTTGGGACGTGATGATGTCTTTTATTTTATCCCCAAGGCGCTGGGATTCTCTTACGAAGAGATGATCGGCCGGATTATCGATCAGGGATTAGAGCGCAACGGACTTAATAACGGAAAACTTGAGGAAGCAATCCGGTGAAATCGTCAGAAACTATTGAAAGACAAAAAATCGTTCTCAAACAGGAAACCCAATCGCAGCCTGTCATTAATCTGACACGCAAAGAAAACCGTGTGTTTAACTTCTTTCATGATGCCACGCCTCTAGATTGGGAAGACTGGCGCTGGCAGCTTAGAAATCGCATTCGCACCAAAGATGTTTTATCCAATGTGATCAATCTCACCGAAGAAGAGATTCAGGGTCTGGAGATGGTTAACGGACGGCCGAATATGGCTATTCCGCCTTATTTTGCTTCTCTAATGGATCCCGATGATCCCAAATGCCCGATTCGTCTTCAGTGCGTTCCCCGCAAACAGGAATTCATCAAAAGCGAGCACGAAATGGAAGATCCCTGTGGGGAGGATAATCATTCACCCACACCGGGATTGGTTCATCGCTATCCGGATCGGGTTTTATTTTTGGTCAGCGAGATGTGTCCCATGTATTGCCGTTATTGTACCCGTTCGCGTTTAGTGGGAGACGGAAAGAAGAAACTCCGATCCTCCACTTATCAGGCCGCTTTTGATTATATCCGGACGAATAAAAAAATCCGCGATGTTTTGATTTCCGGCGGTGATCCCTTGATTCTCGGCGATGAAATCCTCGAAGATATTATCGCTCAGGTCAAGGCCATTCCACATGTGGAATTTGTGCGCCTGGGCACGCGGGTTCCCGTAACATTGCCGCAGAGAATCACAGACGATCTTATCCGGATCTTTAAAAAATACAGTCCTCTTTGGATCAGTATTCATTTTACGCATCCTAAGGAAATCACCAAGCGGGTACGGTTTGCCTGTGATTTGCTGGCCGAGAGCGGGATGCCTTTAGGGAGCCAGACCGTTTTGCTTAAGGGCATCAACGACAAGCCTTATATAATAAAGAAACTCATGCAGGAGCTTCTCAAGATTCGCGTCAGACCCTATTATATTTATCAATGCGATCCTATTTACGGATCGGCGCATTTCCGCACGCCTCTTATCAGTGGAATCAATATCATCGATAAGCTCAGGGGGCACACCAGCGGTTATGCGGTGCCTACCTTTGTGGTCGACAGTCCCGGCGGGGGCGGAAAAATTCCGGTTGGACCCGATTATGTTGTTTCCAAGACGGAAAAGACCGTTGTCCTTAAGAATTTTGCCGGCGAACAATACACCCATTATGATCCCGATCAATAGGTTTTTCTTTCCCGAGCCAGTTAATCTTAAGAACATCTTAAGGATATCTTCTTAAGGATATCTTTCTTTACAAATCAGATGTCTTTTGTATAATAGGGGCATCCTTTACCAAGTGAAAATATTCAGGAAAGTAGGTGAATAACTTAATATGGTAGAAATCAAAGTCAGAGATAAAGCCGGCTTCGAGAAGGCCATGAGGATCTTCAAAAAGCAGTGCCAAAAAGAAGGATTTCTCATGGAAATCAAAGAACGGCGATATTATTCTAAACCGTCAGAAAAAAAGAGACGCCGCGGAAAGAAAAAACGCTGATCGTAACGATTTGTCTTTATGGAACAAAATCCGAAAAAAATCGCTATTTTGATTGAAGACCTTTATCAGGTTTTGGAAGTCTGGTATCCTCTTTTTCGGCTTAAAGAAGAAGGATACGATGTTATTTTGGTCGGTACCGGTACCAAGGACCAATATGCCAGCAAGGAAGGTTATCCCGTTAGGGTTGATTGTGCGATCGATGATGTTGATCCCCAGACCTTTGCTGCGGTGGTGATTCCCGGCGGGTATGCGCCCGATATTCTCAGGCGGTATCCGCAGATAGTATCTTTTATCAAGGAGATCGAGAAGCAGAAGAAAATTGTCGCTGCGATCTGTCATGGCGGGTGGCTTTTGGTTTCGGCTGATATTGTCCGCGGTAAAAAAGCTACCTGTTTTTACGCGATCAAAGACGATTTGATCGCTGCCGGAGCAAGCTATGTGGATGAAGAAACCGTTGTCGACGGAAATTTAATTACGGCCCGAAAACCCAGTGATCTGATTCGCTTTACCAAGGCTATCATCGACGGTGTTCAGTAAATATATCTTTCCTGATTCGAGCGAAATCCAAATTCCATGATTAAAGTCAAGCGTGCGCTTATCAGTGTTTCCGATAAAACCGGGCTCATTCCTTTTGCCAAAGGACTTTATCGCTCAGGTATCGAGATCATATCGACGGGAGGAACGGCTAAACAGTTAAAAAAGGCCGGGATTCCGGTAGGGGAGGTTGATACCTACACCGGCTTCCCTGAGATGCTTGACGGCAGAGTCAAGACACTTCATCCGGTGATTCACGCCGGCCTTTTAGCTTTACGCGATAATCCCCAGCATATGCAGGAGGTCAGTCAACATCAGATCGGTTTGATCGATATGGTGGTTGTCAATCTTTATCCCTTTGAGCAAATTATCCGCAAACCGAATGTATTGCTCGCGGAGGTGATCGATCATATTGATATCGGGGGTCCTTCCATGATCCGCTCGGCCGCGAAAAACTACAGGAGCGTAGCGGTGATCTGCAATCCGGCGCGTTATCATGATATCCTCAAAGAACTGGATACCAACAGCGGTATCCTCGCCGATACTGTTTTGATGGGTTTAGCTTTAGAGGCATTCGATCGTTCGGCTCGCTATGACAGCGCGATTTATCATTATCTCAATGAACGATTGCGTACAGGAGAGATCACCCAATTCCCAAAGGAATTATCCGTGCGTTTGCAGAAAGTGCGGGATCTGCGTTACGGAGAAAATCCGCATCAACAGGCCGCTTTTTATCAATATGGCTCTCAGGCAAGCGGTATGGCGGCTATCAGACAATTGCACGGGAAAGAGCTATCTTTTAATAATTATCTCGATCTGGAGGCAGCGGCCAAGGTGGTGTGTGATTTTAAGGAACCCGCAGCTGTCATTGTTAAACATAATAATCCGACGGGAGTAGCCCTTGAGAAAACGGCCACCAAAGCTTTCCGCCTGGCCTTACAATGCGACCGGCTCTCGGCTTTTGGCGGGATTATCGGATTTAATAGAAAGATTGACGGTCCTTGCGCCAAAGAAATAATCAAAAGCGGTTTTATGGAATGTGTGCTGGCTCCTTCTTTTAACCGGCAGGCGCTTAAAACCTTGAGAACAAAAAAGAATCTGCGGTTGATTGAAGTTTCTCTGGATAAATACCGTTACAAACAGCATGATCTTAAAGGTCTTCAAGGCGGCTTTTTGGCTCAGGACCAGGACCGCCGGGAGATCAGCAAGAAGGAAGTCAAGTGCGTTACAAAAATCAAGCCGACATCAGCTCAGATAGACGCACTGCTTTTCGGATGGACAGTCGTCAAGCATGTGCGCTCTAATGCGATTGTTTTGGTGAAAGGCAGAAAGACCGTCGGCATTGGCTGCGGACAGACTTCTCGGGTTGAAGCCGTTGATCTGGCGATTAAAAAAGCAGGAAAAAAAGCCAAAGGTGCCTGCCTGGCTTCCGATGCATTTTTCCCGAAAGCCGATAATATCCATCTGGCGGCCAAGGCCGGAGTTAAAGCGATCATTCAGCCCGGCGGCTCAATCGCTGATCAGGAAGTTATTCAGGCTGCCGATAAAGCCAAAATCGCCATGGTGACAACCGGCATTCGCCATTTCCGTCATTAATATTTGCAATGGATTTCTTCGGTGCACGAGTTTATCTCGATTCCTTCATTAATTACGAAAAATCCGGAATACCTAAAGATCCGGTTTTTTTTAAGCTCAAGCGCATGCAGGTTTTACTTCAGGCGCTTGAGAATCCCCAAAATAGTTTTCGCTCCATTCATATTGCCGGAACCAAAGGAAAAGGATCGACGGCTGTCTTTGTCTGCAATATCTTAAGCAGCGCCGGTTTGCGCTGCGGACTTTATAGTTCTCCGCATTTATTTGATTTTAGAGAGCGGATTCGGGTCATGGAACCTGGAAACAATTGTGACGAAATGTTTCCGGGAATGATCAGCGAAGAGGAATTTTGTGATCTTTGCCGCCGAAAGAAGCCAGTGATCGATGCCTTTCGAAATACGGATCAAGGCCGGCGCTTGAGTTATTTTGAAGTTCTTACGGCTCTGGCTTTTTGCTTCTTTTTAGACAAGGGAGTTGATTATGCTGTGATCGAGGCGGGTATCGGCGGACGGCTGGATGCCACCAATACGGTAAACTCGCAGGTTGGTGTTTTAACATCTATCGGTCTGGAGCATACCAGACAGTTGGGTTCCACTTTAGAGGCTATCGCCTGGGAAAAGGCGGCGATCATTAAGGATGGCGCGCAAATCGCTGTCATTGCGCTTCAGCATCAGGAAGCGATGGATGTGATCAAAAAGCGAATCAAAAAGATCGGCTGTGCTTCGATTTTTGTGGGTAAAGATGTTCGCTTTGAAGTGCGTCAAATGAATGAAGAGAAAATGAAATGCGTCATTTCGGGTGATGCCTTAGGTTCTTTTGAAGTCGAAAGTCGTTTTGTCGGCAGATTTCAGGCTCTCAATATCGCAACCGCCGTGGGCGTCATCGAATCATTGAAAAGACAAGGATTAAGCATTTCTGTTTCTGATATTCGCTCGGGGATTGAAAAGACCCAATGGCCGGGACGTTTCGAAATACGTCAATGTAAAAAAACCGTTGTTTTTGATTGCGCACATACCGCCGAATCGATGCAGGCTCTGCGGGAAAATGTTCAGGAAATTTTTAAAGACCGGCTGATTATTGTGGTGGCGGGTTTTTCCAGAGATAAAAATATCGAAGGAATGCTGAAAGAAATCAAGGAAATGGCCAGCCTCATTATCCTCACTACTTCGAATCATCCCCGAGCCTATCCGTGGACGCAGCAAGGGAGTCCGATTGATGTCGATACTGGCAAAGTGATATTCTCTCCCGGGATCGGAGAAGCGCTTGAGCAGGCTCTGGCTGAGCATGACTCAAAGGCTGTTATTGTTGTGACCGGATCACTGTTTTTGGTGGCCGAGGCCAAGGAGAAATTATGCAGATGTATGATCTAGACGATACTATTGCAGCCATTTCCACGCCGATCGGTCAGGGCGGAATTGGGGTGATTCGACTCAGTGGGAAAAAGGCTTTGGCAATTGCGCAAAAGATATTTAAAAGCGTTTCGGGTAAGAAAATCCGGGAGATGAAAAATTATACCGCGTCATACGGATGGATCATCAGAAAAAGCAAAAAGAAAAAAGCAAAAGGTAAAAATGATCTTATTGATGAAGCGCTTGTTACCGTTATGCGCGCGCCCAGAAGCTTTACCAAAGAAGATGTGGTGGAGATCAGTTCTCACGGGGGCATGGTGCCTTTAAGAAGTATTTTGCATGAGGTGATTTATCAGGGGGCGCGCCTGGCCGAGCCGGGAGAATTTACCAGGCGCGCTTTTTTAAACGGTCGACTTGATCTGACCCAGGCCGAGGCTATTGCCGATATTATCCGGGCCAAGACAGAAACTTCTTTACAAATCAGCGTTCAGCAACTCAAAGGAGAGCTGACCCGAAAAATTGAGAGTATGCGTGAATCTCTGGTCGATGTTTACAGTGAGATCGAGGCGGCGCTTAATTTTCCGGAGGAGGATTTGGATATCCGGGGCCAAAAGCTGTTGCACGACAATATTCAAAAAGAAATCAAGCAAATTGAACGATGGCTCTTAACCAGTGAACAGGGACGCATTCTTAAAGAAGGTATCAAGGTGGTGATTTGCGGAAAGACAAATGTCGGCAAGTCTTCATTGCTAAATGCTCTACTGAAAGATCCGCGGGCCATCGTCACAAAGGTGGCCGGAACTACTCGGGACACCATCGAGGAAACCGCTTCGATTAACGGCATTCCTTTTCAATTCATTGATACCGCCGGGATTCTCAAACCCCGCGGCAGAATCGAAAAAGAAGCTGTTGGGCGAAGCCGCTTAAGCATCAAAAAGGCGGAGTTGATTTTACTGGTTCTTGACGGCAGCCGCAATTTGTCCTGCTATGACCGGGATTTTATCAAAGAATTAAGCTCCCGTAATGTGATGGTGGTGATCAATAAGTGTGATCTGAAGATGAAAATAGATTCATCCGCTATTTCCAAAAAGATTCCCGGCAAACAAGTGGTGACCATCTCCGCTCTTAAAAATAGGAATATAGATCAGCTTGAAAATATGATTTGTCAAAATGCCTTAGGCGGGCAGGTCATAGGTCAGCAGGATATCCTTCTAACTAATACCCGCCAGATCAATACCCTGAGTGACTGCCTGAAGTCTTTAAAGACTGTCGAGAGAGAATTTCAGGCCGGACTGATTTGGGAAGTCATTTCCGAAGGGGTCAAAGAATCCATCCATCATCTGGACCGCATCACCGGCCGGGCGGTTGAGGAAGATCTTCTTGATCGCATCTTTTCCCATTTTTGCGTGGGGAAATAAAAAGCGGCCCAATCGCTTTAGTGATTGGGCCGTATGAATTTCTTCATTTTTCCTTTGCCAATGTCGCTTATCTTAAGACAGGAAGATCATTTGCTTCCTGAATTATATACGGACAGTCACAGGGTTTCCCGGGAAGACACCGGCAGGGATAATATTCTTCTTCACAGTCCAAAGGACAATTGATGTGGTTTTCCACAGGGATTGAACATCGATCATCGCCGCACACGCTACAGTCTTCAGGACAGCTTAGAATATCCTCTTCATAGGGTGTACAAACGTCATCTCCGCAGTACACTTCAGGTGTAACCTCAAGAATAGTCGTGTCTCCGTAGTGAAAGTCTTTAGCGCCTACTTCATTGATATACCCGGGTTTTGAAATATCGTAAGTCATATACAATGAATTTGTTTGGAAAAGTTCAAACAATTCATCAATATAAATGCTGCCCGAACCATCTGTGTAGTCATAATACACAGGTTGGGATGTATTGGTAAACAGCATCACGAATGCATTCGCGAGAAAATCCTGCGAAACACTGTTTCGAACCCGGATAGTTGATTCTGTGAGGCTTCTGACAACTCCTGGAGAATAGATCCCCAAAATGACCGATATTAGCAATGCTAAAATAAGTTTCTTCATTTTTCCCTCCTATTTTTTAATCTATGTTTAATCGATTAAATTTCCATTTTAATCGAGTTGTTTTAAGCAGCTAAAGCTAAAGATTGATTAAAGTATAACAGGGTAAATGCAAAAAAAAGAGGATCGGGAAGATTTCGAGATAGCGTTTTCTTATAAATACAAATGATGAAAAAAAATTAAATAAAATTGAAAAAATCTAGCTAAGAACTAAATTTCGTCTTTTAACTGGATCAGATCTTTCATCAAGGATTTATTTTTGAGGACTTCGCGGATTTTAGGATTAGACAAAAGGGCGGGAATATTTTTTTCTTCCAGCTGTTGCTGGGTTTGCGGGTCATTGATCAACTCTTGAAAGTCGGGATTTTGGTAGACTTTTTGGAAACGCGGCGTGGACTGGATGTTTCTGAGCTTTTCCGGGTCCTGGGCAATCTGCGCCATGTCCTCCATCTCTTCCATCGCCGGGATACCCTGGTGAATCCACTTGCCAATCAGTTGATAACTTTTTGATTCCAACACTTCTGATTTTAGTCCGTGAAACGGTGTTTTCTCAAGCGGGGCCATGGCGAAAAAAAGAATCACAAAGATCGCCAGATAACAGCCCCAGATGAGATTGATAAGAGCTCCCAGGAAACAACTCAGGGCCCCCAGGGGCCTGCTGTTATTGACTTTTTTATGCCAGAGAGAAAGCAGGCCTGAGAGAACTAGGGAAACCAGAATCGGTCCCATGAAAATAATCAGCAGGGTTTTGAGAATATGATAAGTGATAAAATAATAAATCAGCGCGAAGATCGCCGAGCTGATAAGGGCGAAAGGTCCAATCAGTGAGCGCAAGAACCCTCTGGAGAGACCCATCAGTCCGTAAAAAGCCAAAAAAAGGAAAATGACAATATCAGCGATCATGGAATGAGGCAGCAGATCAGTCGGTGATCAGATTTTTGATTGTTCGATAACACGGTTAAGAAGATTTTGGATGTTTGGATTCATATCAATGAAGGTTACGCTGATGCGGAATTTATTACTGTCTGTTTCCGAGCAATTAACGATTTTGGCAAATAGTTCGATTTTTTCCTTAAAATCCGGAGGCACACGGAAGATAATCTGCAGAATCACATTGTCATCGAGTTTTCCGTCTGAGATAAAGGAGAGCCCCTTGAGGCTCAAGTCGGTTATACGGGAGAGGTCGCTTTCGATATCTGTTTTACGGTAGGCTTTGCAGATCATGCTGAAATCTTTTTTCACGCGCTGTTCTTTGCGGCGCTCTTCATTGGTATGGTCATTCATTAGATTCTCCATTTTATTCTCTTGACATTTTAACGCAAAATATCTTTCTTGCCCAATGTTTTTCATCTCTTTTTAAATCTCTTTTTAAATTGTTTTTCAGGGCAAGATAATGTCAAGTTTCAGAATATCAATATGGGATGATTTTTTGAGATAAGCTCAAGAACTATTGCGTTTGATGGTCGGAGTCTTTACAATAAAAATATGAATCTATTGAGGCGCGGGAGACCTCTGGTCGTCTGTTTTCTGGCCGGGATTGTATTGTTGACAGGCTGCACGAAGATCAAACGGACAGTCAAACAGTGGGCCGCGGATGTGGCTTATAATCAGGGAAAATACGACAAGGCCATTATGCTTTATAAAGAGCTGGTTGAGGTTTATCCGGATGATTCTCTTCTGCGGTGGAATCTGGGGATCAGCTATTACAGCAATAATGATATGCTCAATGCGTCACGTCAGGTTATTAAGCTGCGTGTGATGGGACGTGATGATTTGGCCAGAGATTTGGAACAACTTATTAAAAATCCACGATAGATAAACGTGATGATGACTGTAGAAAAATAATGAGAAATGGTCTGGAGCGCGGCATGCCGCGCTTTTCCTTATTTATTGAGCAAAAAACATTTGAAAAGCTAGGTAGGGAACGTAGAAAAGAACAACAAGAAAAATGATGAAAAAAGGGATCAACAGAATCATTTGGACAGGCTTGGAGATTTTGATTCCTTTGAATTTTTTGGCTTCTTTTTCCTTAAAGGCTTTATACTCATCAAGATTAAACTGCTCAACCCGTTTTTTTGGGGGTTGAGTTTGTTGGATTTCTTTATCCTTTGAATCCTGCTGATTGGATTCCTGTGATTGATTATTCATCTGCTCAGCGGTCATCGCTAACCTCATTTTTTGAGCATAGTATAACATCGGTTAAACGGACTTTCAATATGGAAAACCGCATATTTACCAAGAATATTTTGTTGCCCAAAAGGAGGCTGTCATGAGCCGCAAAGCCCTGATCGTTGACGACGATTCCGGTGACCGGGATCTTATCAGGTCCCTGTTGAAAGACATGGATTTTCAGGATATTGTACTGGCTGAAAACGGAGAAGACGGTATCGAGGAATGCCAAAATCAAATGTTTGACCTGGTGATCGTCGATACGGTTATGCCGGGGATGGACGGGCTTGAAACATGCCGTCAGATTCGGGAGCTGGCCGGCCAAAGTCTCAAGATTATCATCCATACGGGGAAAATTAATGCGATTGATCCTGAAGCGGCGCGGGCTGCCGGGGCTGACGGGTATGCCTTTAAAACACCGGATCTTAAATCGCTAAAGAGTGCCATCTGCGAAGCGCTGGAAGAGAAAGGATGAGCATCTGCATAAAATACATCCCAGGCGATGAATAAATAATCCTATGGCGGCAATCATGTGGTTTTAATACGATATTTATGTTATTAGAATAATGAAGATTTATTCATACCCATAACGACCGATCAAGCGACCGCAATTGAATGGCCTCCGCAAGATGATGAGGAAGGATTTCCGATTGTCCGTCTAGATCGGAGATGGTTCGCGCGATACGCAAAACCTTATCATGCGCACGGGCCGATAATCCCAGTTGCTCCATTGCCTGCTGAAGTAAAATCCGGCAATCATCAGAGAGATGACAAAACAATTTGATCTGCTTATGGCTCATCTGGGCATTGCAATAGATGCGAGAAGAGCGAAACCTTTCTTTCTGAATATCGCGGCACCGGGTGGTGCGTTGTTTGATTTTACAGGAAGACTCTTCTTGTCTTTCTGTGAGCAGATCGCGATAGCGAATGGCCGGGACTTCCAGATGAATATCGATTCGATCTAGAAGAGGACCGGAGATTTTGGAAAGATATTTATGGATTCGCTGTGGAGTGCAGGAGCAGCTCCGGCCGCGGTCACCGAAAAATCCGCACGGGCAGGGGTTCATGCTGGCCACTAGCATAAAAGACGAGGGGAAATTGATCGACTTACTGGCCCGGGAAATTGTAACCGAACGGTCTTCCAGCGGCTGACGCAGAGATTCAAGGACATTGCGATTGAATTCGGGCAGCTCATCCAGAAACAGAATACCATGATGAGCCAGACTGACTTCTCCGGGGCGAGGATCCGATCCGCCGCCGACTAGTGCCACATCCGAGCTGGTATGATGCGGTGAACGGAAAGGACGCCGGGAGATCAAACCATCGCAGGCCATGGTCAATCCGCAGGCGGAATGAATACGGGTGGTTTCCAGGGCTTCCTCTAGGGTAATATCCGGAAGGATTGTTGGCAAACGCTTGGCGAGCATGGTTTTCCCGCTTCCCGGCGGTCCAATCATCAGGGTGTTGTGGCCGCCAGCGGCAGCGATTTCCAGACCCCTTTTGGCATGTGTTTGGCCTTTGACATCTTGATAATCGACATCGTAATGTTGAGCGGTGTGAAAGATTTTATCCGGGTCTGCTGAAAAGGCGGTTGCGCACAAAGGATTGTGGAGAAAGCAGATAACCTCATCCAGGTTTTTAAAAGGATAAACATGGACCGATTGGGAAAGAGCCGCTTCGCGGGCATTGACTTGAGGGATAAGAATTCCGTCGCAGAAATTTTTGGATAGAGCCGTTGCTACCGAGAGAATATTCTTAATTCCTTTGAGGCGGCCGTCTAAAGACAGTTCTCCCAGGGTAATAAATTTTTTTTCAATGGGAAGAGCGATCTGTTGAGATGCCGCCAGGATGCCCAGAGCCATGGGCAGGTCAAAGGATGGTCCTTCTTTTTTTAAATCCGCTGGAGAAAGATTGATCGTGATGCGTTGCGCCGGAAATTGGAAATGACTGTTTTTAATGGCCGAGCGGACTCGTTCTTTGCTTTCTTTGACAGCGCTATCCGGCAGCCCCACAATGGTGATTGCGGGCAGACCGGGATTGATATCAACTTCGATAGTCACCGGATGAGCCGCCAGTCCACAGACTCCGTAACTTTGTATTTTTGCAAACATCAGTGTTGTGCGGAGACGAAATTGCGGAAAACAGTAAGGAGAAAAGATCTTGCTTTTTTTGGGGTCGATCTTTATAATAAAAATAACATAAACCCTTTATTTCGTCAAGTTTATTGTCAATATGCAAACCGTCGGCTTTAACGAAGCCTTGAGAGAATTAACCTGTAACGACATTCTTGTCATAACCTTTTCAGCTTGGATTATTGCCCAGTTGATTAAAGTGATGATCGGTGTCGTTGTGCAGAAGCGTTTTGATTTCCGATGGTTTATCGGGACCGGCGGTATGCCTTCAAGCCACGCGGCCGGCGCGACGGCTCTGGCCACAAGCTGTGGTTTGAAACTTGGATTTGAATCCCCTTTGTTTGCCTTGGCCGCTGTTTTTGCCATAGTTACCATGTTTGATGCCCAGGGTGTGCGGCGGGCCACCGGAGAGCAGGCCTCGATTCTAAACCGTATTATGGATGATGTTTGGAAGGGGGGAGAAGTTATGCCCGATAGACTGCTTGAGTTAATCGGACATACTCCGGTTCAGGTTGTGGCTGGGTCTGTGATCGGATTTCTGATCGCTTTATCGATGTATCCGTTAGTCAACGGATAGGGAGGTTTTAGGAAATGGAGAAAAAAGTTATAGCCGTTATTGCCGTTATCATGATCGTTTTGCTGGCAGCGGTTTTTTTGTTTCGTAAAAGTCCTAAAGATGTTGAGGTCCAGGCAGATCCTTCGGCTTTCAATGTACAAGAGATTTTTGAAAGCGCTCAGGCTTTAGAGAAAAAGAATAATCTTTTGAAAGCCAAAGATCTTTACCAGAGAATTATTGTCGAACATCCGGATTACAGGGATATCAGCACTGTGCAGGAGAATCTGGAAGATATCAATATGCGCATTATCTATTCCGGGCTGGAGACGCCGCAAACGGTGATCCATGAAGTTGAAAAAGGAGATTCGCTGGGAAAAATCGCCCAGAAATACAATACGACGATCGAGCTAATTAAAAAAACCAATAACCTTAAGAGTAATATTATCCGCATCGGTCAACGCTTGAGAATCTGGCAGGGAACTTTCAATGTGTTCGTTGATAAATCGCAGAATATCTTGATGCTGAAATCCGGCGATGAAGTGATTAAGGTCTATACGGTTTCTACCGGTAAGGACAACTGCACGCCCGTTGGTACTTTCAAAATTGTCAATAAACTGGTCAATCCGGTATGGTTCAAAAGCGGAGCTATTATTCCTCCGGAAAGCCCCAAAAATATCCTCGGGACCCGCTGGCTTGGTTTTGATATTCCGGGTTACGGTATTCACGGGACCACTGAGCCGGAGTCTCTCGGACAGCAGGCGACCGCCGGTTGCGTGCGCATGCGCAACGAGGAAGTCGAAGAACTCTATGATCTGTTGTCTGTAGGCGCGGAAGTGGTCGTTGTCGATTAAACCAATCTAAAATTCGGATAATACAAATGAACGGTTTAGATTTCGAGAAACCGATACTCGAGCTGGAAAATAAAATCAACGAGCTGAAAAATTTCGGTACGGATAAAAAAATCAATTTGTCTCCGGAAATTAAAAAATTGGAGCAAAAACTGGCCAAAATGAAAAGTGAGATTTACGACAATTTGACACCTTGGCAGAGAGTACAGATTGCCCGCCATCCCCAGAGAGCCTATACGTTCGATTATATCCACATGATCGCCAGCAACTTTACCGAATTGCACGGGGATAGGCTTTTTGCCGACGATTTGGCTTTGATCGGCGGTTTGGCCCAAATACAGGATTTTAAGGTTGTTGTTTTGGGGCACCAAAAAGGACGCGACACCAAAGAAAACGTGCAGCGTAATTTCGGTTGCGCTCATCCGGAAGGATACCGCAAAGCTCTCCGGCTGATGCAGCTGGCCGAGAAATTCCAGATTCCCGTTGTTATTTTTATCGATACCCCCGGAGCTTATCCGGGTATTGGTGCCGAGGAACGCGGCCAGGCTCAGGCCATTGCTTTTAATTTAAGAGAGATGTCCGCAATCAAAGTTCCGATTATTGCTACCGTCATCGGTGAAGGCGGAAGCGGAGGAGCTTTAGGTGTCGGTGTGGCGGATAAAGTTTTTATTTTGCAAAATGCCTATTATTCGGTGATTTCTCCCGAAGGCTGCGCTTCTATCCTTTGGCGCAATAGTCTCAAGGCTCCGCAGGCGGCCGAAGCTTTAAAATTAACCGCTGAGGATCTTAACAGATTTAAAATTATCGATGGGATTATTCCCGAACCACCCGGCGGCGCGCATCGTAATCCAGAGAAAGTCGCTGAAGATCTTAAAAAGGTCCTCCTGAAAACCATTAAAGAATTGTCAGGTTTATCAGTTGAGGATCTTCTCAATCGTCGTTATGAAAGATTTCGCTGTATTGGCGAATTCACCATGCCGGCCTAACCTGTTTTTTCTTGTCTTTGATGCCTGGTATAAATCGAAAAACTTCTATTCCCCGATTCCGTCGTTGTCATCATATCGGTCTCATTGTGCGTGATTTAAAGAAAATGAGCACCTTTTATCGCCATAGATTTGGTTTTAAACTTAAGCAGGACTTTGTAGCGGATAAAACAATGATGAAGAAAATCTTCGGCATTAATTCTTCATGCCGCGTTCAGTCTTTGTTTCTCGATGAATTTCTGGTTGAGTTGTTTTATTTTCAGGATGTTCGAATGAGAAAACCGCCGGTTCAAGCCAGTGGTTATCATCATTTTGCTTTAGTGGTTGATCATAAGGCGGCTTTCTGCCGCTCGTTAGAAAAAAAGAAAATCCGGGTTATCCGGATCAAAAAACCGCATGGCACTACCTATTTTGTGCGGGATCCTGAGTCTAACAGCATCGAAATCAAAGAATTTTAATCGTGCCTTCCCAAGATAATATTTTGAATTATTCTCTTAAGGAAGTCAGTGATTTTCTGCATTCGATTAAAGAGAAACCGTTTCGTGCCAGGCAGATTTTTGGTTGGATTTATCGTAAACAGGCGGAGACCTTTGATCAGATGTCGAACCTTTCTCTTTGTTTGCGTCAAAGCCTGGCGGATCGTTTTTCAATTGGAGAATTGCAGATCACTAAGAAAAGGCAATCTCGGGATGGAACCAGAAAATATCTCTTTCAATGCCGGGATAGCCAAAGTATTGAAAGCGCCCTGATTTCCGCCAAAGACAGGCGGACGATTTGTCTTTCTACCCAGGCGGGATGTAAATTCTCATGCCAGTTTTGCGCTAGCGGTCTTTCTGGATTTGTTCGCGATCTTTCCTGCGGGGAGATCATCGACCAGATTCGTCTTGTCGAAAAACAAATATCTTCCCATAAAATAACCCATATTGTTTTTATGGGGATCGGGGAGCCTTTAGATAATCTGGGCGCAGTTCTTAAGAGCATTGAGATCATCAATGATCCCAGTTCTTTTCATATCGGAGCCCGACGGATTACGGTCTCGACTTGTGGTTTGATTGAAGGAATCAGAAAGTTGGCCGATTTTCCCAAACAGGTCGAATTATCCGTTTCTTTGCACGGCGCCAACGACCGGGTCCGTAGCGCCTTGATGCCGGTCAACAAACGCTATCCGCTTAAAGAGCTGATGCGTGCTTGTCGAGAATATACCAGCAAGACCAAAAGGCAAATTACTTTTGAATATCTTCTGATTAAAGATTTAACCTGTACTCTGAAAAGTGTTATCGAATTGAAAAGTCTTTTAAAGGGAATCATCCGTCAGATGAATCTGATTCCTTATAATGCGGTTTCGGATCTCGGGCATCAGCCACCGACTAAGCTGGAAATGCTGGTTTTTCAAGCGGAACTGAAGAAGGCGGGCATCTCATCAACGGTTCGTTTGCCGCGCGGAAAAGACATCGGGGCGGCCTGCGGTCAGTTGCGTTTAAAGAAATAGGGTTCTTAAGGTATTTTTGAAGATAATAAAAAAAGACCAATTTTGCAATTGGTCTTTTTTTATAAAGAAGAAGATACCTTATTTCTCTAAAACAAATTCGGGCTTCATGACCGGTTCGTAATTTTCCGGTACTTTAAACGGGAAGGATGCGATATCCCAGACACCGGAACCCAAACGGGCTACCGTGTAGGCCAGACCCTTAATGAAACCGGCGGTAATGCCAATGCCCACATTCTTTTTTTCCTGGGCATGTTGCTTCCATTCCACGTCGATCTGCTTAGGGATTTCGATCGGTGCCGTGAGAATGTTGACAAACCCTCGACCCAGCTTATCGGCTGGATTGTCGGCTGCATAAACGAATGAAGCGCCATTGATCAAAAGAGCTGCCGCAAACAGTACTAAAACGATTTTTTTCATAATTCACCTCCTTCCACAAAGTCTTGTTTTATTTAGATATTATCATCGCACAAATTTGAAGTCAATAATTTTTCGTCAATAGTTTTTGCGTAAGAAGAAAAGATAGTTTGAGAGATTGGCGGCATAAGAGATCTTTCATGTCTCGGGAGAGAGTCGTTTATCCTGCGGCAGCATATTAATGATGGAGCTTGGACTCGAACCTTCACGGAGTTGGGCTTATCGGTTTTTGCCTGTCCCTAGATCAAATGCCGAAGGTGGGAGTTGAACCCACACGAGGTTGCCCTCAATGGTTTTTGAGACCATCGCGTATGCCATTTCGCCACTTCGGCAAAAAGGTAAATGGAGCCAGCGAGGATCGAACTCGCGACCTCTTGCATGCCATGCAAGCGCTCTCCCAGCTGAGCTATGGCCCCTTTACCCCGAGCCCCGCCTTTGGCGGGGCTCGGGGAACAATAATTTATTTATCAAGCATCAAAATCAGTTTTTTAATATAGCATCTAGTCATATTCTTGGCAAGTCCAAATTCGCCAGGTAATGTCAAATAAATTGTGTAAATTGATCTAAGGGTTTATCCTTCCAATTA
>CAYZIY010000008.1:0-86266 GCA_964478715.1 uncultured Planctomycetales bacterium
GCCCTTTTTGTTGTTTTTTAAAGCAATTTACACAACTTAGTGTACATCACCAAAATCCAGAATCCGCTTTAATTGTGATGAGATAAATGATAGACTAATACCAATGTTGAGGGCAAAAATAAAAATTCATCGGGTTATTTTCTTAATTTTAACGATATTTTTTGTTGCCATTATTCTTTTTCTGATTGATTTAAAACACAAGATTGATCGACTTGCGCTTAAAACAGAAACTACCTTAGAACGCAGATTTGTGCCTGCCGCTCGCTTCTGGTCATTTTGGCAGAAAGAAGAGTTATCCAATGAGGATAATATGCAAACTGCTCAGGTCATTAGGGTAGACCGCGAGTTGATCGAAGACAGATTAAAAGAAAGCGTCTTCTATTATCAAGATAATGTGATTGCGCGTCATCGAATAGAAAATGATCGCGAGATCGAGCGCAGCGGATCTATCCCTGACGGTCAGGTTAAATTTATCGATAAAAAAGATCGCTTACGAGGCGTGGCTACTTACAAGTACAATCGCCGGCACGGTCCAGCTAAGACCTATTATGAAGGGGGGCAGATTAAATGCGAAGCGGTTTATGAACTGGGCGATCTGTGGAGCATTAAAGAATATGACCCCCATGGGTTTCTGCGTTATGAAGCGAATTTCGAAGATGCCCGCCTGGTCAAGGGAGAAATTGAAACAGGTCGGGGGAAACGTTATTATGATGACGGCAGCCTGAAATTCGAATGGGACATTACAAAAAAAACCCCCCAGCCGTATAAAAAATTTTATGATCGTCAAGGAAATTTGAAATCGTGGATTGTTTATGATGAAAAAGGTCGTCGGATCAAGAAGGATATCGGCTCTTGATTCCTTTCCAATGAAGATAACCAAAAAGAAGCGAGGATTTCCATGCACCCATTAAAGAATTTGGAAAAAATACCTGAGGATGTTCGAAGAGTCTATGAGCCTTATCTTCAGGAGTTGCTTGAAATTTTGAAAGAAGATATTATCTGTGTCTGTATCTATGGGCCGGCTGCCGGATCAAATTATCAAAGTAAAAAGACGCCCATCCAGTCGGTCATTATCTTTAATGATTTTGACTTTTCTCATATGAAGAAGTCGTTAAAGATTATCCAAAAAGGATTAAAGAAGAAAATTGTGGCTCCCCTTTTTATTACCAAGCCTTATTTAGAAGGCAGCCTGGATGTTTTTCCGGTGGAATTTTTTGACATGAAGGAAGACCATGTATGTATTTACGGGGAAGATGCTTTAAGCGATATCGAGGTTCAGGACCAGCATTTGCGCTTGTTTTGCGAACAGCAGATTAAGGGAAAACTGATCCGTATCCGGCAGGCATATTTGGAAATAGGTTTAAGCAAGACAGGGATTGAAGCCTTGCTCAAGGAATCTTTTGCCGCTTTATTGGGGATATTTCGAAATTGTATCCGCTTAAAAGGCAGACAGCCGCCCGTTGATCAGGAAGAAATCGTGCGTCAACTCTGCGGAGAATTTCAACTCAATGAAGACGTTTTTATTCCTATTTTAAAAGATACGGCTAATGACGAGAAGATTGCGGGTCAAGATGTGCAGATTTTCCTCGAGAAATACATTGAACAATTAAAAAGCCTGGCTATTGCCGTGGATCAGCTATGATCATCAATCGACTTAAACGAAAAAGAAAAAAAACCATACTGGCTTTATGCCTGTTTGCTTTATCGGCCTTCAGTGGTCTCGCTTTGGCCCAGAATTATCCTTCCTATCGGGGATATGTTAATGATTTTGCCAATATTATTGATCAGCAGACGGAGCGCAATATTTCCCGTTATGCGGGTGATCTTGAAAGAAAAACAACAGCGCAGTTGGCTGTAGTGACGGTTGATTCCACTCAGCCACAGACTATCGAGCAATATGCGGTTCGATTATTTGAAAAATGGGGGATTGGTCAAAAAGGAAAAGATAACGGCGTGCTTTTGCTGGTGGCGGTTAAAGACCGTAATGTCCGGATAGAAACCGGTTACGGATTGGAAGGGGCTCTTCCGGATGCGATGTGTCATGAAATTGTCCAGTCCCTCATTCTTCCTGAATTTCGCGCGAATCGATTTTCTCAAGGGATATTATCCGGAGCTACGGCGATTGTGAGTCTGACGGCTAAAGAGTACGATGTGGAGGTGACCGGGCAGGAGCAGCAGGTTGCTCAAAGAATGAGACGGCAGATTCATCCTCTGTTTAGACTATTTCGCTTTCTTTTATCTCTGTTGTTTTTTCTCTTTATTATCGGGTCTCGTTTTGGTTTGCTAGGGTGGTTATTTTTCGGCATGCTCGGCCGGCGGAGCCACTGGTACGGCAGCTCAAGCGGCGGTTTTGGCGGCGGCTTAGGTGGTGGTGGATTTGGGGGCTTTGGCGGAGGATTAAGCGGAGGCGGCGGATCTTCCGGAAGCTGGTAGGTGATTTAACAGAAAGGAGTTTTAAAGATGCGTGGAGTAATCATAGCTTTAGTGGTCATTGTTCTGGTTGTCCTGATGGCCTTTGGGTGGTTTCGGGCAGGATATGACCGGGCGATTGCGTTAGACGAACAGGTCGATTCGGCCTGGGCCCAGGTGGAGAATCAACTGCAAAGGCGCAATGATTTGATTCCGAATCTTGTCAATACGGTTAAGGGGTTTGCGGCTCAGGAAAAAGAAATCTTCACGGAAGTCACCCGCCTGCGTAGTCAGTGGGGCGCGGCTCAATCCCGTGGACAAAAGGTAGAAGTGGCCAATGAGCTTGGCGGGGCTTTATCGCGCTTATTGCTTGTGGCAGAAAATTATCCGCAATTGAAATCTGATCAGAATTTCTTAAGGCTGCAAAGTCAGCTGGAAGGGACCGAAAACAGAATTGCGGTGGAAAGAAGGCGTTACAATCAGACGGTTCAATCCTTTAATACATTCCGCCGAACATTTTTCGGTCGGTTTTTTGCCAATGCCGCTGGAGTCAATGAACCGGCTGTCTATTTTGAAATCGAAGAGGATGCTAAGGCTGTTCCCAAAGTAGAATTTTAATCTAATGAACAAACGACAAAGGAGATGAATCATGAAAGCCATTGTTGATCAGGAAACCTGCACAGGTTGTGAGTTATGTGTCCAGACATGTCCGGAAGTTTTTAAAATGGAAGGCGACAAAGCGGTGGCTCATGTTGATCATGTTCCCCAAGAGACAGCGGCAACATGCAAACAGGCCGCAGAGGGTTGTCCGGTTGATGCGATCAAGGTTGAGGAATAGATAGAAGTCAGAAGGGGCCCCCTGCCAGTGCATCACTGGCAGGGGGCCCTGCTATAATGTTCCCTCAATGAAAACGCTGCTTCTTGGCATAGTTACACTTTTTGTGATCGCGGGAAGTTTTAGCATGGCTCAGGATCAAGCAGAAAATCCAAAAACAGAAATAGCCACCTTTGCCGGCGGTTGTTTTTGGTGTATGGAAAAATCCTTTGATCAGCTTGCAGGGGTTATTCAGGCAACGGTAGGATACACCGGCGGCCAAAAAGAGAATCCCAGCTATGAGGAAGTCTCCTCAGGCTCAACCGGCCATGCGGAAGCGGTTCAGATTGTCTTTAATCCTCGACACATTAGCTATGAAGAACTCCTCCAAGTTTTCTGGCGGCAGATCAATCCCACCACTGTTGACAGGCAATTCAATGATATCGGCAGCCAGTATCGCACCGCGATTTTCTATCACAATGATGAGCAAGAAAAACTGGCCGAGGAATCAAAGAAGAGACTTGAGGCTTCAGACCTTTTTGACAATAAAATTGTTACAGAAATAACCCCGGCCGGAGCGTTTTATCCGGCTGAAGATTATCACCAGGATTATTACCAGAAATCTCCGATTCCCTATAAGTTTTATCGTTTTGGTTCCGGTCGTGATCGATATTTAGAGAGAATCTGGGGAGAGAAAAAGAAGAATTAATCGGGAATGAATTTTAGCCATACTTCTCGGTTTCTTGGCCCGTCAAACTCCATAAAAAACACGCCCTGCCAGGTTCCCAGCTGCAGTGTTCCATTTTCGACGATAAAAGTCTGAGAAAATCCCATGAGGCTTCCCTTGATGTGGGCATCGGCATTGCCTTCGGCGTGGTCAAATCCAAAATTCTGAGGGATGGTTTTCTTTAAGTACATTAGAATGTCTTTTTTTACATTCGGGTCCGCATTTTCATTAACCGTAATACCGCTCGTCGTATGAGGAGAATAGACACAGAGAATTCCTGACTCGAAATTATTTTCTTTAAGAAGAGTTTTAATTGAGGCAGTCAGATCGATTACTTCTGATCGGGATTTCGACGAAATATCTATCCGATGCATAACCCTATTATAAGAAAAATGTGATTCTATGGGAAAGGATTTTTTGTTTGATTTAATAAAATTTATTAACAAAACCCTAAAAAGAAAGATGATCATAAGCTACAATACTTCTAATGATGATGGTGAAAACTCAAAACAAAAAGAATACTGTCTATAAAAAAGCGATCTTGCTTTCCTGCTTCATCAGCCTGATGGGGGCCGGATTGACTCTTGTTTTGGGCTGTGGTCAATCCGGCCCCATGGCTTTATCACCTGTCCAGCAGAGAGATATTCTCAAAACATTTCAATCACAGGATTACTATGTCGCGGAGCTTTTTAAAGAAGGTCAATCCAATGTTTTTGTCGAAATTGAGGGGCAGGTGATCCGAAAACTTCCGGATGATATCGAAGGTTCGCGTCATCAGCGCTTTATCATCGAGCTCAAAACCGGACAAACGCTTCTTGTTTCCCATAATATTGATTTAGCGCCGCGCATTGATGATTTAGACATTGGGCACATCGTTCATTTGCGCGGCGAATACGAATGGAATCCTAAAGGCGGTGTTGTCCATTACACCCATCACGATCCCGGTTATAAAAAATCAGGAGGATGGCTTATCCACAATGGTTATCGTTATGAATAGGCAGCATTCATTTATAAAATTTATCATTTTCTTGATTTCGATTGTTATCTCCGGATGCGGGATTGCTCGTATTCTGTCGGTCCCATCAGGAACAACAGCCGATTTTGGCTTAAGAAAAGATATCGCTCAAATGATCGATATCCATCAAAAGGCCCATCAACCTAACTGCTCATACCGTATTGTGGAAACAAGGCTTATCGGTGCCGAAGATGAGACGCTTCTTGAGGAGTGGACTGTTGAGGCCTGTGATGAGTTGATCGTTTATGAGATAAAGCTCAATGCCTATTCAACAGGTGGAACGCTCTATTCCGTCAGCCGCAAAAAACCAGAAGGCAGGGAATTCAGATAAACCTTTGACTTTTGATGCCAAACGTTTTATAATAGAGAAATAAATTAGCATAGAAAAGGATGTGGGTTTTTTCCGCAAGGTGAGAGATGGCTCATTTTGCGGTTTTTCTTTTATCCGCCCTATTGAGAGAAGGAGGAGTCAAATGCGCAATATATTTTTAACTAGTTTGCTTATATTCGCCCTGAGCACTTATGTCCAAGCAGCAAAAAAGGAGAGTGAAAAAGTGATCAAAGACGGCAGTCAGGTAAAGTTTCACTATACGCTCAGCATTGACGGAAAACAAGTGGAGACCTCCAAAGGCGATCAGCCGATGGAATATACCCACGGAGAGGGTCAAATCATCAAAGGATTGGAAAAAGAGCTCAAGGGTATGAAAGAAGGCAACCAGAAAATGGTTTCGGTTCAACCCGAGGAAGGTTACGGAGAGATTGATCGGCGCGCCTTTCAACCTGTCCCCCACAATGCGTTTCCTGAAAATATGCAGCTTCAGGCCGGTATGATGGTCAATGTTCAAGACAAGCAGGGACGAACGATTCCGGCTATTGTTCAGGACATCAAGGAAGATCAGGTCTTATTAAACTTCAATCATCCTCTGGCCGGTCAGCAGTTAGTTTTTGATGTGGAGATAGTTAGCATCAAATAAGCTAGAAAGTTTCTTCACCGCCTTAATCTCACCCCAAAACTGTTCTATTGTCCGGATGCAATAATTTGGGAATTCAGTTGACTATTAAATAAAATATGGTATTTTAGCGTTAATCAAAAGCGCTATGATTCTGCATAAAAAGACGCTTGTCCATCAACTGTAGCCAAAGGAGTTCACATGATGAATTTGATCGATCTGTTGAAAGGTAAATGCGATCCTGTTCACCTGGATAAAATTGCTCAGCTTAATAATGAGGTTCTCAATCAGCATATTGCCAAATTCGTTGAACTACTCAAACCCGCCTCGATTTATGTTTGTAATGATTCTGATGAGGATCGAGAATATATCCGCGGCAAGACCATTAAAGATAACGAAGAAAAGCCTCTGTTTCTAGAGGGGCATACCATTCATTTTGATGGACCCAAAGATCAGGCTCGGGATAAAGCTAATACAAAATATCTTTTGCCCCCCGATACGGATTTAGGTTCTTCATTAAACTCCACAAGCAAAGAACAGGGTCTTAAAGAAGTTACCGATTTTTTAGACGGCATTATGAGCGGCAAAGAGATGTATATCCTTTTTTTCTGCCTAGGGCCCACTGACTCAGCATTTTCCATTCCTTGCGTACAGATCACCGATTCGAGCTATGTCGCGCACAGTGAGTATATGCTCTATAGAAAAGGATATGAGCAATTTAAGAAAATCCAGGGATCGGATCAATTTTTTAAGTTTGTTCATAGTGCCGGTGAGCTTGAAGGTGCGGTCAGCAAAAACGTTGATAAAAGGCGGGTCTATATTGATTTAGACGATCGAATTGTCTACAGCACCAACACACAATATGCCGGAAACACAGTGGGCTTAAAGAAATTGGCATTGCGTCATGCGATCAATAAAGCCTCTAAAGAAGGATGGCTGGCTGAGCATATGATGGTCACCGGCATTCACGGGCCGGATCAGAGAAAATCTTATTTCGCCGGAGCTTTTCCCAGCGCCTGCGGAAAAACATCAACGGCTATGCTTCCCGGCGAGACCATTATCGGCGATGATATTGCTTACTTAAGAAAGATCGACGGTAAAGTGCATGCCGCTAATGTCGAGTGCGGGATTTTCGGAATTATTCGCGATGTTAATGCCAAAGACGATCCCGTGATCTGGGATGTCCTCAACAAGCCGGGTGAGGTCATTGTATCCAATATTCTGATTGATGAAAACAATCAGCCTCACTGGCTCGGCGATGGCCGCCCCGAGCCCGAAAAAGGAATCAATTACCAGGGGCAGTGGACTCAAGATAAAAAAACAGCCGACGGGCAAGAAATTCCTTTTGCGCATAAGAATGCCAGATATACAGTAAGCCTTTATGCGCTGAAGAATATGGATTCAAAATTAGATGATCCCAAAGGTGTGGAGCTAAAAGGAATTATTTACGGCGGCCGAGACTCCAGCATCTGGCCGCCGGTCCAGCAGGCCTTTGACTGGGCCCATGGCGTGATCACCATGGGGGCCTCGCTTGAGTCCGAGACAACAGCCGCTACCTTGGGACAGGAAGGGGTACGTGCCTTTAGCCCCATGGCCAATATTGATTTTGTTTCTATTCCACTTGGGAAATATATTGAGAACTACATCGAGTTTGCTAAAGAAGTCCAAGAACTGCCGTCTATATTCGCCGTTAATTATTTCTTAAAAAGCGATGACGGAAAATATCTCACAGGCATGGATGCAAAACGTGTATGGATCAAGTGGATGGAGCTTCGCGCCAATGGGGATGTGGAGGCTATTCAGACTCCCACGGGTTTTATTCCTAAATACGAAGACCTGCAAAAACTTTTTAAAGATGTGCTTAATAAGGATTATACGCACGAAGAATATAATCAGCAGTTTACTCTCAAAATACCTTCCAATCTTGAAAAGATCGAGCGCATTAAAGAGATTTACTCGACCAAAGTCACAGATACGCCGCAGATTCTTTTCGAAGTTTTAGATGCGCAAAAAAACAGGCTTGAAAAAGCCAAAGCGGCAAACGGTGATTATATTGCCCCGGAAAAGTTAGCTGGCGTATAAATCAGATTCACGATCAATCGGAGACGTCCCATGAAGCGTATGGCGCGGATTGCCGTTATTCTTCTTTTTCTTACCTTGAGTCTTACAAAGACTTGTCTCTGCGCCCAGGAGCTTG
Organism: uncultured Planctomycetales bacterium; assembly: GCA_964478715.1. Classification (GTDB taxonomy): domain Bacteria; phylum Omnitrophota; class Gorgyraeia; order Zapsychrales; family JBDRMG01; genus CAYZIY01. Next base: position 8,113 of record CAYZIY010000008.1, read on the forward strand.
TGATTCTTCGCACAAAAGGAAAAGTTTTTGTAAGAAATAATGAGAATCTTCCCTGGCACAAGGCCCAAAAAGGGGATACCCTCTTTGATGACTACGAGCTTCAGACTAAAAGGAAGTCTGAGTGTACCTTTGGCGTTGGAAAGAATATTGAGCAGGCCCTAACACTGAAAGCAAATTCCTATTTCAAGATTACGAATCTTACTTTCCATCGCCTTGAGCTTGTCCAGGGCCGTGTCTTTTCTCTGATTAAACAATTTGATGATTCTGCCTCGTTTGAAATCCGCACTCCCACAGCCATCACCGGCGCCCGCGGGACCGGTTGGAGTGTGGAATCTGGGGATACCACATCCGTTCGCTGTTACGAGGGAGAGGTGTATGTCCAAGGTCTTGATGAAAGCGGCCAAGTGACCTCTGATCAGAGCTTGGCGGAGGGAAACGGTGTCAATGTTTCCCAAGCCGGAGAGGCGGATGAAACATTTGAGCTCACCGAGAAAGACAAAAAAGAATGGATGAGCGTTCGAAATATCCTCAAAGACTTCGTCGGAAAGCCGATTGGAAAAATTGTCGCCACTTTCGGCAGCGTGACTGATGGGGCCGTCGATGCCTACCTGGGCAGTGATGGCAAGAATCCTTACAATCGTTAGACATGAAGAAAATATTTCTTCTCATCCCGTTCCTACTTCTTATCTCTTGTTCTCCCAAAATAAAGAATACCGATTCTCAGGGATCGAACATTATTTGTTTTGGCAATAGCATCACCGAAGGTGTCGGTGCCACAGCAAATACGAGTTATCCTGCTTATTTAAGCCGTATTGTTGATGCGCCGATTATCAATGCAGGACACGCAGGAGACACTACCGCCGATGGATTAAGGCGGATAGAAAGAGATGTTTTATCCCGGAATCCTTATCTTGTGATCGTTGAGTTCGGCGCTAATGATTTCTTACGCCATATTCCCAAAGAAAAAACTTTCCAAAATTTAAAAGAAATAATTTCCTGCATCCAAGACAAGGGGGCAATGGTTGTTTTGCTGGGTATCCGCATGGGCCTGATGGGAGATGAGTATGAATCTTCTTACAAAAAACTGGCTCGAGAAACAGATTCTCTTTTTATTCCCCATATCCTTCGCGGCATTATCAGCAATCCGCAACTGAAAAGCGATGGTCTGCATCCCAATGCTTTAGGGTATGAGTTAATCGCACAAAGAATCGCTCAGAGCGTCCGCCCGTATGTTAAACAGGTTAAGTCAAACGCCGCCTTTGCTCAAGCAACAGCACGCGACAGTCAGCAGCCAAGGGAAACAGGAAATCTCACTGTCCTGGTCAGAGGTTTAGAAAGTTCTCAGGGAGACATCAGCATGGCCCTTGATGATAATCGGGAGAGCTATCTTTCTCGCGGAGAAAAACCCTCCTATAAAACAGCCAGGGCTCAGGTTAAGAATAAAGCGGCTCGGTATGTTTTTAAAGATATTCCCTACGGTACTTACACCCTTAAGCTCTACCATGATCAGAACGAAAATGGTAAGATAGATAAAAATCTTCTGGGAATTCCAACAGAGCCTTACGCCTTTTCCAATAATGTCCGCGGAACTTTCGGTCTGCCGGCTTATGAAAAGGCTCGATTCATGTTTTCAGGGGAAAATAGAATGCTTCGCATTGAAGTTCCATAGCCTCCTCACTCATTTTAATTTTCTGCAAGACATCTTTCTTCTTACGCCGAATGAAAGGTGTCCATTTACCCCAAAGATATTCTTGAAGGTGGAAAAAGGTCAATTATATCCAGAAATAGCATCCTGACCATATTTTGTCTTTTACTTAAGATAATAGTATCAAAGAAAAAACCGAAAACCATCAAGCTATGTCAAAAAAAGAAAAAAAACCTAAAGGGCTAGATATCTCGAGACTCAGCAAAAAAGAGGCTGCTTCTCAGATAGATTCCTTACGCAAACAAATCCGGCATCATAATCAGCAGTATTATGAAAAAAATGAACCCAAAATTTCTGATGTCGCTTATGACCGACTTTTTGCCAGACTAGTAAAATTAGAGAAAAGATTTCCTCAGCTGGACAGCAAGGACTCTCCCACCAAAAAAATTGGCGCTCAACCGGTGGATGAATTGAAAAAAGTCAAGCACACGGCAACTTTATACAGCCTCAATGCTGTTGTTGAATCCCAGGATGTGGAATCGTTTCTTCGATCCGTGCAGAAGAAAGCCAATGTAAAAAAACCGACTTTTATCTTGGAGCCGAAATTCGACGGATTTTCCGTCGAAGCTGTCTTTAAAAAGGGATGCTTTATACGAGGATCCACCCGAGGAGACGGAATCAGGGGAGAGGATATTACCCACAATTTGCGTATGATCCGTTCTTTCCCCAAAAGACTTAGAAAAAAATGTCCTTCCGGTTTGGTAGTTCGCGGGGAGATCATTATGCCTAAGAAAGCCTTTCAAAAGCTGAATAAAAAAAGAGTTGAATATAATCAGCATGCCTTTGCCAATCCTCGTAATGCGGCAGCGGGAATAATGCGCCAGCTTGATCCGAAAAAAGTTCACGGGCAAAGTCTGGAGGCGCGGTTTTATGAATGTCTTTTGAATAGTGAAGGGAAATTTTCATCTCAATGGAGAAAAATTCAACACCTGAAACGTTGGGGTCTTACAGTAGATTCTCACAGGCGGAAGGCTAAATCATTCAAAAAGATAAAGAATTTCCATCAAAAGATGTCTAAAAATCGAGAGAAAATTGACTATGAGATCGACGGCATTGTTATCAAATGTGATGAGATCAATCTTCAAAAAAAGCTGGGAACACGCGAGAGGAGTCCTCATTGGGCATTGGCCTGGAAATTCAAGCCACGCCAAGAAGTGACGATTCTGGAAGATATTGTTGTTCAAGTCGGTCGCACCGGAATGCTCACTCCGGTTGCTTTGCTTCAGCCGGTGAATGTGGGCGGGGTAACCGTTAGTCGAGCCACCCTTCATAATGAAACTGAAGTGCACAAAAAAGATATCCGCCCCAAGGACAAAGTCCGGTTGGCGCGCGCCGGAGATGTTATTCCCGAGGTGGTTGAAAAAGTCCAGAAGAAAAAAGGTCGAAGATCTGGTAAATTTCATATGCCGAGTAGATGCCCTTCCTGCGGATCAAAAACCTTTCGGGAAGGAGCCTATACGTTTTGCTCAGCCGGATTAAGCTGTCAGGCTCAGTTGAGCGGAAGAATCATGCATTACGCCAGCCGATCGGCCATGGACATCAGGGGATTGGGTGAAGAAACCGTTAAGCAGATGGTCGAAAGACGAATGATCAAGGATATGGCTGACATTTATGATTTAAACCCACAAGAGGTAAGCCAGCTGGAAGGATTTTCCCAAAAATCCTCTTGCCAGCTCATCAATTCCATTCATCAACAGAATAAAATTGAGCTGGATCGATTCCTGTACGCTTTAGGGATTCGACATGTGGGACGCCATATCGCTCGTATCTTATGTCGGGTTTATGATCGTTGGCAAGATTTAGCCAAAGCCACAGAGCACGATCTAACCTCTATTGACGAGATAGGGCCGGAAATAGCCCAAAGCATAAATCAATTTTTCAAACAAAAAAGAAATAAAGACGTAATCCGAAGGATTCTTCAATCGAGAGTCTCTTTAAAAATAAAAAAGAGAAAAGAGTTTTCAAAGTTGAAAGACAAAAAGTTTGTCTTTACCGGTGGGCTCAAGGACTACACCAGAGAACAGGCCAAGGAAGAAATCGAAATGCAGGGAGGCCGGGCCTCTTCCAGTGTCAGTCAAAAAACAGACTTTGTCGTTGCGGGTAATGATACTGGAAAAAAGTTAGATCAGGCTAGAAAGTATCGAGTTAAGATTATCAACGAACAAGAATTTAAAAATCTAATCAACTATTGAGAGGAAATCGCTTATGCCTGAAGCACCTGATGTGGAGATTTATAGGCGTTATTTTAATAAATATGCTTTGAATAAGAAAATTAAGAATATTGAAGTTCTCAATGCAAAAGTGTTAAGAAAAATATCTGCTCAGGATTTCAAAAAATGGCTTAAGGGAAAGAAATTTCAAAACGCTCGGCGGCATGGCAAATATCTATGGATCGACAATGAGACAGATAAGGTTCTAATCATTCATTTCGGTATGACGGGATTTTTGGACTATTACTTCAGCAAGAAGCGAAGGCCCCGGCATGCACGCGCCCTTTTCCGATTTGTCAATCACTATGATCTGGCTTTCATCAACCAGAGGCTTTTAGGGCATATGGAAAGAGCAAGCAATATGGAGGCATGGAAGAATAAAAAAAGGCTGGGTCCGGATGTCAGGCGTATAAAACAAAAAGAATTTCTGCAACGTTTGAAAAAGTCGCATGCTAGCGTAAAAAGTTTTCTGATGGACCAATCGGCCTTAGCAGGTATTGGGAATATTTATAGCGATGAGATCCTTTTCCAAAGCGGGATCTCTCCGAAGACAAAGTGTAAGCAGTTAAAGGAAAATCAACTAAAAGAAATATATCAAATAATGAAAAAAGTAATACGTACGGCGATCAAAAGAAAAGCTCAGCCAGAAAATATGCCTCGATCTTTTTTGCTGGCTCACAGAGATTCAGATCAAAAATGCCCTAAAGGACATGGAAGTTTGAAAAGGATGAAATTCTCGGGCCGATCGGCTTATGTCTGCCCGAAGTGTCAGGCATGTTGATATTATAAGGAGTCTATGGCTCAACAATATGGAGAAGAAAAATTTATCGGTGTTCCCACTGTAGAAACAGTGATCCATAAGGGGGATACTCTGATTTGTTATGGACGAAAGGAGGCGAACGAGAGTCTCTCAAGACGCCCCAACAGAGAGGAAGGCGATGCCCAGCATGAACAGGAAAGACAGAAAGAACAGCGCAACAATGAGCAGCGCATTAATAGCGGAGTGTATTCTTAGAACAATAACAAAAAGACGTAAGTGAAAAGTACGTCAGTGATCAGCGAAGGGAGGATCATATGCTACAAAGCCTGACAAGTTTATTCGGTTATCAGATTCAAGCACAGGATGAAGAATTTGGGCAGATCGACGGAGCCTATTTTGATGATCAACAGTGGATTGTTCGCTACTTGGTGGTGAAAACTGGATCATGGTTTTTTCAAAAGAAGGTTTTGCTTAGCCCCGTTTCCTTCGTTCCACCCGAAGCCAAACCAAATTGGAATGAGAGGACAGTCCCTGTCTTCTTGACAAAAGAGCAGGTGAAGCAAGCGCCCGATATCAGTGAGGACAATCCTGTTTTTCGGCAAAAAGAAATTGAAATGGCCAAATATTTTTCATGGCCGTATTATTGGGAAAATACACCCCTGATGTCGCCGCAAACACCTTATATTCCGCCACCAGTGATCGAACCAAAAAAAGAGAATGAATCAAAGCAAGTGCGGGAATCACACTTAAGAAGCAGCCGGGAGGTTATGAAGTATTCCATTCAGGGAGAAGACGGGGAAATCGGCCATGTAAAAGACTTTATTCTTGATGTCGAGTCCTGGCAGATCATGTATTTTGTTGTGGATACCAAGAGAATTATTCCTGGAAAAAAAGTTTTGCTTTCGACCAGGTGGATTCAGGATATCATTTGGGAACAGTCTCAGGTTCAGGTAAATCTGCCATGCGAAATTATAAAGAAAGCACCGGATTATGATCCCCATGTTCCTGTCAATAGAGAGACAGAGAAGGTTCTCTATGATTATTACGGACGACCTAAATATTGGGAATAATAAGAGAATCATGGGGGGTTGAGAATATGAAAACACTTGATGAGCAAATAAAGAAAAAGATCGTCGATGCGCTATGCGATGATTCTCGGATTGATGCGGCGGGAATTGTTATCAAAGTCAATAATGGTATCGTCGAGATGATTGGCTGTGTTGCAAGCAAGAATGAAAAAGATTTTGCCGAAAAGGTGGCGCGGGAATATGGGAAAGTCGCTCAGGTTAAAAACTTTATTGCGGTTGGCCCAGACGAATAAGAAATTGAAACGGAAATTCTCAAGCGCAAGGAGAGAGTGGGCCTCAGAATTCTTATGAAAAGTCGAATTCACATTGGAACATCCGGCTGGCATTACTCTCATTGGAGAGGTCTTTTCTATCCGCGGGATCTTTCTACAGGTAAATTTCTTGATTTTTACCGTCACCGGCTGAAAGCGGTTGAAATCAATAATTCTTTTTATCAGTTACCCTCAAGGGCCACTCTAGGAAAATGGCGTCGGGCGGTTGCGAACGATTTTGTCTTTGCGGTTAAAGCCAGCCGTTATATCACTCACGTCAAAAAACTAAAAGATCCCTCGCAGGGAATTAATCGTTTTCTTAAAAGAGTCGGTGCGCTTAAGGAGAAGCTCGGCCCGATTCTCTTTCAATTGCCACCCAGCTGGAAACCCAATCCGGTTCGACTTAAAGATTTTCTTGACGTCCTGCCCGAAAAATATCAATATACTTTCGAATTTAGAAACAGAGAATGGATAAACAAAGAAATTTGCGATCTGATCAGGCGCTATCATTGTGCTTTTTGTATTTATGATATTGACGGATATGAGTCGCCGGTAAAGATGACCGCCGATTTTGTTTATCTGCGTCTGCACGGACCCGGACGTGCCTACCAGGGCTGTTATCATGGACAAACGCTTAGAAAATGGTCACGGAAAATAAGTGAGTGGATAAAAATGAAAAAACAAGTTTATTGTTTTTTTGATAATGATCAATCCGCTTATGCGGTCCAAAATGCCTTAACCTTAAAGAAAATGCTGAGGGTCTAAAGAATGTCTACCCATAATCAAGATGTGGTAAATGTCTTTGAGCAGATTGCTGATTTGCTGAAGATCAAAGGAGAAAATCGTTTCAGAATCAGGGCCTATCGTCATGCGGCACGCACGATGGCCGGTTTGTCGAAGAATATTGCCGATATCCTCAAAGAGCAAAAAGACTTAACGCAACTTTCTGGAATAGGGAAAGATCTTGCCGGAAAAATTAAGGAAATAATCGATTCCGGGAAATGTAAATTTCTGGATGATCTCAAGAAAAACTTACCTGGACAACTCAGCGAGTTGATGAGCATCTCCGGGCTTGGTGCTAGGAGGGTTAAAACGATTTACGATAAACTGCAGATCGCCTCGATCGATGAGCTGTCTCAAGCCGCAAAGAAGAAGGAAATTCGCAAACTAGATGGATTTGGAGCTAAAACCGAACAGAGCATTTTGGAAGGCATCGACCGGTTTAAAGAAGGGAAAAAGCGGCTAAAGCTACCGATTGTTGAACAGTATGCCAGGCCGCTGGTAGAATATTTAAAAAAAGACAAATCCCTGAAAGAAATCACGATAGCCGGCAGCTATCGCCGCAGGCTCGAGACTGTGGGCGATCTGGACATCCTGATCACCTGCAAGAGAGGTTCAAATGTCACGAAACGATTCACCCAATATGAAGATGTTAAAAAGGTGACCTCAAGCGGAAAAACCCGCTCTTCGGTTCTTTTGAAATCCGGGCTTCAAGTAGATTTGCGGGTTGTGTCACAAAAATCTTACGGAGCCGCCTTGCATTATTTTACCGGATCGAAAGAGCATAATGTGGCCTTGCGTAAAATGGCCGTAAAAAGGAAAATGAAAATCAACGAATATGGTCTTTTCCGAGGGAAGAAATCTCTGGCCGGTCAAACAGAGAGCGGTATCTATAAGAAATTGAAGCTTTCTTTTGTTGAGCCTGAGCTTCGCGAGGACAGAGGCGAAATCGAAGCAGCCCAGAAAAATAAGTTACCCAAGTTAATTACTCTTAAAGATATTAAGGGCGACTTGCACATGCACACGAAGGCCACGGACGGAAAGAACACTTTAAAAGAGATGGCCACAGCGGCCAAAGAAAAAGGGTATGAGTATATGGCCAATACAGAACATTCCAAACATGTGACGGTCGCAGGAGGTCTAAACGAGAAGCAACTATCGAAACACATTAAGAAAATTGATCAGCTCAATAAAAAACTGAAAGGCATCGTGATTCTCAAAGGCATCGAGGTCGATATTCTTGACAATGGATCTCTCGATCTGCCCGCATCTATTCTTAAAGACCTGGACATTGTTGTAGCGGCTATTCATTATAAATTTCGCCTCTCGCGGGATCAGCAGACCAAGCGCGTCCTTAAAGCCATCGGCCATCCCTATGTAAATATTTTGGCCCACCCCACCGGACGTATGATTCATGAGCGCCCTGCCTGCGATATCGATCTGAAGCGTGTTATGAAGGCCGCCAAGGAGGCAGGATGCGCTATGGAACTCAATGCCCACCCCCAGCGACTGGATCTCAACGACATTCATTGCAAGATGGCTAAAGAGATGGGGGTAAAAGTAGCCATTTCTACCGATGCTCACGGGACGGACGATTTAGATTTGGTCCGTTATGGACTTGACCAGGCACGTCGCGGCTGGCTGGAAAAAGCTGATGTCATCAACACTAGGTCTTTAAGACAGTTGCGCCGCTTCTTAAAACGTTAGAATCATTTTTTTAATTTAAATAATAGTAGAACAAAGTCTATATGTTGCAGATAGAGGCCCTTCCATCATCGAGCATTTATTTGTATATTAATAAAAAATTAAACAAAGGAGGGAAAAATGATTTTGGGAATTCTTTATTTAATCGCCGGTGTTTTGCTTCTGGTTTTTCCGAAACTATTGGCTTTTTTTGTGGCGTTTCTATTTATCTTTTTTGGTGTTTTGTTTATTTATATGAGTATTTATTATCGAAAACAAGCAAGACGTTTTGAAGATCCTGTGTTTGATTTCGTATTTCGATTATAAGGAAAGGAGAATATCATGGCGGAATTGAAAGAACTTTATCAAAGTGCGGACTGGAAGTCGGAAAAACACGTTCCGGTGATTGAAGCACCAACGGAAGCGAAAAAGGGAGAATTCATCAAGGTCACAGCCACCATCGGCAAAGAAGTGGAGCATCCAAACAAAACGGAACATCATATCAGCTGGATCGCGCTCTATTTTCACCCTCAGGGAGAGAAATTTCCTTATGAAATTGGCCGGGCGGATTTCTCCGCTCACGGCGCCTCGGCTCAGGGACCAGATACCAGTTCTGTTTACACACATCATGAGGTTTCTCTGAGCTTCAAGACGGATAAGCCGGGAACTATTTTTGCTTCCAGTTACTGCAATATTCACGGTTTATGGCAGAATGCGCAAGAGTTAAAAGTTCAATAAGGTTTGTATTTCCGTGGCGAGCTTTTTTTCTCCGGAGCCGGAACTCTTCCGGCTCCGGAAGGAAGAAAGCATTTTTCAAATATAGGAGGAAGTGTTATGAAGCGTTCAATCACTTTTAAGGGTAAAGAAATGACGTGTCTGGGAAGAATTCCTGAAGTGGGGACCAAGGCTCCGAACTTTCAAACCTGCGATCAAGATCTTAACGATCGAGGATTAGGCGCATTCGCGAAGAAAATCAAAGTCATCACGACTTTTATTTCGCTGGATACATCTGTATGTCAATGCCAGTTGAAGGAATTCAACAAAAAGGCTGCTGAACTTTCGGATGATATCGTTGTTGTGGCTCTCAGCCGGGATCTTCCTTTTGCGCAAAAAAGATATTGCGAGGCAGAGCACATTGAGAATGTGAAGGTCCTTTCAGACTACAAAAATTCCTCATTCGGGGTCAATTACGGTGTTCTGATAAAAGAGTTGCAGTTATTGGCCCGTTGTGTTCTTATTATTGATCAGAATGATGTTATGAGATATATTCAATATGTTGAGGAAAATACTCAGGAGCCCGATTATCAGGAAGCTTTTGGCAAGCTTCAGGATGTCGTTAAGAATCCGGCCCAGACTCCTGAAGAAAAGGAACTCCAAGAGTGCAAGCCCTGCAAAGGACAAGACAGGGCTTTAGGCGGGGATCAGATCGCTTCAAAAATGAAATCATTAACCCAATGGCAGTGTGAGGATAATCAACGGATAACAAAGGAATTTAAGCTGAAAGATTTTACTGAGGCTAAACTTCTGGTCGATTTGATTGCCCTGATAGCCCAAGAACAACAGCATCACCCGGATCTCGTTTTAACATACAATAAAGTGAAGGTGATCCTGCGCACGCACGCGGTCAAAGGTTTGAGCCAAAACGATTTTATCATGGCCAGAATTATTGATGAGCTGGCTTCTTAAGAAAAGAGGTTGATCTAATGGGAGAAAGCACAATATCCGAGAGCAAAGCTCTGCAAACGGATCTTTATGAATTGACAATGGCCGCGGGTTATTTTGAAAACAATGTCAATGCGCGGGCTGTCTTTGAGCTTTTTTGCTATCGGTTGCCCAAGAATCGATCTTATCTCATTGCCGCCGGCCTTAAACAAATTGTCGACTATCTCGTCAATATCAGATTCACCGATGATGAAATACGGTATCTGAAGAACCATCGCGCCTTTGCTTCTGTTTCAAGAAAATTCTTTGATCACCTGAAACATTTCAGATTCACGGGAAACTTATGGGCCTTGAGAGAAGGCGAAGTCTTTTTCGCCCAAGAGCCGGTTTTACAGATTGAGGCACCCATCCTTGAGGCGCAAATTCTGGAAACCTATCTGCTTTCAAGTATCCATATTCAAACGCTTGTGGCCTCGAAAGCGTCCCGGATCATTCAGGCTGCCGATCCATCAAAGAACAATGTGAGTGTTGTGGATTTTGGTTCCCGCCGGGCGCACGGATCCGAGGCAGCCATTTATGCCGCCAGGGCCGCTTATCTGGCCGGATGCTCGGGGACATCCAATGTATTTGCCGGAAAACAATTCGGTATCCCCACTTATGGAACTATGGCGCATTCTTGGGTAGAGGCTTTTGACAGCGAGCAGGAATCCTTTAGAAAATATCTTGAGGCTTTTCCTGAACAGGGAATCTTGCTAATCGATACCTTTGATACTTTGGAAGCGGCCCGGCAGCTCAAATCAATCCGAAAACCGATTAAGGCTGTCAGGCTTGACAGTGGAGACTTGTTAGCACTCAGTAAAACCGTGAGAAAGATTCTTAATCGCCAGGGGCTTTCACAAGTCAAGATTATTGCCAGCGGAAATCTGAATGAAGACAAGATCAGGGCATTGCTTCAGCAAAAAGCCCCCATCGATGTTTTCGGTGTGGGCACAGAGATGGTGATTTCGAAAGATCACCCTTCCTTGGATTTGGTCTATAAATTAGTCCAAACACAGGATGCCAAAGGGCAGGTGATCCTCAAAACCAAAGGAAGCGAAGGGAAAACCTATTATCCTAAACGCAAGCAGGTTTTTCGTCATATTTCTAGGGGGAAATTGGCCAAAGACATTATCGGTTGCGCTGATGAAAAAGCGCCGGCAAAAACGAAACCGCTTTTGCAAGCGGTTATTAAAAATGGAAAATTGATCAAGAAAATGCCGGCGTTGCAGGATGTCAGAACTTATTGCCAAAGGTCCGTTAATCAGTTGCCGATGACATATCGTTCTATTGGGTCAAGCAAGACCTACCGGGTCCTTCCTAGCTCCCGGCTCAAGCAGGCTCAAAGAGAGTACAAGAAGCAGGTTCGGGCGTTGGCGCGAAAATGCGCGTTATTGATCGTCGATGTGCAAAATGACTTTTGCCCCGGCGGCAAGCTGGCTGTCAGAAAGGGAGATCAAATCATTTCCCCTTTGAATGACGCGATTAAAATATTTCGCCAATATCATTATCCCATTATTGCCTCCCGCGACTGGCATCCGAAAAAGACATCACATTTCGAGAAATTTGGAGGTAATTGGCCCCAGCATTGTATTCGTAATACCAAAGGAGCTCGATTTCATCCCCACCTGTGTTTACCTCCAGAGACTATAATCATTTCCAAAGGGATGAATCCTGAGCAGGACAGCTACTCGGCTTTCCATGGAAAGGATGCGAATGGACACTCATTGGGCGATCTGCTGAATCAAAAAGATATTCAAGAATTGTTTATCGCAGGCATAGCGACCGACTATTGCGTGAAGCATTCCGCGCTTGATGCGCTCAAGAAAGGTTTCAAGGTCTATCTCCTTAGTAATGCCGTTAAGGGAGTCCGCTTAAAGGACAGCATGCAGGCGCTTAGAGAAATGCAACAAGCGGGGGCTGTGAGACTGACAGGCCGTCAATTGCGCGGTCAAATCGAATCAGGAAAGAGAAACGATGAGAAATCTCACAAGCATTAAGAGAGTTTTAAGAAAATCAAAGACAGTCATGCTGACTTGTCATATTAATCCCGATGGCGATGCCATTGGTTCCATGCTGGCTTTGGCTTTGGGATTGCAACAGTTGAAAAAGGAAGTGACAACGGTCTGTCGAGACGGGATTCCGAAGATGTATCGTTCATTGCCTGGGGCTGAGAAAATTTTAAAGAAATCTAAAAAAAGAAAATACGATCTGGTGATTGCCGTTGATTGCGGTTCAGCGGAAATATTGGCTGCGGACATGGAGATTGTCAAGCAGGGGAAAGAGATCCTTGAGATCGATCATCACCAGTTTCGAACTAGCTTCGGCACAATTTCCCTCATCGACTCTAAGGCCGCGGCAAACGGCGAGATTGTCTACGCGCTTTTAAAATCATTGCGGGTCAAAATCAGCCGCCATATCGCCCAAAATATCTTAACCTCAATTATTGTGGAGACAAACTCATTTCGCCTGCCGCAAGTGAGCACCAGGACTTTTGACATTTGTTCCCGTCTTATGCGAACGGGCATCAATTTTGCAAGGTTGACGGATGTGGTTTATTGGGCTCAGCGCCGGGAGGCGGTTGTTTTGACCGGGATCTGCCTTTCGCGCTGTCGGTTTCTTCAAGGCGGAAAAATTGTTTGGACTCTGGTTGAAAAAGCTGATTTTAACAAAATCCACGCCTCTGATGAAGATGTGGATGCCGTGCCGGATATGATGCGTTCGATCCAGGGTGTTAAAATTTCGGTTTTTTTTCGGGAAAGCGATCCGCAGACTTTACGCGTTAGCTTACGCTCTAAAGGACCGGTCAATATCGCTGGGATCGCGAGAGAATATCAGGGGGGAGGCCATTATGATGTGGCCGGTTGTTTTATCGCCAATAATAAAAAGACCCGCGGGGATTTTCTGAAAAAAATTGAACAGATACTGAAAGAGGAGTCGCCATGTTACCGATAGGATTATTGATGAAAGAGCACAGATTGATTGAACGGATGATCACTTTGATCAGTAAACAACTGGATGAGGTCAAGCAGGGAAAAAATCCGGATACCCTCTTTATTGACCAGGCTGTTGATTTTATCCGCACCTATGCCGATCACTGTCATCATGGAAAGGAAGAAGATATCCTTTTCCGGGATCTCGCGCAGAAAGATCTTTCTCCCGGCCATAAAACGGTGATGCAGGAATTGATCCAGGAACATGTTTGGGGCCGGGAAACCGTCGGTCAGCTGGTTGAGGCTAAAAAAAGATTTGAAAAAGGAGACGGGGATGCCCGGGTGACGATCCGTGAGTGCTTAGAGAAGCTCGTTGAGTTCTACCCTAAGCATATCGACAAAGAGGATCACCATTTCTTTAAACCGGCGATGGACTATTTCAGCGACCAAGAAAAGAATAATATGATCAAAGAGTGCTTTGAATTTGATCAGGGTTTGATTCATGATAAATATCAATCACTTGTTCATAATCTGGAAGATCAGTCTTAAACCACGCAAACACAGGAGATCCTATGAATCCTTATGACTATGCCATGCAATTGGAGAAAGAGGGCCAAGAGCTTTATCTGGATTTTGCCCAAAAGGCTCCCGAAAAAGGAATGGCGGCTATTTTTCGCGAGCTGGCCGGCCGGGAACAGAAACATTATGAAACCTTCCAGGCCATGAAAGAGAATCAGTCTGTGGATATGCCGGAGGCGGATTTCATGCAGCAGGTCAAAGATATTTTTGCCGGCTGGAGGAATTTGAAGGATCAAGAGCCTTACGATCAGTCGCAGGCCGATCTTTATAAAAAGGCTCTGGAGGTGGAGAAGCGCAGTATTGATTTTTATGCGCAAGAGGAGAAAAAGATCAATGATCAAAAGCAGAAAAAAATATTTTTACAAATCACCGAAGAGGAAAGAAAGCATTATGAGATCATCGAGAATGTGATCGAGTTTATGCTCAAACCTCACCGCTGGGTGGAGCATCCGATGTTCTCTAAGGTAGGAGAGGAATATTGATTAAATGAAAGAGCGCAAGGTCAAAGATCCGGTTTGCGGGATGAATGTTGACAGAAAGAGCTCTCTAACTCTTTTCTTTAAGGGAAAAAGCTATTACTTTTGCAGTTCGCATTGCGCTGAGAAGTTCAAGGAGAAACGGGGTATTCCCGACTCCCAAAGGGCAGAAAAAAAGGGGCCCCGCGTTCTTTCTTTTTTAAAAAATAAAGTCATTATTGTTTCCATGGTCTTGTTGGCGCTTTGCCTAAGTGCCGAGATAATTGGGTCCCTAAAACCTTTTCGTCACTCATTGCTGGATTATGGACAAAGAATCTGGTGGGCTATTGCTCTGGGTTTAGTTTTTGGCGGAATGATCGATTATTGTATTCCCCGGCAATATGTTTCATCGATTTTGGCACGAGGAGGCAGACGCAAGAACATTTTTAACGCGGTTGTTCTTGGATTTTTGATGAGTGCATGCAGTCACGGGATTTTAGCTTTGGCGATTCAGCTGCATAAAAAAGGAGCTTCCACCCCGTCGGTGGTGGCTTTTTTAATGGCCAGCCCATGGGCGAATTTACCGTTGACGATAATGTTGATCGGATTTTTCGGCTTGATCAAAGCGCTGTATATTATCCTGGTGGCCATCATTGTGGCTATTACAACTGGTTTCATTTTTGAGTTTTTGCAAGAAAGAGGGATGATTGAAAGAAATACCAACAGTTTTGAACTTGAGAGAGATTTTTCTATTGCGGGTGATATCAGGAAACGATGGAGAGAATACCGCTTCAATCTTGCGCAAGCGAAAAGAGATGTCCGGGGCATCGTTTCCGGCGCTGTCTCTTTGGCCAATATGGTCTTATGGTGGATTCTGCTGGGCATGGGGTTGGCCAGTCTGGCGGGGGCCTATATTCCGCAGGATTTCTTTTATCAATATATGGGACCGACGGTGGCGGGTTTATTGATTACTTTACTTTTGGCCACTGTGCTTGAAGTTTGCTCAGAAGGGACCGCTCCTTTGGCGTTTGAAATATTTAAGCAAACAGGGGCTCTGGGAAACAGCTTTGTTTTTTTAATGGCTGGAGTGGCTACTGATTACACGGAAATCGGGCTCTTGTGGCACAATGTGGGCCGTCGCACCGCGCTCTGGTTGCCGGTCGTGTCGGTTCCCCAAATCGTCCTCTATGGCGTTTTGGCCAATTTAATATTTTAAAAGGATGCAGACGATGAAGATAATCAAGAAATTGATTCGGTTATCGACGGCTTTATGGATGCTTTTGATTGGGGCCAATTCAGTTTCCGCTCACTGTGAGATTCCCTGCGGGATTTACGGAGATCACCAGAGAATCACCATGATCGAAGAGCATATTACCACGGTTGAGAAATCAATGCGGATGATCAGAGAGTTATCCGCAGAAAAAGAAATCAATTACAACCAGCTGATCCGCTGGGTAGACAATAAAGAACTTCATGCCAATAAAATTCAGGATATTGTTTTTCAGTACTTTATGACTCAGAGAATTGCCCCGCCCCAAAAGGATGATCCGGCCCTGAAGGCTCAGTATGACCGGGAGCTTAAAACTCTGCATCGCTTGGCGATCGCAGCCATGAAGGCCAAGCAAACCACTGATGACAAGTATATTCAACAGATGAGGACTCTCACCCGTCGTTTTGCCGCCAGCTATTTTGAAAAAGAAAAAAAGACAGAAGAAAAAATGGACCATAAACATGAATAAAAGAAATAATAATCGTGTTAAATTTATTCCGGATTTTGATTCATCCTCTTCGATGCTTTTTTCTCTGGGGAACGCGATTGCCGGCAGCGAGCAGGGCACCGGTATTCCCGATAAGCTCCCTAAAATGATCGGGGATTTAGTCAATATTACGCCCGAAGTCTTAAGGGAATCGATCTATAAATTAAGCGGTATTCAAGAGAGCCTCTCGATAAGCAGGTTAAAAAAGTTCAATGATCAGGCCTGGGTTCAGTGGATCACGGACACTTATCCCGAGAAAAAATTTCCAGCGGTTGTCATCGGGTCATCCAACGGCGCTCTGATTCATCTTTGCGCATTATTGGGCATTCCCTGGATTCCTCAAACAATTCTTTTGGCCGTGGCCC
This sequence comes from uncultured Planctomycetales bacterium, assembly GCA_964478715.1. Classification (GTDB taxonomy): domain Bacteria; phylum Omnitrophota; class Gorgyraeia; order Zapsychrales; family JBDRMG01; genus CAYZIY01. Next base: position 24,377 of record CAYZIY010000008.1, read on the forward strand.
GGCGCATGTATCCGGATGAATTGGTTAAAGACGCGCAGTGGGGCAAGAAGGCGGCTGGGATTATTCGAAAGAACATTCCTTATACGGCGGTCTACCAGATGCATGATCCGATTCAAGACCGTATCATGGTGGCTAATATGGGTTATTTCCGGGTTAAAAGATTGCGCTTAGGCAAAATCCTTGAAGAATATCTGAGGAAAATCCTGATACCCGGCGGATTGATTATTGTCTCGGATTGCCGGTTTCAATGGCCTTCGGCTGAAATGGGCCAAGATCATTATTTTCAGACCGGCGGGCTGGGCGATGTTTCGGGTGAAGAATATGTTCAAGGCAGCCGGCGTATTGAGGAATTTCTTCAACAGGAAAAATCAAAATACTCTTTCTGGGAAACCCCCCAGCCGCTTAAGAAAAGACCCGAAGCGGAATGGGGATATGATTCCAGGCTCTCGGCCGATATTCGCCGGTTTGCAAAAAGATATAAATACCGGATAAAAAGACTGCGGTTCGATCACCCCAATGATCTAAGCGCTCCGGCGGCCGATTTAAGCCGCTTTTGGTATGATAAAAACGGAATCAAGGATAAACGCTTGCTGGTAGAATGTTTTGCCTTGATCGAGCCCTGGTGGGCGGCCCGTACCGGTTCGATTCCTTTCTGGCTTCCGTTTAATACCGGCAGGTCTCTGGAATTATTGAACAAATATTTAAAGAAATCGAGTTGGTTTGATGAGATTTATTTGATGATTATGTCCAACGCGATTAAGGGCATTGGCTGTGTCTCCGTCAAAAAGTGGAAAGCCGTTTTGAACAAAGCAAGAAAGAAGGGTTCATTCATCGGGGTGGACGAAAAAAAGTTTCCCTTTGATCTGGGGTCTTTTATCAAATATCACAGAGATCTTCAGAAAAAGATAACCGCTCGTCATTTCATTCCCCGCCAGATGCCGCTTGAAGAATTCTTTTCTTTTTTCAGTCAGCGCACGCAGAAAAGATACGGTATCAAAATTCAAAACCTGAAATAAGCGGAGATTTGTTCTTATGGGCAGGCCCCCAAAGACATTGCCAATTAAGAAAAATTCCACTCTCACCCTTGTCTTGTCGATTATCCCCGGATTAGCGCATTTGTATTTAGGGAAAAGGGGCAAGGCCCTTGGTCTGCTGGTGATTGATGCGGGTATATTTCTTACGTTGATTTTCTCCGAAACACTTTTAATGAAGGTACTGATGGCAGGCATTTATTTGGTTACGTTTCTGCCGGCCTGTCTGGAGACTTATCGAATGGCCCAAAACAGGGAGAGCTGGATTAAGACCGACTCGAAGTGGTATACCTCTGTCTTATTGCTGACAACCGGTTTCAACGCTCTGCCTTTACTATGGCAGAGCAAAGCATTCAGCAAAAGATACAAAATCCTCTGGACGTTGGCTGTCGTGGTTTTGGCAGCGGGCTTTTTTACTGTTCTGACTGTTTTTTGGAATTCGATTGAAGATTTTCTTTCCATTTTTTTCAAAGGCAAATAAAGTCGATATTTGAATGTAGAAAAAAGTCAATTTTTCCTAGAAACAGACTCTCCCATCAGAAAAACTTCAGCCCTATAATAAATTTTAGATGAAGCAAAGAGTTCAACAGGATAAAGGAAGGAGGGCAAAATGAAAAGAATGCTTTCAATTTTCGGTTGTCTTTTGGTCTTGGCCATCGTTCAACCGGCCATGGCGAAAAATCCTTATTTAAAACCCGATAACAGCTGGATCACTTTAAACGGAACCGTGGTGACCGCTGGGACGGACAGTTTTGAGCTGGATTACGGCGAAGGGATTGTGACGGTAGAAATGGACGATTGGGATTGGTATGGAGATGCTCATGGCATTCTTTCCGGAGACCAGGTAACAGTTTATGGCATGGTCGATGATGATCTCTATGAAACCACATCGATTGAGGCTTCCAGCGTTTATGTCAAAGACCTCAATACCTTTTTCTATGCCAGCGCGGCAGATGAAGAAGATGTGGTCTTGCCGGTTTTTTCCACCGTTTATGTGGATGCCGATCTGCAGTTGAGCGGGAAAGTGACTCAAACAAGCGGACGGGAATTTACCATTGATACAGGAAAAAGAAAGATCACGGTCAATACCTCACAGATGCTTTATAATCCGATGGATAACCGTGGATATCAAAAAATCCGAAAAGGCGACCGTGTTCAAGTTACCGGTGACTTGGACATTGATCTCTTTGAAGAGAAGGAAATCATGGCTGAGACGATCATCACCCTAGAAAAAGACAAGAAAAGAAGCGAAACAATGGAGAAATCCATGGAGTCGTGATTTCTTTTGATTCAAAAGAGAAAACGGCCCCCGGCGCCAACATCTGTTGGCACGGGGGCCGTTTTTTATCCCTCTTTGTTTTGGCGATTTTCTTTGATATAATAAAAAACCTCAAAAGACGATTAATCTTTCAAACTTTTTTGGATAAATCGTAATGAAACAAAAATGGCCGGCTAAATTATTCTTATTTCTCTTAATATTGTTCGGCGTGAGTGTTATTTTACTCCACAATCCGAGGACCCATATTCCCATCTATTATGCTGCCCAAGATCTTCGAATAGAAAATCTCTGCCAAGAGGATGTTCAGCCAAGCGCCTACAGTCAAAGCCTGGAATCCGCCATCCTCGGAAACTGGGTCTATGTGCCGCAGATGTCTGATTCCTCACAACTGATTAGCTGGCATCATTTTCATTTTCAAGAAAATGGAAAGGTTCAGTTTTCGTTTAAGATAAAAGACACCAATGCAAAAATTCAACAAAAGGGCGAGTATCAATTCTGTCATCGGGGATCTGCCCGGCGATATCCGGGTCGAAGTCCTCACATTATGATTACGGTTAACAGTTTGATCGACAGAAAAAATAAGCTTCCGTTATTTGATGTTCGCATTGGTCTGGATTCCCGTTTTCCGGTATCGAAGGATATCCTGTCCTTTCAAGATAGTGATGGAAAACAACATTTTTTTATTCAAGAACAGAAAAACTCATTAAATAGCATCTTACTTGAGACGATTCAAACCAATTTGGTTCCTGATAAGGGAAGCGTTTACCACATTGTCATGACTTTTCAGCTTCACGAAACGCATCAGCCGGGACCCAAAGAAGCGGATACGTTTATCGCCTGGAGGCTTGCTAATGAATTTGTCTTCAGGACATCTTTAAGGGACCGCTATATTCTGCCTTCTGAAAACGCCGGACCATTAAAGAACGAGGGTGAATTCGAAGTTGTCTTTAAAGAGAAGAACCAAAGACGGCCTTTAACCGTGCGGGTAAATATTTTGAAAAATGAAGTGTCTATTGTTCAACACGGTTTTTGAGCAGTTGTCCTTAAGCAGAGAGTTGATGCTCTAACTCAGTTTGACAAACGGAGGTTTTCGGCGTCGAACGCCGACCAGATGGGCCATTGAAAGGATTTTTTCTATGGAAAATGTCCAAAACGCCATTAAGCTTTTGCACGACAAATTCGCCTCCTGGATGGAGACGGTCGTGGTGATGACGCCAAACTTTATTCTTTCGGTGATTGTTCTGATTCTGGCGCACTACCTGGCCCGAAAGGCCAAGGAGGTCGTGAAATCGCTCTTAAAGCATATTATCGATAATCAGGCGCTCATCAACTTTTTAGGCATGCTCTCCCATATCGGCGTATTTCTTCTAGGCGGACTTGTGGCCATCAAGATTCTTAACTTGGACCAGGTGATCTTTTCGGTTCTCGCCGGTGTGGGGATTGCCGGTTTGGCTGTGGGCTTTGCCTTTCAGGATGTGGCGGCCAACTTTATCGCGGGCATCGCGCTTGTGTTCAGAAAGGATTATCCGTTTCGCGTTGGCGATATCGTTGAGACCAATGATCACATGGGCGTGGTCGAAGAAATCAGCCTGAGGGATACCATGATCCGCACCTTTCAGGGGCAGTCGATTTTTATTCCCAATAAACTGATCTTTGAAAATGCGGTCAATAATTACAGTCTGTCAGGCCGCCGCCGGGTGGATTTAAGCGTCGGCATTTCCTACGGGGATGACCTTCAAAAAGTCAAAAAGGTAGTGCACGAGATTATCACCGCAATGGATGCCCGCATCAAAGATGAAGAAGTCCATATTTACTTTGAGGAGTTCGGGGACAGCTCGATTAATTTTTAGGTTCTTTTTTGGATCCCCTTTCAAAAGCAGGCCGATTTTCTATCCGCGCGTGATGAGGCCGTTATGCGCATCAAGAAGGCCTTTGACGAAAACGATATCACGATTCCGTTCCCGATTCGCACGCTGGATTTCGGCATCAAGGGCGGAACGACGCTGTCTCAGATGACGGGTTCCGGAAATACGTTTAAGAAAAAGTAACAACCATTAACCTTTTGCAAAGGAGAAGGCGATGCAAGTTGAACAGTATCTCGAAACCGTAGGACAGTGGGCGCTGACAAGCGGGGTACAGATTCTTTTTGTGCTTGTGCTTATGATTGTTGCGCTTAAGGCGGCTAATCTTGTGATTACCAAATTTCTGAAGCTTAAAAACGAAACCAATGATACAGAGCTGCAAAAGCGCGGCGACACTCTTCGCGGTATTGTCCGTTCGGTGTTAACGATTGTTATCTTTCTGATGGCCGGCATGATGGTGTTGGAGAAACTCGGTATAGAAATCGGTCCCATTCTGGCGGCCGCTGGTGTGCTGGGCTTGGCGGTCGGCTTCGGCGCGCAAAAACTGGTTGAAGATGTGATCAGCGGCTTTTTTATTCTATTGGAAGACCAGATCCGGGTCAATGACGTCGTTTCCATCAGCGGCACGGGCGGGCTGGTCGAGAAGGTGAACCTGCGCATGGTGGTTTTGCGCGATTTAGCCGGCAACGTGCATTACATCCGCAACGGCAATATCGGCATGGTGACCAATATGACCAAGGAATATTCCCGCTATGTTTTTGATATCGGCGTCGCCTACCGGGAAGATACCGACCAGGTCGTTGAGGTCATCAGGAAAATTGATGAAGAGCTGCGTCAGGACGAGAAGTTCAAGGATTTGATTTTAGAGCCCATTGAAATCTTGGGGCTCGATCAATTTGCGGATTCCGCGGTCATTATCAAGGCGCGCACCAAGACCAAGCCGATTCATCAGTGGACGGTAGGGCGCGAATTCAACCGGCGCTTAAAGAAAAAGTTTGATGAACTTAATATCGAAATCCCGTTTCCGCACATGACCGTTTACATGGGTGAGGATAAAAAAGGCCATGCCCCGGCGCTGAATGTGGCCGTTGATAAAAAGGAATAATGAGCCATGGATACGACAAAACGCGATATCGTGATGGTGATTATTCTTGTAGCTGTTCTTATGGGATTATTTGCCCTTGATTTATTTCAAGGCAGGGAACAAGACAGTGATGGTGGAATTCCGCACGAAGAAATGCTTAAAAAGACGCCCGAAGACGAAGTCCTAACAGAATTCAATCGATACGCGCATGACGGTGATGAAGAAGAAATCCTTAATCTCCTCAATGAGGATGGCAAAGAGTATTATTTCAAATCAAAAGAAATACGGGCCAGGTATCCGGAGAGCAATCCGCGAAACCATTTCATTTTACAGGGCTACAGCCTGGATGAAATGGATGAGGAGGGGTATTTTCACCATTCGCCCGGAGACAGCGGGTTTGTGCCCAATCCAGTACTCTATGATGATATTCCGCAAGAGATTCCTCGACGTTTTTATCGTTATGTCAAGGATTGCGCAACGCATGTGACAACCCACAGACAAGTGCTTTATGCGGAAACCGGTTATGCTAATTTCATTGGCCGCAACCGTTATCAAGAGCAGTGCATTAAGGACGGCTCATTTGATAATTATTATGTTGAGAGTCTAGAGAAGCTGGAATAAAAAAGCCTCTTTTTTAGTTTCACTTTTTCATAAATAGGCGCGTCAAATAAGGGGAGGAGATTGGGGACAATGAATTGAAATTGATAACGGGAAGCAGATAGCACAAAGGTATGAAGTATCTAATGAGCGTAGTATTAGTGAATATTTAAGAAGATTAAAATCAAAGGCTTCGCGGGATAAGAAATTGCAAAGAAAAATAGAAGCATTCATGAAATGTTGTCAAGTTGAGACTTGACCCCGTACACTTGTGTGTCCCTTTTATCCTTTTATCTGCACCCCATACTTGTCCCCTAGGCGAAATAGGGGAAGTTAATTAACCCCGTTTCGTTCAATAGACGGAGCGGGGATTCTTTGTGATATTTTTATTGTGAAATATTAAATTGACAATTTCAATTATCATGGTATAGTTAAAACATGATAGACAGAGCTTATTATAAGAAATATATTAAAAAAGCGCTTGGCAGAAGCCGAGCGGTGGCATTGCTTGGTCCACGCCAATGCGGTAAGACTACGCTTGCTCGCCAAATAGTAGATATTCGTTCACCAAATTATTTTGATCTTGAAGATCCATCAACGCTTATTGGTTTTGAGGATCCTAAAACAACTCTTGAGCAATTGAAGGGCGTTGTTGTAATTGATGAGGTGCAACGTCGTCCAGACGTGTTCCCTGTTTTTCGTGTTTTGTTGGATCGTGTGCCGCTACCAGCCAAGTTTTTAATTTTAGGAAGCGCATCCCCGGATTTATTAAAGCAGTCTTCCGAATCATTGGCCGGACGACTTGAGCTGATTGAAATGGAAGGCTTCGGGCTATCTGAAGTTGGCGAAAAGAAACAAATGCGGCTTTGGAACAGAGGGGGCTTTCCTTTGTCATTTCTGGCCAAGAATGATGAGGACAGTTTGGTATGGCGGGTTGACTTTATTCGAACTTTTCTTGAGCGGGATCTTCGCGAAGCGCAGGGGCTTGATGTGCCGGTGGTAACACTGCATAAATTTTGGATCATGCTGGCGCATAGTCATGGGAAGATTTGGAATGCTTCACCATTTGCGGCATCACTTGGGTTGACTCATCCGACAGTGCGCAAATATTTGGATATTTTGACAGGTTTATTTATGGTTCGTCAGCTGCAGCCTTGGTATGCCAATATCAAAAAGCGTCAGGTTAAGTCTCCTAAAATTTATATTCGAGATACAGGGCTTTTGCATGCTTTGATTGGAATTAATACTGAACAGGAATTGCCTCGTCATCCGATTTGTGGTTCATCGTGGGAGGGGTTTGTTATTGAGGAAATCATCCGTTCAGTTGAGCCGCATGATGTTTATTATTGGGCAACGCATCAGGGAGCGGAAATTGATTTAGTATTTTTTAAAGGTGGGAAAATGTATGGAGTTGAAGTTAAACGCGCTGACGCACCGACCATGACCAAGTCGATTGAAACAGCTCTTGAATGTTTGGATGTAGAGCGTATTGCGGTCATTTATCCTGGAACACGGCGTTATTCAATCCATAAACAAGTTGATGTCGTGCCGTTTGATGAAATTCAGAGCGGGATGAAGGGGTTGTTTAAAGCATAAAATGTAGGGTCAAAATGTAGGGTCAAGTCTCTACTTGACTACATGTTAAAGGTGTAGTCATGTAGAGACCTGACCCCGTACATGACCCCGTACACTTCTTTTATGGGCATCTTAGGGGTCAAGTCTCGACTTGACCCCATTAATTATACAGGCGAGAATTCTACGGCGTCTTTGCCTTCTAAAAAACTCCCACACGAACTGTGGCACAGAAATGCGCCGGTTCGCGTGGGAGTAACATATGGGGTCGGTTCATCAACGCCCTTGACTTCATTTATTTAATTCCAGAGAAGTCAAGGACTGTACCTGTTTCTTCTATAATATCAAAATTCATGTTTATGGAAAATAGGTACGATTTTAGAACGAGTTTAATTAACCTTGAGCCAGCTTATGGATAAATTCAGAAATAAAAGTTTGGTATTTCACTCCGTATCTTTTTGCTTTTTGCTTAAATGTAGGGTCAAGTCTCTACTTGACTACATATTAAAGGTGTAGTCATGTAGAGACTTGACCCCGTACACTCATTGTTTATATAGATTCATGTAAGTCCAAATTAAGATTTAAAAAAAACCTAACACATCCTATAATGGTGTGAGCGACAACTCATAACCATAACAAGGGAGAAGGCTTCAGGACACTCTGAAAGGGGCACCCTAATCCTTGACAACCCCCTAAATTTACTTAAAATAAGTACGTACTCAGGTACGTACTTTCTATCATGCCTACTAAAGAACACATTCGAAAACTGACTGTGACCGGTGCCAATAACACATATTATTTGACCTTGCCCAAGGATGTTATCCGCGAACTCAAGTGGAAAAAGGGTGAGAAGAAGGTTATCCGCCTGGATGGCAAACAGATCATCATCGAAGACTGGCACAAATAGTCCCATTCTAGAGTAATTCCTCACCGCCGTTAATTATTTGCCACAGACAGAGAATCCTGCTTGCTAAAAAAGAGGAATCCTGCTAGAGTAAAGGATGAAAAGATTAGTGCCCCCAGAGGCACTAATCTTTCTAGTCTAAGGTCTTGTTAAAGGAGAACGGAATGAAAAAGACGATCCCCTTAACCGAATCCGGTTACATCAAACTTCTCAAGGACATTCGCGTCATCATCGAAGAAGGCAGGGAGCGCGCCGCGCAGGCCGCCGGCAAAGAGCTTGTGAAAACCTACTGGGCCATCGGCAAGCGTATCTGCGAACAAGGGCTTTTGGAGCAAGCCGGCTACGGCGAATCCATTTTAGAGGATTTGTCCGATGAGCTCGATATTGATCTTACAACTTTAAAGCGTTGTATTTATTTTTTTCAGACTTATCCCAGCGATCCCGGAGGCACCAATCTCAACTGGTCCCATTACCGCGCGCTCATTACGCTTGCCGACAATGAGGAGCGCTGTTTTTACGAATCACTTACCCAAAATGAAAAACTTACCGCCAAACAGCTCCACAAAGCCATCAAAGAAGACAAGTACGAAAAACACAAAAAATCCAAAGGCAAAAAAACATCAAACAAAACAAAAATCAAACGCCCCGATGAGCCGACCTACATCTACAAGGCCCTGGTGGACCGCGTGATTGACGGCGACACGCTGCTCCTTCGGTTTGATCTGGGCTTTCAGGTGTGGAAAGAGCAGCGCATCCGCCTGGCTGAAATTGACTGTCCGGCCATGGATGAGCCTAAAGGTAAAGAGGCCTTTCAATTTGTTCGCGACAAGCTTGCCCAGGCACCCTTTGTGATGGTCAAAACCAATAAAATCGATGTGTACGGCCGCTACATCGGTCACGTCTTTTATTCCCTTAAGAATCTCAGCAAAGAGGATGTGTTCTTAAAAGGCATCTACCTGAATCAAGAACTTTTGGGCCGAGGTCTGGCCAGGATTTTGTAGAGAAGCCTGCGCGGTTGTGCACCAATTAACGCCGTCATGTCGGATAAAATTCCCCGAAGCTGGAAAGCGGTGAAATATCTATTACCAAACAGATCTAAGAAAATTGATTATTTTGTTTGGCAATAATGCGCTTGACACAAGTTACCAAACAAGATACACTATTAATGACGGAATGTTTGGTAATTCAAACGGAGGGTGCCATGGGGCTTATCAAGGGTGTTCTTAGAGAAGAGCTTGAAAATTCGCTGAAACTAAAAAAGGTCTATGAAGAAGCCTTAAAGAAGTATCGGGGTGGAAGCCTTATTAAGAAGAACATCAGAGGACACTTGTATTACTATTTAGCTTATCGCGACGGATCGAAGGTCAAGTTTATTTATCAGGGAAAGAAGCCGTCAAAAGAATTCTTGGCAGAGTACAAAAAATCAAAGAAGCTACGAAAAAAATACAAAAAGTTAATAAAAGAACTAAATAGTCGTATTAAATACTTAAAAAAAGTGCTTAATGGGAAAGAAGACGTTTAATCTCTGCCTCGAAGTATTGCGCCGGCTTAATCAAGCAGGGGTTTTGTCGCATGTTATTCTCATTGGCAGGGGGTTTCTTGAAGATTATTATGGGTCTAAAGGTTATGTCAAATTAGCACACCCGGATTTAACAATCGAATTTCTTGTTTGAGAGAAAGGACGAGGGACGGATAAGCCATATTTGATAAATCAATTGTCTATTAACGCTCAACCATTGCGTTTTCTAGATTTCCTTATTGAACATAGCTTATGGATCAAAGCAGAAGGTTTTCATATTCGCCACCTCATCCGGCCGCTTATGCCTTACACAAATTTCTTATTTTTTAAAGACGTCGAGGATTAGATAAAAAACAGCGTGATACTGAACAGGCTTTGAGAATATTCGGGGAACTAGTAAGAACTGATCGCGCTTCATCATGAATGATCAAATATTGAAAAACCTCAATTCCAGACAAAAACAGGCGGTGACGCACGAGGAAGGGCCTCTATTGATCATTGCCGGCGCCGGCACAGGCAAGACCACGGTGATCACCCACCGCATCGCGCATCTGATCGTCAATCAGGGGGTGCATCCCGATCAGATCTTGGCGCTCACTTTTACCGACAAGGCCGCCTTTCAGATGCAGGAACGCGTGGATGTGCTGGTGCCTTACGGATTCACCGATACGTGGATCGCCACCTTCCATGCCTTCGGCGACCGCTTGCTGCGCGAAAACGCGCTGGAAGTTCATTTGAGTCCCGATTTCCGGGTGATGACCCGCCCCCAGGCGGCCGTGCTTTTACGCGAGCATCTCTTTGAGCTGCCGCTTGAAACCTACCGGCCGCTGGGTAATCCGGCCAAATACGTGGATGCTTTGATTTCGCTCTTTTCCCGGGCGCGCGACGAGGACATCTCGTTTGGGGAATACGAGACCTACGCCCAAAGCCTTATGCTTGAGGCGAAAACCAGCGACGATGAGGCCCAAAAAGAAGAGGCGGCCCGTCAAAGCGAGATCGCTGCCTGTTACCGGACGTATCAGGAGTTACTCTTTAGAGAAGGCCGTATCGATTTTGCCAATCAGTTTTATTGGACGCTTCAGCTTCTGCGCAAACATCCGCGCATTTTGAAATATTACCAGGATCAGTTTCAATACATTCTGGTCGATGAATTTCAGGATACCAATTACGCGCAGTTTGAGCTGGTTAAGCTTTTGGCGCAGAGAGCCAAAAACCTGACGGTTGTCGCTGACGACGATCAATCCATTTACAAATGGCGGGGCGCGGCGGTCAGCAATATTCAGAATTTCACTCAATCGTATCCGGCCTGCCGGAAAGTGACCCTCACCCAGAACTACCGGTCCACCCAGCCGATTCTTGACAGCTCTTATCGGTTGATTCAAAACAATAATCCGGACCGCTTTGAGGTGCAGGCCCAGATCGACAAGCGGCTCAAAGGACGAAAGAAAACCGGAAAAAAACCGCGCCACAAGCTCTTTGACACGCTTTCCGCTGAAGCTGATTGGGTGGCCGCGGAAATCAATCGGCGCGTCACAAAAAAAAATCAGGCCTTTAAGGATTTCGCCATTCTGGTGCGCTCCAATTCCGATGCGGAGCCTTTTTTACATGCCTTAAACATGCGCGGAATTCCCTGGCAATTTTCCGGCAATCAGGGATTGTATTCACGCGATGAGATCCGATTGTGTATTTCGTTTTTGCGGGTGCTGACTCATCCGCAGGATTCCTTGAGCTTGTATTTTTTGGCCCAGTCGTCTGTGTACCATCTGCCTGTTGTCGAGCTTACCCAAATCATGAACGCGGCCCGGCGTCGGCATTGGGATTTATTTTCCACTCTAAAAAGAATGAATACCCTGGAAGGATTTGGTGAGATCAGTAATGATTTTTGTACTGCGGCACAACGCCTGATTGCCGAAATTGAAAACTACATGGAGCGCTCCCGGGAAACGCCCGTCGGACAGCTGCTGTATTCGTTTTTAACCGAATCGGGGTATTTGAAGGCTCTCACCCATGATCAGAGCATGGAAAACGAGAGCCGGATCAAAAACATCGCCAAGTTTTTTGACATTATCAAGGAATTCGAATACACGGCCAAGGAAAACCGGGTGATGTATTTCATGAATTATTTAGACATGCTGATCAATGTTGGTGACGATCCGGCCGTGGCCGAAGCCGATTTTGACGTGGAGGCGGTCAATGTGCTGACCATTCACCGGGCTAAGGGATTGGAGTTTCCGGTGGTGTTTCTGGTGGGGCTTGTCGAGGGACGGTTTCCCTGGCCGCTGCGCAAAGATCCCATTGAGCTGCCGCGCGAGCTGATCAAAGATATTCTGCCTTTGGGCGATTTTCATATTCAGGAAGAGCGTCGCCTGTTTTATGTGGGCATGACCCGCGCCGAAGAGGAATTATTCTTAACCAGTGCGATCGATTACGGGACCAAGCGGTCTAAGAAGGTGAGCCGTTTTGTCTTTGAGGTGGTCTCAAAGAAAATCACACCGCAGGCGGTGAAAACCAGCGCTCTGGAATCTATTGAACGGCACGCGCCGCGTAAAACCACGGTGCAGGTAAGACATCAGGAAATTCCCGATAACCAGATCATCAATCTCAGTTATTTTCAGATTGATGATTACCTGACCTGTCCGCTGAAATACAAATATGTCCACATTCTGCGCGTGCCGATTCTTTCGCATCACACCGTGCTTTATGGCAAGGCTCTGCATGATGCGGTGCAATATTACCATCAGAATAAAATGAAGGGACTCGCTGTCAAGGCAGATCATCTGCTTGAAATCTTTGAACAGTCCTTTATTAAGGAAGGATTTTTCTCCAAAGAACACATTCGCCTGCGTCTTAAAAAAGGTCGTGCGGCACTCTCGCGTTTTTTTGCAGATCAGGAAGTTTCGGGTATTGTACCCAAGGTGGCTGAGAAAGATTTTTCGTTTGTGATTGATCAAAACCGCGTGGTGGGTCGCTGGGACCGGATTGATGAGCGCGACGGTGAGGTGTCTGTGATTGATTTTAAATCAAGTGATGTGAACAAAAGTGAGCAGGCGAACAAGCGGGCCAAGGATTCTCTGCAGCTGGCTCTTTACGGGCTGGCCTACGAGAAAATCTACGGCCAGCCCCCCGACTTCAAAGAACTCCATTTCCTGGAAACCGGGCTGGTGGGGCGGGCACCGTTTTGCGACAAGGATCTGGAGAAAGCGACCAAGGCGGTGCGCAAAGCGTCTGAGGGCATCCGCCGGCGCGATTTTGGGGCCCGACCCTCGCGGATGAACTGCCTGTATTGCGCGTTCAATCAGATTTGTCCTTTTGCCGTCGTGCGGATGAAATAGAAAGTACAGATGATCACGGTGGGAAAGATGTGAAAAAATGAGTTGAAGAGATTTGATTTTTGTGTAGAATGATGAAAATATTCTTTTTAATAAAATGAGTTTTAAACTTAATCAATGTAAACATTTCAAAGGCCGCAAAGGGCCTCTTCTTTTGATCATCATGGACGGGGTCGGCTTAGGGAAAAAGGATGAGGCTGACGGGCTCTTTCGGTCTAAAACTCCGTGTCTGGATCAGCTTTTTCAAAGCAAACTCTTTACCACCCTGCAGGCTCACGGCACGGCCGTGGGGCTTCCCAGCGATGAAGACATGGGCAATAGCGAAGTGGGTCACAATGCCCTGGGCGCGGGTCGGGTGTTTTCCCAAGGCGCGCGCCTGGTCAATGAAAGCATCAAAAGCGGCGCAATTTTTCAGAGCGATCTCTGGAAAAAAATGATCCAGACAGCCAAGGGCGAGGGTCGCGCGTTTCATTTTATTGGTCTTCTTTCCGACGGTAATGTTCATTCCCACATTCAACATTTATTTGCGATGATCAATCAGTGTGCTAGGGCCGGCGTGAAGAAAGTCTGCGTGCACGCGCTTTGTGACGGACGCGATGTGCCTGAAAAAAGCGCCCTGCAATACATCGATCAGGTAGATGAATTCAACAATCAGATCAATGCAGTGCGCGGATTCAACTACCGGATTGTCTCCGGCGGCGGGCGCATGGTCACCACCATGGACCGCTACAATGCCGATTGGGATGTGGTCAAAAGAGGATGGCAGGCGCATGTTTTGGGCGAGGGCCGTCAATTTGCTACCGCCCGCGAAGCGGTGGAAACATATTACCGAGAAGATCCCAAGATTACCGATCAGTATTTGGATCCGTTTGTGATTGCTAAGGGCGGAGAGCCGATCGGGCCCATCCATGACGGGGATGCGGTGGTCTTTTTCAATTTCCGCGGGGATCGAGCAGTGGAAATTTCGCGCGCCTTTGAAGAAGAAGATTTCAAAGAGTTCGACCGCAAACGTTTCCCGCAGGTGATCTACGCGGGAATGATGCAATACGACGGGGATCTCAAGATTCCTGAAAATTATTTGGTCAGCCCGCCGCAGATCAAGCGCACGGTCGGGCAATATTTGTGCGCCAGCGGGGTGAGCTCTTTTGCCATTTCGGAAACGCAGAAATTCGGACACGTCACGTATTTCTGGAACGGAAATAATTCCGGAACCATCGATGAGAAGCTGGAGAAATACATCGAGATTCCTTCGGATAAGATTCAATTTGACAAAGCGCCCAAGATGAAGGCGCCGGAGATCACCGAGAAAACCATCGAGCTTCTTCAAAGCGGCCAATACCGTTTTGGCCGTTTGAATTTTGCCAACGGTGACATGGTTGGGCATACCGGGGTTGTGGATGCGATCATCGAGGCCATGGAAACCGTTGACGGCTGCGTGGCCCGTTTGATTGAAGAAATCAAAAAGCTTAACGGTATTTGTGTGGTTACCGCCGATCACGGCAACAGTGACGAAATGTTTACCGAAAAGAAGGGGCAAAAAAGCGCCAAGACAGCGCACACGCTCAATCCGGTGCCGTTTGTGATTGTGGATTCTGGCTATCGGGAGGAATACACCCTGGCGGATTTGAAAAAACGCGGGCTCTCTAATGTGGCGGCCACGCTTTTGAATCTGCTGGGTTTGGAAAAGCCCGCAGACTACGATCCGTCGTTGATCGATTTTAAGAAGTAGAAAAAATTTTAATTCCAAAACCCTAAATCTTAAGGAAGGATAAAATTCCGAGTTCGAAGCTGAGGACGCAGGGGATCAGGTTTCGGATTTTAACCTTTGAATTTTGAGCTTTCTTAGCATTTAGGATTTAGAGCTTAGGATTTTAATCCATGGATCTGCCAGAAAGAGAAGAGCGGATCGCAAAACTCCGGCGGCAGATCGCTCGTTGTCGGCGCTGCGATTTGTTTCGTTCGCGCACAAAGACTGTAGCCGGTGAAGGATCGCTGGATCCGGCGATTCTGTTCATTGGCGAAGCCCCGGGTCGCAACGAAGACCTGCAGGGAAAACCTTTTGTGGGGCGGGCCGGTGCGATTTTGGATGAATTACTCTCCTCTGTCGGATTGCAGCGCGAGGATGTTTACATCTGTAATATTTTAAAATGCCGCCCACCGGGCAATCGGAATCCGGCCCGTGATGAAATCCGTTCTTGCGCCGGTAGTCTGGATGTTCAGCTGAAAACCATTGATCCGGCGATCATTGCGACTCTGGGAAATTTTGCTACCACTACTATTTTCGCCAAGTTCGGCTTGCCCGGCGGGCGGATTTCTCAAATGCGTGGCAAGGTCTTTGAGGCTTCGGTCCCGGAAGGTCACAGGAAAATCGTGCCGCTTTTTCATCCGGCGGTCGCCACCTACGATCCCAGCAAATTGAAACTGCTTAAGAAAGATTTTGAGATTTTTATCCCGCTTTTATCCGAGAGAAAGATGGCGCAGGAGGCAGCTTCGTGAGTTATTCAACGGTCGGTTGGTTGGCGTTGGGTGGTTTTTTGGTGCTCTTTGCGATGGCCTCCTTTTGTGTGTTTTTTGACCAGGCAATTTTTGCTCGACGGGGAACCATCTTTCGGGTCAAGACCGATCAAAAGCTGGTAGCCTTGACCTTTGACGATGGACCTTCACCCGAGTGGACGCCTCTGATTCTGGATGAACTCAAGAAAGCCGGTGTTAAGGCCACTTTTTTCATGGTGGGTCATCATGTCAAGAAATATTCCCAAGTGGCCCGGCGGGTGGCCGCCGAAGGCCATGAGATCGAGAATCACGGATTTGCCCACAGTGTGACTCTCTACTACACGCCTCAGGAGATCGAGGAGGAGATCCAATACACCGAGCATGTGATTGAGCAGGTTACCGGTCAGAAAACACAATATTTCCGTCCGCCGAAAGCCTGGCTTTTGCCGTCGGTCAAAAAGGCAATCAAGGCCATGGGCTACAAGGTGGTTTTGTGGTCACTGAACTCTAAAGACTGGGTCACCTTCGATGACAAATACATCATCCGCTTTATTTTGCGAAATGTTCGTAACGGCGACATTATTCTTTTTCATGACAGCGGCGGGGTGTTTAGCCGCGAAGGGGGCGATCGCAGTGAAACCGTATCAACTATTCCGCTTTTAGTTGAGAAACTTAAAGAGCGGGGCTACACGTTTGTAACCGTAAAGGAGCTGATTAATGGAAAAGACACCGTTTGAGAGAAAAAGTCACGCTCATTGGATCGGATGGCTGATCGTCTTGAGTTTTTTCTTTTTGATGTTCGGCAATTGGATTGTCAGTTTGACTCACCCGGATGAAGTTTTCTACGCTCAGATCGCCAAGGAGATGGTCGAGCATGATACCTGGATGGTGCCGATGATTTTTGACCAGACGAATTTTGAAAAACCGATTTTTACGTTTTGGCTTTTGCGGCTGGCCGTTGAGCATTTCGGAGCCACGCCCTATGTGGCGCGCTTTTTTATGTCCGTTTTCGGCATGATCGGGGTAGGGATGACCTATTTTTTGGCGTATTTGATGTTTAAAGACAAACGCATGGCTTTTCTTTCCGGGGCTATGCTCTCGACGAGTTTTATTTACATTGTGCTCTCGCGCTCGGTGATGACCGACATGGTCTTTTCCATGTGGGTGTATTTTGCCCTGGTCTTTTTTTACTGGGGGTACACCCGTCAGGAGCATCGGGGGGCATCTATTGTGCTGACCTGTGTTTGCGCGGGCCTGGCGGTTTTAAGCAAAGGTCTTTTAGGATTGCTATTGCCCATGGGCGTGATTTCGCTGTATTTGGGTTTTCAGAAAGAGCGAAAGTTTGTTCTTCATCCGTCCTTATTGTTGGGGCTGGGACTTTTCGCGCTGATCGTGATTCCCTGGCATGTGTTCATGGTCCAGAAATTCGGCCAGAGTTTCATCAATGAATACTGGTGGAATGTGCACGTCCGCCGGATTTTTGTGGCTGAGCATCTTAAGAGCGACACTTGGTATTTTTATTTGATGACGATTTTCGGCGGGACCTTTCCCTGGAGTCTGTTTTTGATTCCGGCGGTTGTTTGGACGGTGATCAAGGTGCGCCGCCATGAGGATGAACGTATGCTCGGTTTTATCTGGATCGCAATCGTCTACATTTTTATGAGCATGCAGATTGCCGCCAGTAAACTGGCCAGCTACATCTTTCCGATATTTCCTTTACTGGCCATTGTGCTGGCCTATTATCTCAATGAGGTATTGAAGAATCGCACGCAGCCTTTTTTGATGCGATCGGCACGGGCAGTCGGTTTTCTGATGACGACTGTTTGCGTTGGAGGCGTTGGCGCCGCGATTTATTTCAGTCATAAATATCGCGATCTTGTGATTGATGTGAGGCCGGTGTATTTATTCTGCGGTTTTGTGGTGATCTGTGGGGCGGTCATCTTGGTTTGCGCTCTTAAGAAAAAAATCGGGCGGATGTTGATCGCGACCGGCGCGATTACCGGTGTGTTTCTGTTTTCTCTTCTGTTTGCCTATCCCAGCGCTGAACCCTGGGTGACCTGCCGACAGATCAGCGAAGAGTTTAAAAAGATCGATCAAGGTGATTCAACGGTGGTCTGCTCCAAGTTTTACGTGCGCGGAATCCGTTTTTTTACTGACCGGGATGTGGCCGTGATCGACAGCGGAGATGGATTTTTCACGCCTCATCCGATTCCTTATTTAAACAGCGACAATAAGGTGGCGGGTTTTTTAGAAAAACAGCCGACAACATTTTTTATTGTCAAAGAATCGGATGCCGAGGATCTGCGCCGGATCGCCAAACGCTTTAATTATGATCTGAAATTTTACAAAGAGATCGGCGGCAAGGCGATCATCAGATTGCAGAAGAAATCTCGCTAAAAAAATGAAAGAGAAAAATAATTTTTAAGGAAATCAGATGAAAGCCTTTTTGACGGATCTCGGAGATGCATTGAAAGACCGAGCCTGGCGATGGCTGAAGATGATCTTAATTCTGGCGGCTGTGGGCGGATTTCTTTTTTTAACGACTCGCGGTTGGTTGTTCGCCAAAGTCAGCTTCAGCTCTTACACCCAGGAGGATGAGGAGCTGGCCGCTCTTCTTAAGAGTCATGTGCGCATGCTTTCCGGGGCGATCGGCTCGCGTAATCTTAACGACTACGAAAACTACAAAGAAGCCGCCCGTTACATCAATCGTTATTTTAAAACCTTCGGCTACACGCCGGACGTGCAAACGATTCAGGTTAAAGATAAAATCATCGGCAATATTATTGCCCAGAAAAAGGGCGTTGAGCTGCCTCAAGAAATCATTATCATCGGGGCTCATTATGATTCGTATTTTAATCCCGGGGCCGATGCCAATGCCAGCGGTGTGGCCTGTCTGCTAGAATTAGCGCGCTTGCTCTCCGACACGAAGCTTAAACGCACGGTTCTCTATGTGGCTTTTGCTAACAGCGAACAGCCTTATTTTATGACAGATAAAATGGGAAGTCTGATGTTTGCGCGGCAACTTAAAGAGAAGTCAAGGCATGTGGCCGCTGTGCTGATTTTGGATTCCCTTGGATATTACACCAATGACAACCACTCCCAAAGGTATCCCTGGCTGGTCGGCATGCTTTCGCCCAATCAGGGGAATTTTATCGCTTTGGTAACCAATATCCGCTCATTAATTTTGGCTCGTCATGTCAAAAAGGGCCTGGAAGGCGTTTTGACATTCCCTGTTCATCTATTGATCGGTTTTGATTTTATCGATTCCGATCACTCGGCTTTCTGGAAAGAGGATTTTAAAACGGTACTCTTAACAGATACGGGTCATTACCGTTATCCTTATTATCATCATCTCGAAGACACTTATGAAAATTTGGATTACAAAAATATGGGACAGTTAACCCGTGCTTTAAAAGAGGCTGTGGTCCGGATGGCCAATCAGGCGCCGGAAGCACAGTGATCGACCGGCGGCATTGGTAAAAAAGATAAAACAAATAATTGACTTCAAAAATTTTGCATGCTAACATGCTGTTAATTAAGGAGGTGAAACATGAGGAAAGTATTATTAGGATTCGTCGTCTGTCTCTTGGTGATGAGTGTGGCGACAGCTTCCTTTGCCGCTTCCGGAGACATGAAGGAAAAGGTGAAAGGAAGGGTTCAGAAGCTTGGCCGCGGAGTAGCCAATGTTATTAGCGCTCCTTTGGAAATCGGGAAACAGATTACCAATGAATGGAGAAGCGCCGATGTGAAGCATTTTGCTTTAGTCGGGGGGCTGGCCAAAGGTTTAGGCTACACTCTGAAAAGATTGGGATCGGGTTTAGTTGATATCGTGACATTTCCTGTAGAGTTGAAAGAGGAATATGATCCCGTTATGAAACCGGAATACGTGTTTGACAACTGATTTTGGCGGTATTGTTTTTATTTCAAGGGGCCAAGCCGAAGGCTTGGCCCCTTATCTTTCTCTTCCGGCACTTCCGTCTGCGATCTGCCAGCAATCCGCCAGCGATTCTTTAACTTGACGATCCCTTATCCTAATAGTATAATATTTCGCAAATTAGGAATTATTTTCTCGTTGTAACAGCTAAGACATAAGGAGTTGAAACATTGGCATTAACAAAACCTAAGAAAACAGAAGTCATCGACGGCTTCAGAATTCACGCTCGCGATACCGGCTCTTCTGTTGTGCAGATCGCGCTTCTTACGGAAAAAATTAATCAGCTGACCGAGCATTTCAAAGTCCATAAAAAGGATTTTCATTCTCGTCGCGGCTTATTGATCATGATCGGCAAGAGGCGCCGTCATTTGGCCTACCTGAAGAAGATCGACCCCCAAAAATACGAAGAGACTATTAAAAAACTCAATCTACGTAAGTGAGGCTAATCCATGGATTTATCTCGCGTCGAGATTCCCTTTGGTGACCAAAATCTCATTATCGAAACAGGAAAATTTGCAAAACTGGCCAGCGGGGCCGTAACCTTAACCTACGGCGGGACCGTTGTTTTGGTCACATCCTGTATGTCGAAAACAACTCGGGAAGGCATTGACTGGTTTCCGCTGATGGTGGAATTCCAGGAAAAAACCTATGCCGCCGGACGAATACCCGGCGGTTTCTTTAAGCGCGAAGGACGCCCTTCGGAGAGCGAAATTTTGGCGGCCCGGATGATCGATCGCCCCATCCGTCCGCTCTTTCCCAAGGGAATGCGTAACGACGTTCAGGTTGTCGCCACTGTTTTAAGCAGTGACGGCGAAAACGATCCGGATGTCCTGGGTATCATCGGGGCTTCTGCGTCTTTGATGATCAGCGATATTCCTTTTAATGGTCCGGTGGGTGCTGTGCGCGTAGGGCTTATCGACGGTCAATTCGTTGCCAATCCCACTTATGTCCAGAGAGAGCAAAGCGATCTGGATATTATTGTCGTTGGCTACAGTGATCATGTGATCATGATTGAGGGAGAAGCTAAAGAAGTCGAAGAACAGAAAATGATGGAGGCTATTGCCTTTGGCTTTGAAAAATTAAAACCCGTTTCCGATATTCAGAAGGAAATGGTCAAAGAAGTTGGCAAAATGAAGATGGGGGTTAAGATCAAAAAGCAGAATCCCGAATTTGTTAAGAAAATAAAGGAACTTACCTTAAGCCGACTGACGGAAATCTACAAAATGAGCCAAAAAGAAGACCGCCAAGAAGCTCTGGAAGTTTTACTGCAGGATCTCTCCAAGGATCTCAGTCAATTTGATGCTTACAAAAAAGACGATCAGGAGATCAGGGAGGCTGATATCAAGGAAGCTCTGGAAGAAGCAGAGGCCCAGGAAGTGCGCCGTATTGTTTTAGAAGAACGCCGGCGCGTGGATATGCGCGGATTCGAAGATATCCGTCCTTTATCCTGCGAGGTTAAAGTCCTGCCGCGTACTCATGGCAGCGGGCTGTTCACCCGGGGTCAGACGCAAAGCCTCTCGGTGACGACATTGGGAACGCGCACCGATGAACGGCTGATCGAGGCCCTGGAAGGCAAGAGCTACAAAACATTTATGCTGCATTACAATTTTCCGTCTTTCAGTGTGGGCGAAACCCGACCGATGCGTGGACCCGGCCGCAGGGAAATCGGTCACGGTGCCTTGGCCGAAAAAGCGATCAAGGCGGTCATGCCCACCAAAGAAGAATTTCCCTACACGGTTCGGGTGGTCTCCGAAATTCTGGAATCCAACGGTTCGTCCAGTATGGCTACGGTGTGCGCGGCATCGCTTTCGTTGATGGACGCCGGAGTGCCGGTCAGCGAGGCGGTGGCTGGTATTTCCGTCGGGTTGGTTACCGGAGAAAATGAATCTGTTTTATTAACGGATATTATGGGTGTCGAAGATCATCTGGGAGATATGGATTTCAAAGTAGCCGGAACCCGCAGGGGAATTACGGCTATCCAATTGGATCTTAAGATAGAGGGCATTGACCTCAATTTATTGACACAGGCCACGGAGCGGGCTAAACAGGCGCGGTTTAAAATCCTGGATAAGATGCATAGGGTGATTGATAAACCGCGTGATCAGATTTCTGATTATGCGCCACGGTTGATTACTCTTAAGATCAACAGGGAAAAAATCGGAAGCTTGATCGGTCCCGGCGGAAAGAATATCCGGAAATTGATTGATGAAACCGGTTGCTCAATCGATATCGAAGATGACGGGACCGTTGTGATTGCCTCGACCGTCAGCGAAGACGCCAATCGGGCCGCTGAGCAGATTCGCCTGATGATGGAAGAACCTGAAGTCGGAAAAGTCTACAATGCCAAAGTCACCCGCATCATGAACTTTGGGGCTTTTTGTGAATTTCTGCCCGGAAAAGAAGGTTTAGTGCACATTTCAGAATTATCAAATGAGTACGTTAAAGACATTAATAAATATGTTAAAATAGGAGATGAGTTTAAGGTCAAACTGATTGAAATTGACGATCAGAACAGGTGTAACTTAAGCAAGAAAAAAGCTGAATGAGACGACATTACATTGATGAAATCAAATCAGTGCTTATTCTTTCTTGCGCTGTTATTTTATTCTTAAGCTTATTTTCTTTTGTCCCCGAAGATCTTCCCTGGTATGCTTCTCCACCCAATAAAGATGTTCACAATCTAATCTCCGTTTTTGGTGCCTATTTGGCCGGAAGCCTTATGTTTGTTTTTGGCTACGGCAGTTATTTTCTGGTGGCTTTTCTGATTTACTGGGCGTGGGAAGTTTTTTACGCTCGGCCGCTCAAATGGTCTCTTTCTAAAATGTTGTGCTTCTTTGTTTTTATTGGTTCCACCAGCAGTCTTTTGAGCATGTTCGGATCCCAGGAGCAGACGGCCCGGTTTGTTCGTTCGGGAATTGTGGGGTTGACGGTTTCTAATTTTCTGACTACCTATTGCGGAGGACCAGGCGCTTTTATTATCTTGATGACCTTGGCGATTTTAAGCGTTGTGCTCTTGGGGGAATTTTTGTTGTCCCCGCTTGTCGTGACGCTTTTTCGGCAATTGAAATCAACTTTTATTATCCTTTGGCAAAAAATGCATTCTGGTTTGAGCCGGTTGAAGGAGCGAAGCAATAAACCGAAGCCCGTTGTCTTAGCTCGTTCAACGCCTGCGGAAAAAATGAAACGCGTTACACAGCCAGCGGACGGGAAGAAGGCGGATGCGGGAAAACAAACACCGCTAAAAGACTTCAAGAAGATGCCGGAAGCCAGAATACCCGCAACACCACGAATTACGGTCACTGAAAAAAAACCGGAATCCTCGACGGTGATTTCTCAGAAAGAAAGATCCGTAGGAGATTACAAGCTGCCCACGCTTGATCTTCTAAAAGACCCCCCGGGTATTTCGGCCAGAAAAATGCAAGGGGATCTGATGAATGGCGCAAAAACGCTGGAAAATACTTTAGCCAATTTCGGGGTTGACGCGCGTGTCGCCGATATTGAACGGGGTCCTGTGATTACCCGTTTTGAACTGGAACCAGCCCCGGGGGTGAAGGTTCAAAGAATCACGACTCTTTCCGACGATATCGCTTTGGCCATGCAGGCGCAGACCGTGCGGATTGTCGCTCCTATTCCGGGGAAAAATCGGGTTGGCATTGAGGTCCCCAATCTTTCGACCAGTCTTGTTTATCTTAAGGAAGTTTTAGCGCAGTCTCAATTTCAGAATTCTAAAGACAAAATCGCCTTAGCCTTGGGGAAAGATATTTCCGGAAAAACACTTGTGGCTGATTTAGCGGATATGCCTCATCTGCTGATTGCCGGCACCACCGGAGCGGGAAAAACCGTTTGTTTAAACAGCATTATCATGTCGATGCTATTTCGCAGCGCTCCGCATGAGGTCAAATTTCTTTTTGTAGATCCGAAGATGGTGGAGCTCTCTATTTACAATAAATTGCCCCATGCCCTGTGTCCGGCGGTTACCGATCCGAAGAAAGTGTCGGCAGCACTCAATTGGGTAGTCGGAGAGATGGAATCCCGGTACAACCTGCTGGCCGAAGAAGGTGTGCGTAATATTGTGGAATACAACAGGATCAAAGACGATAAGCTGCCCTACATTGTGGTTGTTGTCGATGAGCTGGCCGATCTGATGCAAGTGGCTGCCAAGAATATCGAAAGCGCAATTACCCGTCTGGCGCAGCTTTCGCGGGCGGTGGGTATTCATCTGATTTTAGCCACCCAGCGACCCTCGGTCAATGTGATCACGGGTGTCATCAAGGCCAATTTTCCGGCGAGAATTTCATTTAAAGTGGCCTCCAAGGTTGACAGTCGTACTGTATTGGATATGAATGGCGCTGAGGCGCTTTTAGGTAAAGGGGACATGCTTTTTATGAAACCCGGTGAGGCTAAGCCCACCCGGGCTCAGTGTACGCTTGTTTCCGATGAGGAAATCAATGATGTGATCGGCTTTATCAAGGCCCAACAGGGACCCCAATACAATGACGATATTCTAAAAAAACAAACTAAGGGGAGCTCGGGAAACGTTGAAGACAAAGATGAACTTTACGATGAGGCCGTGCGACTTGTGGTGGAAACCAATCAGGCTTCCGTATCCATTTTACAAAGGCGTATGCGCTTAGGTTATACCCGGGCGGCACGGCTGATTGATATGATGGAGCAGGAAGGCGTGGTTGGTCCCTATGCGGGTAGCAAACCCAGGGAATTATTGGTCAATCGTGAAGAATGGCTTATGCAAAATATGAGCGATCGGGGAAGTGCCAATGGCTGAACAAAAACACAAAGGAGTTTACCTGAAGCAGGCCCGCGAGGCCAAAGGAATTAGCCTGCAGAGCGTGCATGAAGTTACCAAGATCCCGATGGATGCTTTGCGCGCTATTGAAGAAGGCTATACAGTTCGTACGCTTTCTTCATTTTACATGAGGGGTTTCACAAAAATGTATGCCCAGTACTTAGGCATCGATATCCATGATGTTGTCGAAGATTATCAGCCGGAGAAAATTCCTAAACCGGTAAAAGGCGATGATACAGAGACCTTTAACGAAAAATTCCGCAATTTAATTTCCCGAGGAAAGAGCCAGATGATCTTAAGAATCATCATTGTCGTTGTGGCAATTCTGCTGTTGATTCGCATTGGCGGATGTGTCAAACGATTCATGGTCAATCGTCCACAGCGGATAGCCCAGAGAGAGAAAATCGCCCGGCA
Source organism: uncultured Planctomycetales bacterium (assembly GCA_964478715.1). Classification (GTDB taxonomy): domain Bacteria; phylum Omnitrophota; class Gorgyraeia; order Zapsychrales; family JBDRMG01; genus CAYZIY01. The sequence continues at coordinate 49,199 of CAYZIY010000008.1, forward strand.
AAGGGCCGATTTAAAAAAGGCCCAACAAAAAGAACAAGAGCGCGCCGCGCAGGCGCAAGCACCCGCAACTCCCGCCAGAGAACAACAACCTTCCGGAAAAGAGCAGACAAAGAAGGTTCAGGGAATCGCTTTTGATACCGCTTCGGATACAATCAGCTTGACCGTAAGAGCCAAGAAAAATACCTGGTTGCAAGTCAAGGTGGATGGGTCCATTGTTTTTCAGTCAACCTTTCGGCACGGGTCTGTTGAAACATGGAAGGCCCAGGAGAAAATCGAGCTGGCCGGAAAAGATTTGCATGAGTTGGAATTCGAACTGAACGGACAGCTTATCGGTTCTTTGGGCCGAAGCAGAAGGCGTGCCAGCAAAGTAATCGTCACCCAAAGCGGTTTGACAACGGAATAATAAGTCATTGAAAAGTAAAAACTTGATGATCAACAAAGGATCCCTGCCGACGGTAGGGATTTTGAATTTAGGGTGTGTGCGCAATATCGTGGATTCTCAGCTTATTGCCGGACGCCTGCAGTCAAAAGGATATGCCGTCAAGCCGGGCGCAGAAAAGATCGATATTGTTATCATTAATACTTGCGGCTTTATTGAAGGAGCCAAAGAGGAATCGATCGATGTGATCCTGAGGTGTCTTGATTTGAAACAGCATGGACGGATCCAAAAAGTGATTGTTGCCGGTTGCCTGTCTCAGCGTTATGCTCTTGAGTTGATCCGCGAATGTCCTCAGATCGATGCCGTAGTCGGCGTGCTGGCTTTGGAGAAGACCAGGAATCTGCCCCAGAAAATCTTAACGCCCCGTCATTACGCTTATGTCAAAATATGCGAAAGCTGTCTGCATCATTGCAGTTTTTGCGCTATTCCCCAGATCAAGGGATCTTTTCTATCACGTAGCATTCATTCCATTTTAGAAGAAATCGAATATCTGGATTATCGTCGGACAAAAGAAATAATTTTGATCGGACAGGACACCACATCTTTTGGTTTGGATTGCACCAAGCGTCCGCAATTAACGCGGCTTCTTAAACAGATACTCAAAAAAACCCGCCATATTCGGTGGATCAGAATTCTTTATGCTTATCCGTCTTTAATCGATGAGGAATTGCTAGATTTAATGTCCGAGGAAGAGCGGATTTGTTCTTATCTGGATATTCCCCTGCAGCATATCAGCGATCGGATACTCAAGAAGATGAATAGACCTTTTTTAAGCCGTTGCACAAGGAACTTGATCGAACAAGTGCGAAGCAAAGTTTCCGGAATTTGCTTGCGTACTAGTTTAATGGTGGGATTTCCCGGAGAGACCGAATCGGAATTTCAAGAACTGTGTGAATTTGTCTCAGACATGCAGTTTAACCGCTTAGGTGTCTTTCCCTATTCGCAAGAAGAGGGGACAAAAGCCGCAAAACTGCCGCAGCAAGTGGCTGAGGCCGTTAAAAAAAGGCGGGTCGCGCATATCATGCGCCTTCAGAGAAAAATATCCCGCCAAAATCTTAAAAGATTTATCGGCACGATCCAGGAGATTGTGATTGACGAACGGGATCCTAATGAAGAGAATATTTATGTGGGGCGCACCCGGTTTGATGCTCCGGAAGTAGACGGCAGTGTTCTTTTATCGTCCCAGAAAAGACGGGCGATCGGTTCTCTCGTGAAGGTGAAGATCACCGACTCTTACGAATATGATTTAATAGGTCAAGCGTTATGAATTTGCCCAATAAACTGACTCTTTCGCGTTTTGTAATGACTTTCTTTTTTATCTATTTTATCTCCCGAGAAAGTCTGGCGGCTATGATGAGTGCGACCTTCATCTTTTCTTTGGCTTCTTTTACCGATTATCTTGACGGTTATTTAGCCAAGAAAAATAATCAGATTAGTGATTTTGGGGTGATGATGGATCCGATTGCAGACAAATTTTTGATCTTGGCCGCTTTTATTGCCTTTGTCCGGATGCAGATTGTGGACGATTGGATGGTGGTCGTGATTTTGGGACGGGAAATCATTGTAACGGGATTCCGCCTGTTTGCCATGAGCCGGGGAAAGGTTTTGGCTGCCGAGCGGGCTGGAAAACATAAAACGGTCTCCCAGATTGTCGCGATTTTCTCCATCCTGGGGCTTCTGATTTTCCGGGCGTCCTGGATGGCTTTATCCCAATGGTCAATGAATATCGAAACCTGGTGGCAGATTGTTGTTGATATCCTGATGCTCATTACAGTGGTGCTGACATTGATTTCGGGTATTTCTTTTATGATCAAAAACAGAAAACTTCTTCATCTTCAGTAAGATGATACGATTACTGACAACTTTTTTCTATGTCGGATATTTCCCGATAGCGTCGGGTTCTTTGGCCAGTGTCTGTGGACTGCTTTTGGCTGTCATTTTTTCGTCTTCGCTCTGGATGTATTCTGGCGTGATATTAATTTTCACGGCCTTAGGATTAGGCCTAAGCGGAAAAATGGAAGAGGCCTTGAGTGAAAAGGATCCGCCTTGCGTCGTGATTGATGAAGTAGTCGGCATGATGATCGCTCTTTTTGGCATTACGCTTTCTCCCGCGCGGTTAATTACAGCTTTTTTTCTTTTTCGCGCTTTTGATATGTTTAAGATTTATCCCGTTCAGAGATTTGAGAAAATGGACGGCGCTTACGGGATCATGTTCGATGATATTGTGGCCGGCTTTTACACCAATTTGATTATGCGCATTAGTATGGCTTTAAGTTCGGCCGCTTTCTTGAGAGACATAGTAAATTGAAATGCATGCCCACAGGATGAATCATGGTCAAAGTCGTTACTTTCTTACTGATTCTCGTTCTGGTTATTTTTATTATTCAGGATAGTCATTTGATCGTGAAGCGTACGGTAACCGATGATTTTCTGGGTGCCAGTCGGGAAGAATATTATTTTCAATGGAACAATTTTCTCTCCTATTGGAAAGAGATTCCTCAAAAAATTATTTCGGTCGGCGAAGAAGTGAATTTATTTTTTGAAGTTAAAAAGCGCTAAAAGATTATGATTTCAATTAGATAAACAAAGAACACTATACAGGATGTCATAGATTGGTCCGCGGGGAGTAAGGGTGCTTTTGATCAGATTTACGCGCGTTATGGATTGCTTGATCGTTTGATTTAAACGGTATTTCTTGAGATTATGAATCAGTGGGAATTTGTTTGCAGGAGAACGCACCCGACCTAGCGTGATATGAGCCTGAAAGGGGCGTTTTTCTTTTTCGAAACCAATTTCTTTTAGTCGGTCATCAATCGATTTAGCGATGCGGATGATTGGCTCTCTTCCCTGCTCCAATCCGGCCCAAATAACTTTGGGGTTTTCGATTCTCGGAAAGGCGCCCACTTCAATGATGCTGATTGACCAGGAAGGCTCATGATCAAGGACGCCATGAAGAATATTCTTGATGTTATCGATTTGATTAACGGAAATGTTTCCTAGAAATTTTATCGTCAAATGGATGTTTTCCGGCTTGACCCATTTGATATGAGCTTCGGATTCTTCTAGATGTTTTTGAATATCCTTAAGAGCATTTTTTGTTTCGGAATTCAGTTCAAAGGCGATAAAAGCACGGATTGATTCATTGCTCATGGATGAAATCCAGAAGGATTTGCAGGGCCTTTCGGCATGATTGATTTTTGATGCTTTGGCGTTTGCCCCTGAATTGAAATACCTGGCAAACGCCTGTCTTACGACCTGAAACCGCGATACAAACCAGTCCGACCGGCTTGGTTTTGCTTCCCCCGCCCGGTCCGGCGATTCCGGTAATGCCGATTCCATAATCAGCGCGGAAAATCTTACGGACATGGAGGGCCATTGTTTTGGCTACGGGCTCGCTGACGGCTCCGTGTTTTGTTAAAACCGATGGCGGGATTTTTAAGACACTGCGCTTGACTTGATTGGAATAAGCCACAATGCCGCAAACAAACCATTGGCTGGAGCCGGGAATATTGGTTAATCGATGAGAGAGTAGCCCCCCGCTGCAGGATTCAGACACAGCGAGTGATCTTCTCTTAACTCTAAGAGTCTCAGCGACTTTCTTCTCTAATGTTACCGTGGTCTTTGTCATTGAGTTCATTATACGTAAGGATAAAAATCTTGACAAGGAAAACTATTTGAATTATAGTTTTTATTTATATAATATTAATATTAAATATGAGGAGTCGATATGTTCAATTCAATCGAAGAGACCATTAAAGATTTGCAGCAGGGTAAAATGGTCATCGTCATGGACGATGAAGGACGTGAAAACGAAGGGGATTTGGTTGTCGCGGCTGAACACTGCCAACCGGAACATATCAATTTTATGGCCAATAATGCTCGGGGTCTGATTTGCGTCCCCATGGAAGAGAAGCGGCTGGATGAACTCCAACTGTTTCCGATGCTGGATGCGTACAATGATCGGGAGCATAAAAAGTGCAATACCGCCTGGGTTATTTCTGTCGATGCCTCTAAGGGCGTGACAACCGGCATATCGGCTTATGATCGCGCCCATACAGTCAAGGCGTTGATTGATCCCAAAGCCAAAGCCGAAGATTTCGTGGTGCCGGGACACCTTTTCCCTCTGCGCGCCCGCGAGGGCGGCGTTTTAGTTCGTGCCGGCCATACCGAAGCTAGCGTGGATTTGATGAAAATCGCCGGATTAACGCCGGCCGCGGTTATTTGTGAAGTGATGAACGATGACGGGACCATGGCCCGCACACCCGATTTATTTAAATTTGCCAAAAAAAATGATTTAAAAATCTGTACCATCGATCATCTCATCGAATACCGTCGCAAGTACGAGAAACTGATTATTCGTGGTCCACAATCCGAATTACCGACTAAATTTGGAACTTTTCAGATGATCGGCTATGTGTCTAAAGTCGATCAACTTTGCCATATTGCTTTGATTTACGGTGAGATTGACAGCAAGAAACCTATTATGGTTCGTGTTCAAAGCGAATGCTTAACCGGAGATGTTTTCGGTTCGCTGCGCTGTGATTGCGGAGATCAACTCTCTACTTCTCTGCGGATGATCAGCGAGCAGGGCGGCGGGATTCTTCTGTATCTGCGCCAGGAAGGACGCGGTATCGGTTTGGCTAATAAGATTCAGGCTTATCATTTGCAGGATAAGGGTATGGATACGGTAGAGGCCAACGAAGCCCTGGGTTTTATTCCCGATTTGCGGACCTACGGGATCGGAGCGCAAATTCTGGTTGACCTGGGAGTCAAAGAGATTCGCCTGCTGACTAATAATCCGCGCAAAATCGTCGGCCTGGAAGGATACCACTTGAAGGTTGTTGAGCGCATTCCGATGAAGATTCCGCATAATCCCATCAATGAGAAATACCTGAAAACAAAAAAAGCAAAGCTGGGACACCTGATTTAGAATTAAACTCGCTTGTCTACGGCGGATAAAACGATGAAAAAGCAAAAAAGGGAATCTTCACAAGCAAGGATTTGTATCATTGCTTCACGCTTTAACGAATCGATCACTCAGCGTTTGGTGACAGCTTGTGTTGATGAGCTTGGGAAAAGGGGAATCAAAGAGAAAGAGTTGGCTGTTTTCTGGGTTCCCGGATCGTTTGAGATTCCTCTTTTAGCTTTGAAGCTGGCCCGCAAGAAGAAAACCAAAGCGGTGATTTGTCTGGGGGCGATTATCAAAGGGGAGACCCTGCACTATGAGCTGGTGGCCCAGGCAACCGCGCAAGGGATTGCTCGCGGGGCTTTGATGACAGCAAAGCCCTTTATTTTTGAAGTCTTGGCAGCCGATACGCTTGAGCTGGCTCAAAGACGGGCTCAGACCAAAGGGCCCAACAAAGGCCGGGATGCGGCTTTAGCGGCTCTTGAAATGTTAGATCTTTTAAAAAGAATTTAAATTATCGCCATGCGAAAACGGTCCAAAGCGCGGGAATGGGCGCTGAAAGTTCTTTATCAGTATGATTTGATTTCACAGTCCGTGGAAATAATTGCGGCCAGTATGTCTGATCGCGACGATGCCCTCGATGCTGAGACCATCGATTTTGCCCGTCAGCTTGCTAATGGTGTTGAAAAACAATGCGATTCCATCGATCAAATCATCCGTAAATACGCCACGAATTGGGAACTGAAGCGAATGCCCGTCATTGACCGTAATATCCTGCGTTTGGGGATTTATGAGCTGTTATATCGTGACGATATCCCGCCAAAAGTCACGATCAATGAAGCGATCGAGCTGGCCAAGAAATACGGCGACTACGACAGCGGTAAATTCGTTAACGGTGTTCTGGATAAAGTCCACAAAACAGATTATTTGTCAAAACAAAAGTGACCAAAACAGCCGATCTCCATGTCCATACTGTTTTTTCCGACGGGACAATGTCTCCTGAAGACATCGTTCGTGAAGCCTTAGCAAAAAAAATCAACTGCATCAGTATCACCGATCACGATACGCTTTCCGGAATTCAGCCGACTCAGAAGGCGGCCAAAGAAACCGAACTGGAAATATTGCCGGGAATCGAAATATCCTGCGAGATGAATGAAAAGGATATCCATATTCTCGGCTATCTGATGGATGATTTGGATAATCTAAACAAGGAAATCCGCAAGATGCGGCAGGTCCGCGTGAGCCGCATCAAAGAAATGATCACCAAGCTCAAGGAGCTGGGAATGGATGACTTGCAAGACGAAGAGATTTTTGCTCTTTCTAAGTCTGATTCCTTTGGCCGACCTCATTTAGCTCAATTGTTGGTGCGCAAAGGGCATGTCGGGTCACTGCAGGAAGCCTTTCACCGCTACCTTGCTGAAGGGCGTCCCGCCTATGTTGAGAAATTCAAGATCACACCCGCTGAGACCATTCGCTTAATCCGTCAGGCAAGGGGTGTAGCCGTTCTGGCGCATCCTATGGCTACACAAATTGATGACTTGATTCCCAAGCTTGTCAAAAGCGGTTTACGGGGATTAGAAGTTTATTATCCTAATTGTCCGCCGGCAGTGATTTCCCGTTACCGAAAGATGGCCGAAGATTATAGATTGCTGATAACCGGCGGTAGTGACGCGCACGGTGAGACCAAAGACAATACTTTTCTAGGAAAAGTCACCGTGCCATATGAATACGTCGAGAAATTGAAAGCCGCAAAGAGAAGGCTCAGGAAATGAGAGCAGATGATCGCACATACATGGCTTTGGCTATCGTCCAGGCGCTTAAAGCCAAAGGAAAAACTTCGCCCAATCCTTTGGTCGGAGCTTTGCTCATAAAAGAGGATCGCATTATCGCAGGCGGTTATCACCGGCGTTGTGGGGCCGATCATGCTGAGGCAGTCGTTCTGAAAAAGGCTGGCATTAAGGCCAAAGGCGGCAAATTGATCGTGACGCTTGAACCCTGCGGCCATTTCGGACGGACTCCGCCTTGTGTGGATATGATTATCCGATCAGGTGTGAAGGAGGTGGTCATCGGGATGAAAGATCCCAATCCATTGAATAATGGAAAATCCATCAGAAAACTCAAAAGAGCGGGAATAAAAGTCCGAAGCGGAGTCCTTCAGAGGGATTGCCGGAGAATCAATGAGCCTTTTATCAAATTCATGCAAAAGAAAATGCCGTATGTGGTGGCTAAATGTGCTCAAACAATCGACGGAAAAAGCGCTTTGGCCTGCGGGCGCTCGCAGTGGATCACTCAGAAAAAGACGCGTGATTTTGCTAAGAAAAAACGCTTAGAATTTGATGCGATTTGCGCTGGGATCAAGACCGTTTGTGCGGATAATCCCCGTTTGAATGCACCGATCAGAAGCAAACGAATAAAGAAAGTTATTATCGACTCCACTTTAAAAATTCCTTTGCGGGCGCGTTTATTCCAGGGCACCAAGCCGCAGGATATTATCATCGCCGCTACTCGGCGCGTAGATAAGCAGAAACTTCAAGCGTTAAGAAAAAAAGGCGTACAAGTTATTATTTGCCCTGGAAATGGAAAAGAAGTTCCATTAAAATATATATTTAAGGAACTGGCAAAAAGACAAATTGCGGCACTCTTATTGGAGGGCGGCCCGCGCCTGATCGGTTCGGCTCTCAAAGAAAATTGCGTCGATGCTTTTCATATTTATGTCGCCATGAAGATTGCCGGAGATCAAGAGGCCTTAAGCAGTATCCGGGGGTTACAAATCAAAAATATCGGCCAGCTGATTCATCTTAAAGAGGCGGAATGCCAAAGGATCGGGGAGGATCTTTTTATTCAAGGATATGTTCGCAGGTATTGTTGAAGAAACCGGAATCATTACCAAAATTGTCCGAAAAAAAAATCTTTTGACCCTAACGATTCGGGTTCAAAAGGTTTGTGGCGGGACAAAAATAGGGCACAGTATTGCCGTTGACGGGGTTTGCCTGACAGTTGTCAAGAAAAAAGAGCGTTTGCTGAGCTTTGATGTGATGCTGGAAACGATTCGCAAGACAACCTTTCAATTCTATCGGGTGGGAACGCTGGTTAATCTGGAGCGTTCTCTGAAAGCCAACAGCCGGATTGACGGTCATTTTGTTCAGGGGCATGTGGAAGGTTTAGGGACAATTACGCGGCGGATTACCTTGCCGAATTATGAAAAGTTTTGGATTCGCGTTTCTCGCAAGCTTATGCGTTATATTGTTTCCAAGGGCTCCGCCTGCGTGGATGGTATCAGCCTGACGGTCGGTGAAGTTAAGGGCAATGAATTCTCGATTTATATCATTCCGCATACTTTGAAAGTGACAAATCTTTCGGATAAAAAGACTAAGTCAAAGCTCAATATCGAGACAGATATATTAGCTCGTTATATTTTAGATAAAGGAGTTCGCCGGTGAAAAAACGAGTTGTGATAACCGGTCTTGGTATTTTAGCCGCAAACGGTAAGGGGCGACGTGAATTTTCCGAGGCTCTTCAAAAAGGAACGATCGGCTATGGACCGGTGACGCTTTTCGATGCGAGTCGGTTCAATGTCCGGCAGGCAGGTGAAGTCAGCGATTTTGATCCGAAAATTTATATGGGTAAAAAAGGTCTGCGGAATCTGGACCGCAGCACCAAACTGCTGGTATCAGCAGCCAAATTATGCATTGACGACAGCCATCTTGTGATTGACGACAGCAATACCGATAATATTGGCGTTTCGGTGGGGACCACATTAGGAAGCGTCAAGAGTATTAGCGATTTTGACGCTGTCACTCTCAAAGAAGGACCGCGCTACACGAATCCGGCTCTTTTCCCCAATACTGTTATCAATTCTCCGGCTAGTCAGGTTTCGATTTGGCATTACATCAAGGGTTTTAATACTACCATTTCGACGGGATTCACCGCTAGTACTGATGCGATGAGTTATGCTTATGATTTTCTGCAATACGGGCGAGCTCAAATTGTTTTAGCCGGCGGGGTAGAGGAAATGTGCGAACAAACCTTTTTTGGATTTCATGCGTTGAAATTGTTATCGGGGTGTCAGGAGGGGGATGAATTTATCAATTGCCCCTTTGACCGACGACGTAACGGAGTGACCTTAGGCGAAGGTGCCTGCTTGATGGCGCTGGAAGACTATGACTCCGCCCAAAAAAGAGGTGTTGATATCTTGGCTGAAGTTCTGGGCTTTGGATACAGCTTTGATCCTTTCCGGATTCATAAATTTAATCCAAAAGCTATCGGATTAAAACAGTCCATTCGCAATGCCCTTAAAGATGCTCAGGTGAATGTTGAAGATATCGACTGTATATTTGCCAATGCCAATAGTTCTCCGTTAGCTGATCGGATTGAATCACTCGCCATCCGGGAAGTCTTTGGAAAAGAGGTCGATCGGATTCCAGTGACGGCCATCAAATCTATGACAGGGGAGGGCTACAGTGTTTCCGGAGCTCTGGAAGCTGGCGCGGCGATTTGTGCTTTGCGCGAGCAGTTTATTCCACCGACCGTGCATTATCGGGAACCTGATCCGCAGTGCCAGTTGAAAGAGATCGTGACTGAAACAAGAAAAACGAGTTTACGCCGGGTTTTGCTAATTACGGCTGGACCGAATGGGACAAATTCATGTATTGTTCTGGGGAGGTTTTTTCAAGATGTTTAAAGGCAAGACCGCTATTGTTACCGGGGGATCGCGTGGCATCGGTGAGGCTATTGTCAAAATGTTGGTTGAAGAGGGCTGTCAGGTCGCTTTGACCTATCATTCCAGCAAAGAAAAGGCCCGTAAACTTTGTGATAACATTAAGAATTCTTCCATCAAAGTGCAGGCTTATCAAGTTGACATGAAAGATTTTGAATCTGTGGGCAAGTTTTTCGAAGAGTTTAAAAAGGATTTTTCTTCGCTGGATATTCTCATTAATAATGCCGGGATCATCGAAGATAAAGCGCTGATGATGATGAGCCATCAGGACTGGCACAATGTCATTGCAACAAATCTCAACGGTGTCTTTTACATGACCCGTCAGTGTATTGTAACCTTTTTAAAGCAGAAAAAAGGTCAGATTGTCAATATTTCATCGGTGAGTGGTTTGGTGGGAACGGCCCGGCAGACGAATTATTCCGCATCCAAAGGGGGGATTAATGCTTTCACCAAGGCCCTTGCCAAAGAAGTCGCCGCTTACGGGATTCGGATCAATGCCGTAGCACCTGGGTTTATAGAAACCGATATGCTTAAAGATTTAAGCGATCAGCAGAAGAGAAATTATTGTTCATCGATTCCCCTGGGGCACTTCGGTCGGCCGAAGAATGTGGCCGATGCCGTAAGATTTTTGTTAAGTGATCAGGCCCGTTACGTAACCGGTCAGATTCTTATTGTCGATGGAGGACTGGCGATTCGCTGAATCGAAGAAGGGAGAGACCTATGCAGCTGGAGATTCATCAAATCAAAGAAATTATTCCACACCGCTATCCATTTCTGATGATCGATCGGGTGGTTGATCTCATACCCAATGAAAAACTGGTGGCTGTCAAGAATGTTTCCGTTAATGAACAATATTTTCAGGGGCATTTTCCCGAAGAAAAGGTGATGCCTGGTGTTTTAATGACCGAGGCTATGGCCCAGGCTGGATGTATCTTTTTCTATTACTCAAAAGGAGAGCAGGGCAAAAAATATATTTATTATTTGGGAAAAGTAACTGTCAAATTTTTGGCTCCTGTTGTTCCCGGAGATCAGTTGAGGCTTGAAGTGACACCCCGGAAGCTCTTGCCCAAAACGGGTATCATCGCCACGCAGGCTTTGGTGGGAGATAAGAAAGTCGCCGAAGCCGAGATTGTTTTTAGCGTTAAGAAAGTTGAAGAATAGATTCTTTAGAAGGCGCCTGCCGCAATCAAGATCTGACAGGCCATGGAATTGACTTCAAGGATTTAAAATGCTAAACTACTCAATCCGTTATTGTTAACTTCAGTAATATTGGTATTGTTGCTTTGGCCGGCGAACGGATCCTCGCACCTATTATTTTCATCGGGAATGCGGGGAATCAAAGCGGATGAGCAGACAGGTGAGTGAAAAAACGGGGCGTAGCGCATTTATCCCGAGCCACACCGAAGGTGTGGCGAGGGAGCTTGGCCCTATTCTTTGAAACTTTATTCCCTGGCGACTAGAACTGATAAAATGTCGCTCGGGACAAATTCCGCCGGCAAACTTATGTTCACTCGCTTCCTGCCTGCCGGCAGGCAGGCGCTCGTTCCATAAGTTTGGGCGTCATTTGCGGGGCGTAGCGCAGCTTGGCTAGCGCGCAACGTTCGGGACGTTGAGGTCAAGGGTTCGAATCCCTTCGCCCCGATTTAAATTTTTACTTATGCAAATGCATGTCCTTTATTCCGGAAGAGTGCAGGGGGTTGGTTTTCGCTTTACGGTTCAGCGGTTAGCGAACCAGCAGGGCTGTACCGGATGGGTAAAAAATCTGCCCAATGGACAAGTCGAGGCGCTCATTGAAGGCCGCCAGGACGATGTCCGCCAATGCCTGGATCGCATTACCCAACATTTTTCCGGAAATATTACAGATCATCAAGCCACAGAAGCAAAACAAGAAAATTCCCATTCGGAATTTGAAATAAGATTTGCCTAATTATGCGCTATGCGCTTATTTCCGATATTCATTCCAATCTTCAGGCCCTGGAAGCTGTTGTGGGCGCCTGCCGAAATAAAGCCATTGACCATTTTTTGTGTTTAGGAGACATTGTTGGTTACGGAGCCAATCCTAATGAATGCCTCGATTTGGTTCAGAAATTGAAGACGATCACTGTTGCCGGTAATCATGACTGGGGACTGGTCGGCAAAAAGTCGATCGAATATTTTAATTCCATTGCGGTGGGAGCCTTATGCTGGAGTCGAAGAGTTCTTAGCGAATCAAAACAGGATGTCCTGGCTGAGCTTCCTCTGATTCATAAAGGGCGCGATTTTATTCTTGTTCATGGCACCTATCATCATCCGGAACATTTTGAATACATGATAGACCCCTCGGCAGCCAAGCAGAGTTTTCAAATCCTGGATAAAACACTTTGTTTTGTCGGGCATTCTCATATTCCCGGCGTCTTTCGATATAAAGACGAAAATATCTCTTATACTTCTGAAGTTTATTTCTCTGTAGATGAGAATGCCCGATATATTATCAATGTCGGCAGTGTTGGTCAGCCGCGGGATCGGGATCCGCGATCCAGTTTTTGTATCTATGATTCGGATCAGAAAACGGTGAGGGGAGAACGTGTTCATTATAACATTGAAGGAGCTCAAAAAGCTATTATCGGGGCTGGGCTTTCCGGATTCTTGGCCAGCCGCTTAAAGGTGGGGCAATAAAGATGGAAGAAAAAAAGGCCGTTAAAGAAATTCAGCGCCTCAGGCAAGAGATTGAGGAGCATAATCGGCGATATTATGTTGAGGACAATCCGGTGATTTCCGATTATGAGTATGATCAGTTGATGAACCAATTGATTCAGCTGGAGAAAGAGTTTCCTCAATATCGATATTTGAATTCCCCGACTCGCCGTGTCGGAGCCAAGATTTCCGAGAATCTGCCTCCGGCGCGACATCGGGTGAGAATGCTGTCATTGGAAAACACCTATTCTTTCGGAGAGCTAAAGAAATGGAATGAGCGGGTTCTCAAAGGACTGGGTGTTCAACCGGTTACTTATGTGGCTGAGCTGAAAATTGATGGAGTCAGCGCGGCCTTAACATATGAAAACGGACAGTTTACTCTGGGCGCCACCCGCGGTGACGGTGAGACTGGGGAGGATATCACCCATAATTTACGCACGGTGCGCTCCATTCCGCTTGTGTTAAAAGAACAGCAGAATGTCCCTTCCCTTTTGGATGTCCGTGGTGAAATCTACATGAAGATAAAGGATTTTAAATCTCTCAACAGAGAAAAGATCGATAAAGGTGAGCTTCCTTTTGCCAATCCGCGAAACGCAACCAGCGGATCAGTTAAATTGCTGGACTCCCGTCTATGCGCCCGGCGTAATTTACAGTGTTTTATTCACTCTTTTGGGCTGATCGAGGGAGGTCCTTTGCTGAACACCCAGTGGGATTTCCTGCAGTTTCTAAAAAATATCGGGTTTCCGATTAATCCATTAAGCAGGCATTGTCAGGATTTCAAGGAGGTGCTTGATTATTGCCGTCAGCTTGAGGCGAAAAGAGAAGAGCTGAATTATGAAGTAGATGGGGTTGTCATCAAAGTAAATTCTTTAGCGCACCAAGAGATGCTGGGAGAAACCCTCAAGAGTCCGCGGTGGGCGGTGGCCTATAAATTTCCAGCGCAGCAGGCCACGACGGTCGTTGAGGCCATTTCCTTCCAGGTGGGGCGCACCGGTGTATTAACTCCGGTGGCTGATCTTAAGCCCGTTACCTGTGCGGGTGTTACGATTTCGCGAGCCACTCTACATAATTTTGACGAAATCAGACGTTTGGATATTTGCGAAGGGGATCGTGTTCTTCTAGAGCGGGCTGGTGATGTGATTCCCAAAATAATCAAAGTCGTTGAAAAAAAGACTAAGGGCAAACGTCAGTCGGTCCGTATTCCCGAGAAATGCCCTGAGTGTCATGGCTCTGTAGAAAAACTGAAAGCCGACCAGGTAGCTTATACCTGTATTAATCCGAACTGTCCAAAAAGACTGGAGCGTTCTCTGATTCATTTTTCCAGTCGGCCTGCTATGGATATCGAGGGCATGGGGGAATCCGTTGTGAGACAGTTGTTGAGCAGGAAATATATTAACGATTTGGCCGATATCTATTTTATTAAAAGAGATCAACTGCTGGATTTGGATCTGTTTAAAGAAAAGAAGGCCGATAATCTCTTGGTATCTATTGAGAAAAGCAAAAGAAAACCTCTATCAAAATTTTTATATGCCCTTGGAATCGTGAATATCGGCGAAAAGGCCGCCGATACCCTGGCTCGTCATTTTGGTCATTTAGATAAAATGATGGTAGCCGGCAAGGAAGAATTTGAGCGTATAGCCGACTTCGGTCCGGTGATGGCCCAGTCGGTCGAGAAGTTTTTTCGCCAGAAATCTGTCAAAAACCTCATCAAGAAATTTCAAAAAGCGGACGTGAATTTTTCACAGCCCAAGGAGGCCGGTTTTTCAAACGTCCTTGTGGGTCAGAAATTTGTGTTTACCGGGGAACTAAAAGATTTTACTCGATCGGAGGCCTCGAGCTGTGTCAAAAAATTAGGAGGAGATGTGGTCTCTTCCGTGAGCGGAAAAACCGATTTTGTTGTTACCGGAGAAAATACCGGATCAAAATATGCGCAAGCCAAGAAACTCGGTGTTAAGATTATCAGTGAACAACAATTCAAGGAGATGATTCATGGGCTTCAATAGTGTTCAAAGACGGTTATCAATTTTGGCTTTACTATCACTTTTTGCGATTGGGTTAATGAGCATCCAGGGGTGCGAGCCTTTACGCAAGAAATTTCGTCGCGAAAAAAAGAAAAAAGTTAAAGAAGAAGTTCCTCTTTTAGAACCGGTGGACTATCCCGATCATATTGAGCGCAGTGTGGAAGATCTTTACAGTCATCATTATGGATTATGGAGAGTTTGGCACCGCGAATTGACGGTCAACATTATGGATGATTTCTCAAGAAAGAGACAGATCTATATGGTGAAAAAAGAGTTGGCCAATCTTTTGGGGATGCAGGTTCTTTTAAAGGAAGCCAAGCGCAAAGAGTTAGGGGTCTTGATCGAGAAGATCGAGAGGATTCGAAAAGATCTTCTGAGCCCTATTGCATCCCAGAATGCATCTTCCATGAAAAGAAGACTGGAATCGACCGATAAGAAAATACGGCAAGGTTTTAATCCCAGAGTAGTTGCCGATGATCTTATCAGAGAAAGCATTTCTCCTTAGTTCAATGAAAGAACTGATCGAAGATTTTCTCAATTATCTTTCCGTTGAGCGGGGCTTGTCCCCCAACACGGTCATGGCTTATGGACGGGATTTAAGAAAATATGCCGGCTATCTGGATCGAGGAGGAATCAGCTCCATCGATGATATTGAAAGAGGTCGGATTACAGATTGGATGCACAAGCAAAAAGATGCGGGCCTAACGGCAACGTCGATCAGCCGGTCTCTCTCGGCGATCAAAATGTTTCATCGGTTTTTGGTCCGCGAACGGCTGGCCAAAAAAGATCCCACTAACTTGCTGGAAACGCCAAAACTCTGGAAGCGGATTCCCGAAGTTCTCACATTAAGCGAGGTGGAGTCGATGATCAAATCGGCCGGGGGGCGGCGGGCACAGGATATCCGTAATCAGGCCATGATGGAACTTCTTTATGCCAGCGGTATGCGGGTTTCCGAAATGGTGGATTTAAAAATTGACGGTGTCAACACCGAAGTCGGCTACATCCGCTGCACAGGCAAGGGACGCAAAGAAAGGATTATTCCTATCGGCAAGCGGGCCAAAGCCGCCTTAATCCGCTATTTCGATCAAGCGCGTCCCAAGCTGGTCAAGAAACAGATGAGTCAGGCGCTTTTTGTCAGTCGTTTAGGGAAAAAGATCAGCCGTCAGAGTGTCTGGAAAATTATTAAATTCTATGCCCGCAAGGCAAAAATCAAGAAGGTCATTAAGCCCCATACCATCCGTCACTCGTTTGCTACGCACCTTTTGGAGCGGGGGGCGGATTTACGCAGCGTTCAGGAGATGCTGGGGCATACTGATATTTCCACGACCCAGATTTATACGCATGTCGATCGGGAACGGTTAAGATCGATCCATAAGCAGTTTCATCCGCGGGGATAAAATGATGAACGCTGAAAAATATTTCAAACGTTTAGATCCAAAGATTCTCAAAGCATTGCAACGAATCGCAAAGGTCATTGAGTCACAGGATTGTCAGGCGTATGTGGTGGGGGGATTTGTTCGTGACCTGTTTCTAAAACGGCCTAACGGTGATGTGGATATTGTCATCGAAGCCGATGCCACGCAATTGGCCGCTAAACTTGCCGCGATGTTAAAAGCCAGGCATCAGGTTTATCGGGAATTTCTTACCGCTACAGTGCATCACTCAACATTGGGACGAATTGATCTGGCTTCGGCGAGAAAGGAAAAGTATCCGCAACCCGGTGTGTTGCCGGTTGTCTCTCTGGGGACGATTGACGACGATTTGGCTCGCAGAGATTTTTCTTTCAATGCGATGGCCATCAGCATTACGCCGTCATCCTTTGGGCTGTTAAAAGACAATCACGGGGGGGTGCGGGATTTAAAAGACGGAAGGATTCGCATTCTGCATAATCGAAGCTTTATAGACGATCCCACCCGGATTCTAAGAGCGGTGCGTTTTGAACAGCGTTTCGGATTTCGATTGGAGAGAAAAACCTGTGATCTTTTAAAAAAAGCTATCCATCAGCAGGTTTATAAAACGGTAAAGCCCCAGCGGTATTTTGAGGAGTTCAAAAAGATCCTTAAAGAAAAAGACTGTTGTCGGTGTCTGAAGCGACTGGATCAACTGCGGGCGTTGACGTTTCTCGATAAAGATTTGAAATGGAAAAAAGCCCATAGCACGCTTTGCCAATCGACTGATCGCAACAAACAATTATTCGAACGATATTGTCAGAAACAGGAGATCTCTAATCGGCCACTGAAACGCTGGTTAATGATGTTAATGGTATTGATGTATCATTTTCCTTTGAAAAAGATTAGACTGTTGGCTTACAAGTTTGCCTTAAGTCGGGCAGATACAAAGACTCTTTCTCAAATCAAAAAATTTGATAGACTCAAATCTATTTTATCCCGGTCAGATTGTTCGGCGTTTGAGGTCTATCAAAGTCTCCATGATCTGGATGTTGAAGTCATTCTTTTTTTTAAGAGCCTGGCTTCCCAGAAAAGAATGAGAAAAAATATCGGTTATTTTCTTAAAAACATACGCGACATTCGCCTTTCAATCAGCGGAAATGATTTGATTCAGATGGGGTGCGCTCCTGGTCGACGCTTGGGGCTAATTCTGAGGCATGTATTGACAAAGAAAATTCAGAATCCCGCAATGTCGCATGCGCAGGAAATCAAGATGGCCAAAGATTTTATCAAGGAATGAAGTTTCCATCACTAAAGTGAGTGAAGGAAGGATGCCTTATGGATCGGATTAATAAAGTAAGCAGGCAGATGAAAAAAGAGATTTCCGCCATTATTCAGATGGAAATCAAGGATCCGCGGACTCAGTTTGTGACCGTCACCAAGGTTCAGATCAGTCGCGATCTTCAACATGCCAGAATTTTTTACAGTGTGCTGGGAGATGAAACAAAATTTCGGAGAGCGCAAGAGGGGCTGGAGAGCGCTCAGGGCTTCATCCGTCGACTGGTGGGGCAGCGCATTAAATTACGCTATACGCCAGAAATTGTTTTTGTTTTTGATGAATCGATTGCCTACAGCGCTCATCTCGATCAGACGATAGAGCAGATCAAGAAAGATACCGCTTGGCAGAAAAAACAAAAGGAAAATCAATGACCATGATTAATGTGAAACAACTTAAGCACTGGATACAAAAAAGCAGAGATTTTTTGATTACCACTCACGTCAATGCGGATACCGATGCCCTAGCGTCGGAGTTAATTCTTTCATATTACTTGAAATCCCGAAAGAAAAACGTCCGCATTATTAATGCTGAAGCTCCCTCTCGTCAATTCAGCTTTTTAAGGGGAATTAGCTTGGTTCAGGGATTTAAGAATCAGCGTTCTCGTCAAGAGGTGGTGATGATTGTCGATTGTGGTTCGCTGGATCGCATTGGGCGGGTCAGCAAACTCATTCATCCTCAGGCAAAAATCGTCAATATCGATCACCACATCACCAATGATAATTTCGGTCATCTCAATTGCGTTAACCCCCATGCTTCCTCGACGGCCGAAGTTCTCTACGATCTTCTAAAATCATTTTCTTTTCCGATCGATAAAAGAATCGCGCAGTATTTGTATCTGGGGATCATGACGGATACAGGATCTTTTAGATACGATATCACCACGGCCAGAACGCATCGAATTGTCGCTGAATTGCTTTCTTACAATATTCCCATCTCTTTGATGTATAGGCTTTGTTACGAAAATATGCCTGCCAGAGACATTCGTCCGCTTACAGAGGTTTTTAAGCAGATCCGTATTTCCCATCACCGGAAAGTGGCCACGGTTTTGCTTCGGAAAAAGGTATGGAAAAAATTTTCAGAAGGCTTTGATTTTCGAGATAAGATATTCACATTTTTAAGAGGGATTGACGGGATCAAGGTTGCTCTTATTTTGTCGGAAATAAATTCCCGTAAAACACGGGTGAATTTAAGAAGCCAAGGGGATATTAATGTAGCCCGCCTTGCTTCGCTTTATGGAGGCGGAGGGCACCAGAATGCCAGCGGTTGCCACATGAACAACTCCCTGCAGACATCTGCGCGCAAACTCCATCAACAAATGAAAAGGAAGTGGAAATGAAAGATGGTTTTCTTCTGATCGATAAACCAGTGAACCTGACCAGTCACGACGTGGTCAATATTATCCGAAAAAAATTTCGCATGCGGCGCATCGGTCATGCGGGAACATTGGATCCGCTGGCAACCGGTCTTCTGATCATTTTAGTGGGGAAATCAACAAAACTTTTTAATCGATTTTCGAGTTTTGATAAAGGATATCGGGCGACTTTGCTTTTGGGGCTGACAACGCATACTGCTGATATCAACGGCAAGGAAATTCAAAGAACCTTTTGCGGAGATGTTACGGAGGATCGCTTTAAACAAGTGCTTGTAAGGTTCCAGGGCTCGATTGAACAGATCCCGCCTATGGTTTCGGCGGTTAAGCATAAGGGCAAGCGTCTTTATGAGTTGGCCAGAAGCGGAATAGAAGTTGAGCGTTCAGCCCGCAAGATAACAATCAATGAGCTGAAAATCCTGAACTGGCAACCGCCCGAAGTCGATTTTTACGTTCATTGTTCCAAAGGGACCTATGTCCGTAAAATCGCTGAGGATATCGGCGAACAGCTGGGCTGCGGGGCTTGCATTACAAAAATCAGAAGAACAAAGATTGGTTATTTTGACGTAAAGCAAGCAATAACTCTGAATGAAGTCCATGAAAGTTATCTTCAAAACTGGAAATATTGAGAAACGCTTACGCGGTGGCGTGGTTGTCGTCGGCGTCTTTGATGGGGTACATCGGGGACATCAACACTTGATCGGATGCGCGCTCAAAGAAGCCTATTATCGGCAAGTGCCGGCCGTAGTTTGTACCTTTGATCCGCATCCTTTGCATGTCCTTAAGCCTAAAAATTATCTGCCTTTTCTGGTCACCTTGAGACACCGGCTGAAGTTGATTGACGATTTAGGTGTCGATGCTTGTGTCGTCCTCAAATTCGACAGACGCTTTTCGCAGATCAAAGGCCAAGCTTTCTGCGAAAAATATTTGAAAGGCTTACTGGCTCCCCGAACAGTTTGGGTGGGGGAGAACTTTTCTTTCGGTAAAGAGAAATCCGGATCGGTTTGGTTATTGCAGCGTGAAGGTGATCGTCTCGGATTTAAAGTACATGTTGATCCGTTAGTCAACAGCGGATCTCACCCCATCAGCAGCACAAGGATTCGCCGCTTAATCCGTGCGGGTCGATTAAAAGCAGCCGGCAAATTGCTAGGAAGACCTGTTTCCGTTTTAGCCCGTGTTGAAAGAGGAGACCGCCGTGGGCGCAATTTAGGATTTCCCACCGCCAATATCAATCCTTGGCGGGAAGTATATCCGCCTTGCGGAGTTTATCTTGTTCGGGTTGAAGTCAACAAAAAAGAATACTACGGAATAGCCAACCTCGGATGGCGACCGTCCGTTAAGCAGAAGAAAGAAAAGGTCAACCTCGAAGTTCATATTTTTTCCTTTCATCAGAATCTTTATCAGAAAGAAATTGAAGTCAGTTTTCTTAAAAAAATCCGTAAGGAAAGAAAATTTCCTTCCGAGGAAAAATTGCAGCAACAAATCGCCCGCGATCAGCAAAAAGCTCTAAAACTCCTTAAAGAAATATCTGCTTAAGCTCAATTCATTTTAAGAGGTCAATCCCAGATTTCTCTTTTTATTCCTTCATTATTTATTATTTTCGCACCCGTTTATCTTTCGTTTACCCGATATTCTGATTTTCGTAAATTATTGACTGCCATAAAAATAAGGGAGAATGGGTATTGACAGTGGCTCCTATTAGTAATAAAATGCCGTTAAAAGTGGAGTAGAGTGGTTTAAAGTGGTTCAAGAGGTCTCTCGTCATGTTTTATGGAGAATATATACACGGCATTGACCGCAAAGGACGGTTGATTTTACCGTCTCGCTTTCGGGAAGTCGCCAAAGATCACGGTATGGAACGGTTTTTTTTAACCCGTGGACTGGACCGCTGTATCTTTATGTTTAGTGAGGATGAATGGATCGTTCAGGAGCAGAAATTTCGCAATTTTTCTTTTACCAAAAAAGAATCGCGTTCTTTTAACCGCTTGTTCTTTTCGGGGGTCATTGATGTTAAGCCCGATCGCCAGGGGCGTTTTATTATTCCCGGCTATCTGAAAGAATATGCCGAAATCAAGAAAGACACAGTGATTATCGGCATTTCGAACAGGATCGAAATCTGGGACAAAAATATTTGGGCTCAATTTTACAATACGTCGAAAGAATCGTTTGAGGAAATCGCAGAAAAATTGATTAATCTGCCATGATTAAGCAAAAGACAGAACATACGCCGGTTATGCTGGCTGAGGTGCTTGAGCATCTCAATCTTTCGCCCGGGGCCTGTATTGTGGATTGCACCTTGGGATTAGGAGGACACAGCATGAAGATTGTCAAAGAAATGAGCCCCAAGGGGTGCCTGATCGCGATCGACCGGGATGAATCATCCATTAGAATCGCCCGGGAAATGATGAAAGAATTTTCGGGGATCTGCAGTTTCGTGCATCAGGATTTTCGTAATATCGACGATATATTAAACGATTTAGGCATCAAGGAAGTGGATGGATTCTTGTTTGATTTGGGAATTTCTTCTTATCAGCTGGAAAGTACTCAGCGGGGATTTAGCCTGCAGTCCGATGGGCCTCTCGATATGAGGATGGATCAAAACACTTATATCTCGGCTTATGATCTCATCAATTCTCTTTCTGAAAAAGAATTGGCCTCCATTCTGAAG
This sequence comes from uncultured Planctomycetales bacterium, assembly GCA_964478715.1. Lineage (GTDB taxonomy): Bacteria > Omnitrophota > Gorgyraeia > Zapsychrales > JBDRMG01 > CAYZIY01. The sequence continues at coordinate 70,719 of CAYZIY010000008.1, forward strand.
ATGTTTGGCGAGGAACGTTTTTCTCGAAGGATCGCGCATAATCTCGTTAAGAAAAGAAGCGAGCATCCCATTGAATCCACTCACGATCTGACCGATACCGTGATATCCTCCTTGCCGCGATCTTACAAAAGGACAAAAATTCATCCTGCTACGCGTACGTTTCAGGCCTTTCGTATTGCCGTTAATCGCGAGCTCGAGGCTTTAGACATTGCTTTAGATAAATGCGTTTCTTTTTTAAAAAAAGGTGGCCGGTTGTGCGTAATTTCGTTTCATTCACTAGAAGATCGCATTGTGAAACAAAAATTTCGTTATTTTCAAAAAGAGGGAGCAATGAAGATTCTCACCAAGAAACCGCTTCGTCCCGGCGATCAAGAAACTGAATTCAACAGGCGCAGTCGAAGCGCTCGGTTGAGAGTGGCTGAAAAAATTTAGAACCAAAGGATAGCAAAGTATGCGTTTATCAAAAAGTTTAGCGGCAATGGTGATAGTGACCGTAATGGCCTTAATCTACATTCATCTGCAGGTGCAAATTTACGATTTGGCCTATCGCGGCAGCGCTCAGGAAAGTCAAATCAGCCAGTTGATGGACGATCGGGATGATATTCATTATGACATTACTGTCTTGAAATCCGCCAACCACTTGGGGGGCACATTGCTGAGTGGAGATTCCGACCTTCGGTTTCTAGACCGGGATGACATTATTGAGGTTCATGTTCCCAGAAGCCCTCGGGCGATCGATATGGCTTCTTTATCCTCACAGCGTAAAGAGCGGAGCTTTCTGGCCCGTTTGTTTTCTCTAAAGTCCAAAGCCGAAGCTAAAACCATCGAATAACGATCATAAAAATTGACGGACATTTGCCAAAGAAGTGCAGATAAGAAAATATCCTTTCCGATTTAGCCTCGTTTTCTTTTCCCTGATCCTCTGTCTGATTATTTTCATTGTCCGCCTTGTTTTTATTCAAGTTTTCCGCTCATCCTATCTGGCCGAAAAGGCCAAAAAACAGCAAGAGCAATTAGTTGAAATTGAGCCCCGAAGAGGGGGTATCTACGACAGACAGTTGCGGCCATTGGCGATGAATATTAGCGCTTATTCTCTTTATGCTAATCCGCGGGCTATGGATTGGGCTGGTCGGCAAACGGTGATCAAAGAACTCTGTCGGGTTTTAAGTTTGAATCCTTTGCATTTACAAGAGTTACTTGATAAGGATAAATATTTTGTATGGATCAAAAGAAAACTTGATTCAAAGATGATGAACAGAATCAAATCATTGGATTTAGTGGGTATCGGTTTCATCAAGGAGAGCCGTCGATATTATCCCAACGACGTCTTGGGGATGCATCTGATTGGCGTAGCTGGTATGGATAATCAGGGACTTTTGGGCCTGGAGTTGGAGTTTGATGAGAGTTTGAAAGGGGAAAGCGGCTGGTCGCAGTTTATCCGCGATGCGCATCAGAGGCAATTGATGATCCAAAAACAGTACATTCCGCCTAAAGATGGCTTGGAGCTTGTGCTGACGATTGATGAAACTATTCAGTATTTAACCGAGCGGGCTTTAGAAAAGGCGTATAAGAAACATAATGCTAAAGGCGCCAGTATGATCATCATGAATCCCAAAACAGGAGAAATTTTGGCCATGGCCAATCGGCCGACCTTTGACGGTAATCAATTTTCCACTAGTTCAACCCAGCAGAGACGCAATCGGGCTGTTGTCGATATGTATGAACCCGGTTCTGTTTTTAAAATTGTAACCGCAGCCGCCGCTTTGCAGGAAAAAGCCTTTGATGAAGATGATGCGATTTTCTGTGAAAATGGACAATATCGCATTGCGAATCACATTTTACATGATTACCGCAGCCACGGTAAGCTGACTTTCTTGGAGGTTTTTCAGGAATCGAGCAATATCGGGGTAGCTAAAATTGCCCAGAAGATTGGTCCGGAAGTTGTTTATCAGTATGCCCGAAAATTCCATTTTGGCGAAAAGACAGGTATCCATCTTCCGGGTGAAGTCGCAGGGATTGTTAAGACTCCCAGTCAATGGTCGAAGACCACCATCGGCGCCTTTCCTATCGGTCAGGAAGTGACGGTCACCGCCCTGCAGCTGGTTTGCGCGATTTCAACGATCGCTAATGGAGGCATCCTCATGAAGCCGTATGTGGTAAAATATATCCGGGATCAAAAAGAAGAGCTGATTGAGGAATTCCATCCCCAGGTTGTCGATCAGGTGATCAGTGAGGATGTGGCTAAAAGACTGACGCACATTTTAGTTCAAGTGGTTGAAAAGGGAACGGGCCGCAATGCCCGTATCAAAAATGTATCCGTCGCGGGCAAGACGGGGACGGCTCAGAAAGTTAAAAATGGGATTTACTCCCAAAAAGATTTTTATGCTTCTTTTATCGGTTTTGCGCCGGCGGATGACCCCAAGATCGCGGCCGTGGTTGTTTACGATGAGCCGCATCCCAGTCATTTTGGTGGAACAGTGGCCGCTCCTGTTTTCAAAGAAGTTATTAAAGATGTGCTTAAATATTTAGAAATTAAATAATAACTTGATAATGACATGATGACATTAGGCGAACTTTTTGATCAAATTATTGAATGCAATCTTAGTGATAAAGAAAAGGAATTGCAGGTTACAGATATCGCTAATGATTCTCGCCGAATCAGGAAGGGAAGTTTGTTCCTTGCACTTAAAGGCAAAGAGAAAGACGGGCATGACTTTATTCGAGAAGCTGTGCAAAGGGGAGCGGTGGCCGTTATCAGCGAGCATTATGTGTCGCAAATGCTAAAGTCCAGCCAGATATATTATTACCGGGATAGAAAACTTTCTGAGAAGATCAGTGATTTGGCCAAAAGATTTTTCCGTGATCCAGGAAAAGAGATAAAGACCGTAGCGGTTACCGGAACCAACGGAAAAACTACCGTGACCTATTTGGTGGAGTCGGTTTTGACGCAGGCTAAGATTCTTTGTGGGGTCAAAGGAACCATTAACGAGCGTGTCGCTGAAAATATCACTCCTGTGCGCAATACGACGGCAGGTATCATTGATAATCAGTGTTTTTTAGCCAAGCTCAGGGATCAGGGTATTACTCATTGCGTGATGGAGGTCTCTTCTCATGCGCTTGATCAGGGAAGAATTCGAGGGATCGATTTTGATGTGGCTATTTTTACCAATCTCAGCCAGGATCACCTGGACTATCACCGCGATATGGATCAGTACTTCTTGTCCAAAAGCAAATTATTTGATTCGCTTAAAAACACGGCCGTTTCCGTTATTAATCAGGATGACCCTTACGGGCAAAAGCTGATTAAAAAAATCGAAACACCTTTAGTCACTTATGGGATTAAGAAAGATGCGGAATTTCGCGCAAAAGATCTAAAGTATTCTTTGCAAAAGACGCAATGCACTCTCGAGATATCGGGATCGCAACATTTCGTCAGGAGTTCCTTGATCGGGGAACATAATGTTTATAATATACTAGCGGCCGTGGCCTGTGCCTGTCAGCTTCAGATCGATCCGGCGGCTATTATCAGAGGAATTGAACTGCTGGACCATGTTCCCGGGCGCTTGGAGCGCATAGTTAATCGCCGGGGATTTGATGTCTTTGTGGATTACGCCCATACCGATGATGCGTTAAGAAATGTTTTAACAATTTTGCGTCGACAGAATCCCCGTTGTCTGATTGTTGTGTTTGGTTGCGGGGGAAATCGCGATAAGGGAAAGAGACCTAAAATGGGTCGGGTGGCCGAGAGATTAGCTGATCATGTGATTATAACCAATGATAATCCCCGCCAGGAAGGTCCGGAACAAATCATGAAAAATATTATCGCTGGTTTTAAGTCGCGCACATATGAAGTCATTTACGACCGGAAGCAGGCGATTGAAACGGCTCTGGCCAAAGCCCGAGAAGGAGATATCGTCTTGATCGCAGGCAAAGGCCATGAAACTGATCAGATTTTTAAAGAGTCAAAGCAGCGCTTTGATGATTGTCAAGTTGTCAGGGAGTATTTGAGATGATGACCGTTAAGGATATTCTCAGGATTACAGGAGGAATACTGATCGCGGGATCAGATCGGATAACCATACGAGGCGTTTCGACGGATTCAAGAACTTGCAAAAGAGGTCACCTTTTTATTGCTATCAAAGGCCAACGTTACGACGGGCATAGATTTCTAGAACAGGTGGCTCAAAAAAAAGCTGCGGCAGTTTTAATCTCTCGAAAAAAGGAATTACTTGCAAAAGGAATGACGGCAATACTTATTCAAGACACACTGAAGGCTTATGGTCAGATAGCCAGGTTTCACAGGCAGAAATTTCAGATTCCGGTTATTGCGGTAACCGGCAGTAATGGCAAGACAACCACCAAAGAAATGATCGCGGCCTTAATCTCCAAGAAGTTAAGGGTTTTAAAAAGTATCGGTACGCACAATAATTTTATTGGGGTGCCAGAAACCCTACTGCGTCTCACTCAAAAGCATCAAGCCGTTGTTCTTGAAGCGGGAACCAATCACCCCGGTGAGATATCTTACCTGGGATCGATCTGTCAACCAACTGTTGCTGTTTTGACCAATATCGGAGAATCTCATTTAGAATTTCTGAAAAACAAAAGAAATGTATTTCGGGAAAAGTCTGCCTTGATTCAGTATTTGGCCAAGGATGGTTTGGTTGTTTACAATCACGACGATCCTTGGCTGAATAAACTTCCGGGAAGTTATCCTTTAAGACGTTTTAGCGGTTATGGACTGAAATGCCATTCGGGGCTGTGTGTTTCCCGCTTGGAGATATCAAAAAATCATATCGAATTTTTGTGCAATGATAACAGGCGTTACCGAATAAAAAGTGTGGCAGTTCATAATATCCTTAATGCCTTAGCCGCTGTCGTCTGTGCTAAAGAGTTAGGTGTTTCAAAAACATCGATTCAAAGAGAGCTCAATTCGTTTCGCTTTCCCAGCGGTCGGATGAGACTTCGGCGAAAAGACGGGATCTGGTTTCTTGATGACACTTATAATGCGAATCCGACTTCTTTTTTGGCTGCTCTTAAAACACTTGATGCTATGCCGCAGGAGAAAAGAAGAGTGATCTTTATGGGGGATATGCTGGAGTTGGGGATGAATGCGACTCGATTGCATCGACGTATCGGAAAAGAAATCGCCCGGTTGAAACCGGCGGTCGTGATAGCCACCGGCCGTTTTTCACGGGAAACGATTAACGTCATCCAAAAGACACAGATGCAGATACAAGCTTTTCATTTCAAATATTTTAATCCGGCCGGTAGACGATTGAAATCTCTTGTTCGAAAGGGTGATGTAGTTCTCATCAAGGGATCGCGCTCTTTCAAGATGGAACGAACTCTTACCTTATGGAAAATGTAAAAAAGGAGATGACCAGACATGCTCTATTATTTATCTGAGCTCAGAGATATATTTTTTGGGTTAAATGTGTTTCGATACATCACGTTTCGCGCGGGAATGGCTGCGGTCACTACATTTATGATGTGCATGATATTCGGGCCGGTGGCTATTTCGAAATTTATCCGTTGGAAAATACATGAAAATACCAAAAGAGACGACTGTCCTCAGCTGGATGAACTTCATCGGATAAAGAAAGGTACGCCAACGATGGGAGGATTGTTTATCTTAGGAAGCGTTCTGGTGTCGGTTATTCTCTGGTGTGATTTAAATAATAGATATGTTCAGCTGTCGCTTTTAACTATGGTTTGGTTGGGAATTCTTGGATTTATCGATGATTTTGTTAAACTGACCCGGCCCCATAAAGGCCGCCGTGGTTTAAGCGCCAAAAAAAAATTTTTCTGGGAATGTTTACTGGGGCTTTGCGTGGGTTTTCTCATAATACGTGATCCCAGCGGCTCAACACGGTTGGCGCTTCCTTTTTTCAAAAATGTCATGATTTATCTAGGAGTATTGTATATCCCCTTTGTAATCCTAGTTATTGTCGGCACATCGAATTCTGTGAATTTAACCGATGGCCTTGACGGGTTGGCTATCGGTAATGTGCTGATGGTGGCTTTGGGCCTGGGGGTTTTGAGCTATATAAGCTCTCACGCGACATTCAGCCAATATTTGTTCATTCCTCATATTCCCAAAGCAGGGGAATTGACCATTATCTGCGCTTCCATCGTGGGGGCTTCGTTAGGATTTTTGTGGTTTAATTGTTATCCGGCCTCCATATTCATGGGAGATGTCGGGTCCTTGTCCTTGGGGGGAACACTGGGATTGGTTGCCGTATTAATCAAGAAGGAGCTTCTCCTCATTGTTCTGGGAGGAATTTTTGTGATCGAAGTTTTGTCGGTAATCGGTCAGGTCTTATCGATTAAAATCAGAAAGAAAAGACTGCTGAAAGTATCTCCGCTGCATCACCATTTACAACTTTGCGGGTGGAAGGAATCGCAGATCATCACTCGTTTTTGGATTATTGGAATCATCTTCATTCTTTTGACTTTGACAACGCTCAAAATTAGATAATGATGAAAATCAAAGATAAAACAGTGACCATTATGGGATTCGCTGCCAGTGGAATGGCAGCAGCCGATCTGGCTTTAGATAATGGAGCTCGTGTTCAAATCAGTGAACAGAGACAGGATAAATTGACTCAATCCCGGTTTGGGGCATGGAAAAATAAAAAGGACGTGGCGGTAGAGTGGGGCAAGCACTCTTTAGATTTTATTGAAAATTCCGATATCATTGTTCTTAGCCCAGGAGTCCCAAATGACTTACCCGTGATTCAAAAAGCCCAAGAACGCGGTATTCCCGTCATGGGAGAGATCGAATTCGCTTATCGATTTTGTCCTTCCAAAATTATTGCCGTGACCGGAAGCAACGGAAAAACAACGGTCTCAACGTTGATCAGCAAATTGTTAAGCGAAGCTGGCCGCAAAATAATCTTCTGTGGTAATATCGGGACTCCTTTTTCATCGGTTATTCCATACTGCACAAAACAAACACTGGTTGTGCTTGAGATTAGCTCATTTCAATTGGAATCAATTCGGACATTTACTGCGCATGTCGCCGTTTTCTTGAATTTCAGTCAGAATCATCTTGACCGCCACAAGGACTGCGAGGAATATTTTGAGGCCAAAAAAAGGATCTTTGAGAATCAGTCTCGGAATGATTTTGCTGTGCTAAATATCCGAGATGAGAAGATCAAGACTTTAGGCCAAAATCTTCAATCCCGCATTATTTATTTCAATACTTCAAAGGATCAGAATCTTTTTGATGATCCCAATCAAAGGGCCGCCTATGCGGTTGTCCGGATATTCGGTGTAAGTAAAGATAAGGCAAAAAAGGTTTTTGATGAATTTTGTGGCGTTGAACATCGCATGGAGAAAGTCCGTACGCTATGCGGAGTCCATTTTATCAATGATTCAAAGTCGACGACTGTTGAAGCCACTCGCTGGGCACTTGAAAGAACCGCCGGCCCGGTGATTCTGATTTGCGGAGGACGGGATAAAAATCTGGATTATTCTGTAATCAAAGATCTCATAGCAAAGAAGGTTAGGCAGATGATAACCATAGGGGAAGCCAGAGAAAGAATCGGACGCATTTATCGAGAAATGATTCCTTTTGAGGAAGCCGATTCGCTTCGGGGGGCGGTGGATTTGGCCCGTTCTTATGCTAAAGACGGTGACCACATCTTGCTTTCCCCGATGTGTGCCAGCTTTGACATGTTTAAAAACTTTGAAGAACGAGGTAAAGCCTTCAAAGAGATCGTCCATTCTCTCAACGAGGATTCGTCATGCGCCATTTAAGAATCAGTGTTGCCGTGATCACCTGTGCTTTGATTTGCATCGGGGTAGGCATGATTTACAGCGCAAGCGCGGTCTATGCTTTGAAGGAGCTTAATAATGACGGCGCTTATTTTTTGAAAAGACATTTGCTTTTCTTAAGCATCGGATTTCTCTTGGCCATTGCCGTTATGACAATACCCTATCAAATCCTTCAAAAATGGGCGAAACCCTTGTTGCTGTGTTCTGTGGTTCTTTTGATTCTGGTTCTCATTCCCGGAATAGGAAAAATGGTTTCTGGCGCCCGGCGATGGATTCCGATAGGTCCCTTTAGTTTTCAGCCATCGGAATTTGCTAAACTAACCGTGATTATTTATATGGCGGATTTTCTTGCCCGCAAGAAAAGAAAAATCAGAGATCTCTGGGAAGGGATTGTGCCTGTAATGATTGTCTTGGGTTGTGTGAGTCTTTTGATTTTGAAGCAGCCAGATTTAGGGACAGCCGTGAGTATTATTGTGATCGTCTTTATGATGCTGTTTGTAGCCGGCAGTCGTTTGAAGTATTTGGCTTCTATCGGTTTGCTGGCACTGCCGGTTCTCTATTTTTTAGTGGTCAGGGTTTCTTATCGACGGGTCCGAGTCATGGCTTTTCTTGATCCCTGGCAGGATCCTCAGGGAATCGGATTTCAGCTGACGCAGTCTCAAATTGCTTTAGGGACAGGGAAATTTTTCGGTGTCGGTTTAGGAAAAGGAATCCAGAAATTGTTTTATTTGCCAGCGGCGCATACGGATTTTATCTTTTCGATTATCGGTGAAGAATTTGGGTTGATGGGGACCTTTTGCGTGATTGCCTTATTCGTTCTTTTGATTTGGCAGGGCGCCAGGATAGCTAAAAGAACACAAGAGCCATTTGGATATTTTTTGACTGTTGGCCTATTGGTGATGATCGGCTTTCAGGCCGTTGTTAATATCGGAGTTAGTATCGGGATGTTGCCGACCAAAGGATTGCCACTGCCTTTTATTAGCTACGGGGGTTCGGCTTTAATCATTAACATGATCGCGATTGGTTTATTATTGAACATATCGCGGATGCAAGAATTATGAAAACGGTTATTTTCTCTACAGGAGGTTCCGGAGGTCATATTTATCCAGCGCTTGGTCTTGCGCATATGCTGAAAAAAGATTATCGAATTCTCTTTATGGGCAGCTTCAAGGGATTTCGAGTTAAGATCGAACAGCAAGGGTTTCCGACTCAGGAATTACAAGGAAGGGGACTGCAAAAGAAAACGATGAAGGATTTGATACACACTGTTATTGTGACGATTGTCAGTTTGGTAAAAGCCTATCAAGCTGTCAAAAAAAGCAGACCTGAATTAATCGTGGGATTCGGAGGTTACGGCTCCCTGGCTCCGGTTATGGCCGCGTTTGCTTTACGGGTGCCGATATGTATTCACGAGCAAAATGTTTATCCCGGACGAGCCAATCGCTTTCTTGCTGTTTTAGCCGATCGTGTCGCCGTTAGCTTTTCCGAAAGCCTGCCGTTCTTTGATTCAAGTAAAACAACGGTAACGGGTTGTCCGGTTCATGTCCGATCTGTCAGCGAAACCAGGGACCAGCTCTTTAAGAAATGGAAATTAGATCCGAGAAAGCCAGTAGTGTTGATTTTAGGAGGAAGCCAGGGGAGCTTCCGGATTAATAGCATTTGGATGCGGGTGTGTCGAGAACGCACGGATCGCGGGAAGTGGCAAATTATTCATGTCAGCGGTTTGCGCGATTTAGAACAAACGAAAAGATGTTATCAAGATTTGGGTTTTAAGGCCGTTGTTCATGATTTTATTGATAATATAGAGGAAGCCTATATTTTAAGTGATTGCGTGGTCTCTCGGGCCGGGGCCTCAACGCTTGCCGAAATCGCCTTACTGCAGAAATGTGCCGTTCTGATTCCTTATCCTCATGCCAATGACCATCAGAAGAAAAATGCCCAGATAATTGGCCAAAGACCGGGGATTGAGGTTATAATAGAAGATGAGCTTTCAGTCGAGAGTCTTAGTGGAAAACTGGCAAAATGTTTATCCATAGCCGCAGGCCGCAAAGAACAGGTGCTCCCTGATAAAGTTGAATTTTCTGCCGCCGGAGAGAAAATGGTTCGATTGATAAAGGAATTAAGCGAGTGAACAGAAGATTACTATGCCTGATCGTTGTTTTGTTTTTTATTCAAGTGCCAATAATCAGCGGCAATGGAAACAGGCAAGATAGCTGGAAGGAATACAAAAGCAGGCATTTCGAGATTTATTACAAAAAGGCCCCGGACGATTTCATTCGCACGGTGGCAGAATCCGCTGAGCAATATTATCAGGATATTACCAGAAATTTAGGATTTTTTCGGACCGAAAGCTGGGCTTGGGACAGGCGGGCAAAAATATATATTTATGATGATCGGGATCAATATGTAGAGAAAGCCCGACAGGCTCATTGGTCCCATGGCGCGGCTCAGGCGATTGACAAAGTTATTCGCACTTTTCCGACGGATCACGGTTTTTTCGATTCCACTCTGCCGCACGAGTTAGGTCATATTATCTTTCGCGAATTTGTTGGTTACCGGTCTAATATTCCCCTGTGGATGGATGAAGGAGTGGCGATGTTTCAGGAAAAAGCGAAACGATGGGGTGCTAATAGTTTTGTCAGAGAAGCTCTTAAAGACGGATCGTTTATTCCGATTCCTGAATTGACTCAAATCAGAAGAATAGACAACTCAACGCCTAGGGAAAAAATCAATCTCTTTTATGCGGAAGCGGCCAGTATCGTTTATTTTTTGGTCACCGATCAAGGCCGTTATCGGTTTGTCAATTTTTGCAAGCAGTTGAAAAAGGGTATGCGTTTTGATTATGCCCTTCATGAAGCGTATCGGAGATTTGAGAATCTCGATGATCTCAATGAAGCCTGGGTAAATTTTTTGATGAGAAAACGATGAAAAAATTTCATTTTATCGGAATCGGCGGTATCGGCATGGGAACGATCGCCTCATTGCTGTGCGACAAAGGTTTTGAGGTCAGCGGTTCCGATCTGAGGGAAAACCAACTGACCGATCAACTCAAATCCAAGGGCGCCCATATTTTTATCGGACATCAAAGGGAGAATGTCGATCAGGCGGATATGGTTGTTTTTTCATCCGCGATCAAAAAAGATAATCCCGAAATTCAGGAAGCAAGAAAAAGAGGGATCACTTGTTTGCGCCGGGCGCAGATGTTAGCGAATTTGATGAGCGGTCATAAAAGCATTACCGTGGCCGGCGCTCACGGGAAAACCACTACTACCTCGATGATTTCTCACATGCTGATCAAGGCCGGATTGAAACCAACTACGGCTGTGGGCGGAGTTATCAACGGCCATAGTTACAGCGCTAATCTTGGAAGCGGAACCTATTTTATCGCCGAAGTCGATGAGAGTGACGGATCTTTCTTGTATTTCTCTCCCTATTATTCCATTCTGACCAATATCGATAAAGAGCATATGGATTATTATCAAACCTGGGAAAATTTAAAAAGCGCCTATCGCGAGTTTATTGAAAAAACAAGTTTTGATGGTACGATTATCGCCTGTGCGGAGAACGAGGCCTTGATGGATCTTTTGATTGAGAGTAAAAGGGAGTTTATGATGTATGGGTTTCAGAAAGAGCATGATATTTGCGCTTTGGATGTGAAGACTGAAGGTTTTTCCTCAAGTTTTGAATGCCGTTATCAGGGTCAGGAGATGGGGGTTGTTGAGTTGTGCGTTCCGGGACGTCATAATATTTTAAATGCTCTGTCCTGTATCGGTTTGGGATTACAGCTGGGGATCGATTTTGATGTGATCGCCATGAGTCTTTCAAAATATTTGGGAACGCAGCGGCGATTCCAATTGAAAGCCAAAACTCCCGAGATCATGATTGTCGATGATTACGGTCATCATCCGACGGAAATCAAGGCCACTTTAGCGGCGGCTCGCAGCTTCTATCCTCAGCGTTTAGTGGTAGCTTTCCAGCCCCATCGGTATTCGCGCACACAATCCTTGATGGATGAGTTTCCTGGCGCTTTTGATCAGTGCGACTATCTGATCTTAACCGATATTTATGCGGCCAGCGAAGAGCCGATCGAAGGCGTGACAACACAAGCGCTGTATGAGAAATTAAAAACCCGCATGAAATGTCCGGTTGTCTATCTTCAGAAAGAAAACATCGCTAAGCACATTTCCAGCATGTCTCAAAAGGGAGATTTGATCATTACCCTGGGAGCTGGAGACATTAACCGCATTTCCGATCAACTGGCAGCAAGACTAAAAAATGAATATGCCAAGCAAAGTCAAAATGCCGCTTAAGCAAGGAAAGAAAAATTCTTTATCCTTTTGGACAAACGGTCATATCGGTGTCTTGATGGGCGGTTGCTCATGTGAGAGAGAGATATCCATAAAAAGCGGCAAAGCGGTTTTTGCGGCTCTTAAAGCTTATGGCTGTCGGGTCAGTGCGTTGGATTTACAAAGTGAGCGACCCCAAATCATAAAGAATAATCTCAGAAAAGAAAAGATTGATCTCGCTTTTATCGCCTTGCACGGGCGTTTCGGAGAAGATGGACAAATTCAGCAGATATTAAAGGAGATGAATATTCCTTTTACCGGATCGGGGCCTTCTGCCAGCGCGCGGACCATGAATAAAATCCTCAGCCAGGACATATTCCAGAAAAAAAATATCCCTATTTGCCATTTTATGACAGTGCATAGAAAAAATAAAATAGAATTTGAAGAGATGCGGGATTATTTTGGCTCCTTGCCCGTTGTCGTCAAGCCTGCCAGCCAGGGTTCTAGTATCGGCGTGAATTTTGTCAGGAAAAAGAGTGATTACAAAAGAGCCTTAAAGACGGCCTTCCGATATGGGGACGCGATTATTGTTGAGAAATATGTGGCTGGCCGGGAGTTGACGGTTGGGATCTTGGCCGAGAAAGCTTTGCCCGTTATCGAAATTGTTTCCAAGAGAGAATTTTTTGATTACAGAGCAAAATACGAAAAAGGAAAAACGGAGTATATCGTTCCCGCCGATTTAAGTAAGCCAGTCAGTCAGAAATGCAAGAGAATTGCCCTAAATGCCCATCAGGCCCTGGGTTGTTTTGGTTTTTCCCGGGTTGATTTAATGCTGGATGACGATCAGAATGTCTATGTGCTGGAAGTCAATGCCATTCCCGGATTTACCGAAACCAGTCTTTTGCCAAAAGCCGCAAAGGCTACAGGAATAAGTTTTACGGATTTATGCTTGAAAATTATCGAAATTTCTTATGCCCAGAAAAAATAAAAAAAGTAAACCGTCACGGAAAATAACTGCCAGGATCGTCGGGGTTCTTCTGGTTCTTTTCCTGGTGATTGTTATCGGACGCAAGATGACAGAGTTGATCAAACACGCTTCTCTGTTTTCGATAAAGAAAATAACCCATCACCCGTCTTTACGATTCATCAATTCTGTTCAACTGGATGCGTTAAAAGGTCAAAATATTTATGAAGTGGATACCGTTTCGATCCAAAAGGATCTGCAGAAAAGATATCCGGCGGTTTCTCAGTTGCGGGTTTTGCGCCGCTTGCCGGATGAAATACACATTGAAGCCCGTATGCGGCTTCCGGTAGCCAAATTTCTTATTGCTGATCGCTTTTATGTGGTGGATAAGAAATGCACTGTTTTTCCTCAACGCCAATCAACAGCCTTTGTTCTTCCTTTGGTGACCGGTTTTAAAAGCGAGGACCGGATTTATCAAGACGGTGATACGATTCGTTCAGCCAAATGCGAGGTGGCTTTAGCGATTATCTCCGGATTGCACCGGAATAAGAATCTTTCTAAAAAACGTATTATCAAGATTGATGTCGGTAATCTTTCTGAAATCAAGTTGAATCTGCATGGCGACATAGCGGTTTTGATTGATGCTAATGATATCAAAAGACAATTGTCGATGCTGGAGATGATTCTCTTTAAACAAGAGAGAAGGCCGGATGAGTTTAAATATATTGATTTGAGATTTAAGGAACCGATTATCCGCAAAAATTCTTAGAATGAGAAACCAAAATAATGTTTAAAGAAAAAATATATTGCGGTTGTGATATCGGAAGTCAGCGGATCAAAAGTAGTTTAGTCAGAACCAAGAAAAAATCGGCTGAGCTGCTTGCCGTGCACGAAACCCGCACTCGTGGTTTACAAAAAGCGGCGGTCAATGACCTGGGGGAGCTTTCCGATTCAGTGCGCAGCTGTCTTAAGGCCTTGATGAAAAAGGGATCTCAGCGCATTAAGGATATTCGTTTGGGGATCGGCGGACATCTGATCGAATCGCGTTTAAGCAATGCGATTATGCCATTGGTTGACAAGGGCAATAAAATCATTGTTACCAATGATGTTAAAAGAATCAATAAGCAGGCCTCTTTGCTGGGGACAGATATTGAGGATCAGGTTCTTCACGAATTTGCCCAGAATTATATTGTTGATGAGAATCATGGGGTGACCAATCCGGTCGGTCTTTATGGGCGTAAATTGGGGACTAATTTTCTTTTGATTGTCTCGCGCAACAATTTGCTCAATAATGTGACCAAGGCGGTCCATCACGCTGGATTTGAAGTGATGGCGGTGAGTTTTTCCAGCCTTTCGGCCTGTGAGGCCGTCCTTAGAGAAGATCAGAGAAAGAAGGGATGCGTGCTTATTGATATCGGCTCTTCGACTACCGACATTTTGATCTTTAAAAATGGTTATCTGCGGGAATTGGAAATCATTCCTTTAGGCGGAGATAATATTACCGGGGCCCTGATGCAGTCTTTAAAGTTGCCGTTTAGTCTGGCAGAGGAAATAAAAAAATCCTATGCCTCAGTCCAGGTGGATGAAGTGTGTCCTCAAGGGGAAATTTTGATCAAACAGGAAGCGAAATATCTGACCATTTACAGAGAAGATGTCTGCCGTTGTATCGAAACAGAAATTGTTAAACTTTTGGAATGCATAGAGGGTAGCGTGAAATCATCGAAATTCTATCAAGAGCTGGAGTCGGGTATTATGATGGTCGGAGGGGGGTCCCTGTTATCCGGTTTATTGGAAAGAATTGAAAGACAGACACAGCTTCCCGTGAGGATCGGGAAAGTCAATAGGGCTGTTAATCGCCTCAATTCTCCGGCCATCTATTGCGCTTCGGTCGGCTTGGCGCAGAAATTCTCCAAAAGATCTTTGGAAGACTTGCTTCCAGGGTCTCGTCCTAAAACGCCTCTGGATAATCTATCCCACCGGATCAATGAGTGGTATCAGGAATATTTTTGATCCATTTTTTCCGCAACAATTTCCAGGCTAAGAACGGAAGCGACGACTGAGATTGAAATTAAGCTCTCTTAAAAGAGTGCGGATTCTGATGACGCTGTTAAACATATATAGCATCCAGAAAGAATTGAGAAGAAGAAGGAAAATGATAATATTCATGGCAAAGGTTTGCACCAGCAGAAGGCGGTGGTAGGCGAATTCGCTGGGCTGGGTATAGGCAACATCCCAGGTTTTGGTGGACAGAATAAAAAAAGCGACAAAAATCAGAACCAGAAGAATTTCGAAAAAGAGTAGATAAAAATGACGAATGATCCACTTAGCGGCGATATTATCCCAGTAGCGGACTTTGTTCATGAAATCTTTTAAAGCCATGACGTTATTTTACAATAGTATGGCAGGTTAAATCAATAAGATTGTCAATTATCTCTTGAGCATTGACAAAAAGGACAAAAAGAAATGGTAATGTCAAATAAATTGTGTAAATTGATCTAAGGGTTTATCCTTCCAATTAT
>CAYZIY010000009.1:0-82105 GCA_964478715.1 uncultured Planctomycetales bacterium
CTAGAAATATAAACATTAACTTAGGAATTGACAAGGTATTCCATACCAGGAGGTTACAGATGTCAGAAGTAAAGAATATTGATCAAACGGTTAAAGATCTTATTATGAGTGAAGATATGGCTGAAAAGCAGAAAATCACCAAAGACATTTTCGAGATCGCCAAAACCAAAGGAATCTTCTTAAGCTCAATTCATGATCTCTACAAGGCCTTTGGCGAAAAGAAGATCTCTGGATTTACCGTACCGGCGATTAATTTAAGAAACCTGACTTATTATTTAGCCCGAGCCTTGTTTCGGGTGGCCAAGAAAAATAAGGCAGGGGCTTTTATTTTCGAGATTGCTAAATCGGAAATGGGATATACCGATCAACCGCCGGCCGAATATACGGGTGTGATTCTGGCGGCCGCGATCAAAGAGGATTATCAAGGTCCTGTTTTCATCCAGGGAGATCATTTTCAGGTTAATGCCAAAATGTTTGCTGTGGATGCCAAAAAAGAGATTGAGGGGATCAAGCATCTCATTGATGACGCTATTGCGGCCGGTTTTCTCAATATCGATATTGATACATCTACCATTGTTGATCTAGAGAAGAAGGAAGTTACTGAACAGCAAAGAAATAATTTTGAAACCTGCGTTGAATTGACAAAATATATCCGTTCCATTCAGTCGGAAGGGATAATGGTTTCAATCGGTGGCGAAATTGGTGAAGTCGGTGGGAAAAACTCTACGGTTGAAGAGCTCAAAGCCTTTATGGATGGCTACCTGGAATGCCTGCCTCCAGGAATGGAAGGTATCAGTAAGATTTCTGTTCAGACAGGAACATCCCACGGCGGCGTGGTTTTACCCGATGGATCCATCGCTCAGGTGAAAGTTGATTTCGATACGTTAAGAATACTCTCGGAATTCGGTCGTGATCATTATCAGTTGGGTGGTACTGTTCAGCACGGTGCTTCCACGTTACCGCCTTCGGCATTTGGGAAATTGCCCGAAAACGAAGCCCTGGAAGTCCATTTGGCAACGAACTTTCAAAACATGATGTTTGACAGCACACTGTTTCCAACGGAATTAAAAGAAGAAATGTATAACTGGATCAAGAAAAACTGCGCCAAGGAACAAAAAGAAGGTCAGACCGAGGATCAGTTTATTTATAAAACAAGAAAGAAAGCACTGGGGCCATTCAAGAAAAAGATTATGGAGTTATCTGAGGAGATCAAAGAGGGCATTGCGCGTGAAATTGAAGCGAAATTCGATTTTCTCTTTAAACAACTGAAGGTTAATGATACAAAAAAGATTGTTGATGATTTCATTCGTCAGAAAGATTTTACCTTGGGCCTGAAATCTTCAAAGGCCGTATTGGATGGCGAAGGGGATGATTAATCGAAATTGGGATTGAATAAGGAGGCAGAAATCATGGCAAAAATTTATTATGATCGGGATGCTGATTTAGGAATGCTTAAAGATCAGCCTATCGCCATTATCGGTTATGGTATTCAAGGGAGAGGGCAGGCCCTTAATCTGCGCGACAGCGGTTTGGATGTTATTGTTAGCGAGCTGGAGGGGACCCCTAATTATGAATTGGCAAAAAAAGACGGATTTAATCCCATTGATGTCAAGGCAGCTGCAAAAAAAGCACAAATAATCCAGATCTTGACTCAGGATCATATTCAGGCAATGGTTTATAAAAAGTCTATTCGTCGGCAACTGAAACAAGGAAAGTCTATCATGTTTTCGCATGGGTTCAATATCCATTTTAAGCAGATTGTTGCGCCTGATGATGTGGATGTCTTTATGATCGCTCCAAAAGGCCCGGGAGCTTTGGTTCGCAGCCAATATGAAGAAGGTAAAGGGATTCCCTGTTTGGTGGCGGTTCACCAAGATGCTTCGGGTCAGGCTATGGCCAAAGCCCTGGCTTATGCCAAAGGAATCGGCGGAACAAGGGCTGGCGTAATCGAGACGACCTTTAAAGAGGAAACCGAGACTGATCTTTTTGGTGAGCAGGCTGTTCTTTGCGGCGGGGCTTCAGAGTTAATTAAGGCCGGATTTGAAACATTGGTAGAGGCCGGTTATCAGCCCGAAATCGCCTATTTTGAATGCCTGCATGAGCTTAAGCTCATCACCGATCTTGTTTATAAATACGGTATCCAGGGCATGCGCAAGCGTGTCAGCGATACAGCTGAATATGGCGATTTTTCTCGAGGTAAGAGAGTTATTAGTGACAAGACTCGAAAGACCATGAAGAAAATGCTTAACGAAGTTCAAAGCGGGAAATTTGCTCGCGAATGGATCCGTGAAAACAAACGGGGACGGCCCAACTTCAATGAATGGCGTAAAGAAGCGGATACCCATCCTATCGAGAAAATCGGCCAAGATCTCAGAAAAATGATGCCCTGGATGGAGTAATCTTAAGGAATGCCCCAAGAATTAAAACTTCATTTAGGGTGCGGGCAGAAAAAAATACCGGGCTGGATCAATATCGATTCGGTCAGTCATTGTCAACCTGATGTCGTTCATGATTTGGCTAAAGTTTTGCCTTATGAGGATCAATCGGTTTCCGAAATTTTGGCTGAAGGACTACTGGAGCACTTTGATAAATACATGCGCCTGATTGTTTTCAGTGAGTGGGCCCGAGTTCTAAAAATCGGAGGCACGATTCGGTTGGGGGTTCCCGATTTTAAGAAAATACTATTTCGCTACTTCAAATTTAGGTTTGAAAATTTCGTAGATTTGATTTTTGGCGAAAATATGCTAGCCTCTGAAGTATACTTGGGGCATTTTGGAAATCATAAATGGGGGTATTCCAGGGAGTCACTGGCCAATTTTGTTAGACAATTCGAAATTGAACCCGTTTCCATCAAAACAAATTGTCTCAGTCTCGAACTGATTGGCAGAAAGAAAAAGCATATCTCGAAAGCCGAAATAGATCAGATCAATGTCTATTCTGTAGCCAATGATCATGGTTTGGGAGAGTCTAGAATGTCTTTTCAAAATATTAAGGAGAAAATAGAATTATTTCAAGGGCAGGCCCATTTTTATGATGAAAGATCAAAATAAAGTCTATATTTTCGATACGACATTGCGCGATGGAGAGCAAGCCCCGGGTGCGAGTATGAACCAGAAGGAAAAGCTGGAGATTGCTTTTGCATTGGAGAAAATGGGCGTCGATGTTATCGAAGCCGGATTTCCCGTGATATCGAAAGGGGACTATGATTCAGTTCGAAGTGTGGCTAAAAATATCAAAAAATCGATCGTTTGTGGATTGGCCCGTTCGATTAAAAAAGATATTGAGGCGGCTTATAATGCTCTTAAGAGCGCCAAGAAAAAAAGAATTCATGTTTTTTTGGCTACTTCCAAAATCCATCGCGAATATAAGTTACGCAAAAGTAAAGAGGAGATTATTCAAATAGCGGTAGATGCCGTTAAATATGCTCGTAAAAAGGTTGAGGATATCGAGTTTTCTCCAGAAGATGCCTCCCGGACGGAAAAGGATTTTCTATATCGAATCATCGAACAGACTATCAAAGCGGGTGCCAGGACTATCAATATTCCCGATACGGTTGGTTATGCCACTCCCGCTGAATTCGGTGCTTTGATCAGAGACATTTTTGAAAATGTTAAGAATGTTGACAAAGCGGTGATCTCGGTCCATTGTCACAATGATTTGGGATTGGCTGTGGCCAATTCTCTTTCGGCTATTTATCACGGGGCCCGACAGGTGGAATGTACTATTAATGGCATCGGTGAAAGAGCGGGTAATGCGTCAATGGAAGAAATTGTGATGTCCTTAAGAACCCGACGAGATATCTTTCGATGCCAGACGAATATCAAAACAACTGAAATTTGTAAGACTTCAAGATTGGTCAGCAAGATTTCCGGCTTCGTGGTAGCTCCTAATAAGGCTATCGTTGGTAGCAATGCCTTTCGGCATGAGGCCGGAATTCATCAGGACGGGATTATTAAAAAACGCTCGACTTATGAAATCATGAGGCCTGAGGATGTTGGTTTTATCGGAACGGGTTTGGTTCTAGGTAAACATTCCGGACGACACGCGTTTAAGGTGCGTCTGAATTCCCTCCAGATTACGATCGACGATAAGCAGATCGATAAGGCCTTTGAGCGGTTTAAAGACATTGCCGATAAAAAGAAAGAAGTTTTCGATGAGGATTTGATTGCTATTGTCGAAGACGAGATCAAATTAGTGGAGAAGGTATGGACGCTCATAGATTTGCGCATGACCTCAGGCATTGATATTCCTCCGGAGGCTACTGTTACGCTCCAATCAAAAGGAAATAAATACAAAAAAACGTTTTCCGGAGACGGGCCGGTCGATGCCTGCTACAAGGCCATCGATTCAATCACCAAAATGAGGGGACAGCTTTTGGATTATTCCATCCGATCTGTCACGCGCGGAAAAGATGCCCTGGGTGAAGTTACGTTGAAAGCGAGAATCAAAAACAAAATCGTTATCACCCATGGGGCCAGCACCGATATTCTGGTTGCTTCGGCCAAAGCTTATATCAATGCGATCAATAAAGCCCTTTCTTAATAAATCGGAGAAATATTTTCTCATGGATGTTCCTCGGGAACATATTGCCACTTACGGATTGATTGGCTATCCTCTTTTTCACAGCCTCTCTCCGAGGATGCACAATGCGGCTTTTCAAGCACTGGGTGTAGACGCCGTATACAAGCTTTTTCCTCTTAAGGAAGATGAATTTAGACCTTTTCTTAAGGAACTTCAAAATCCAGAAAATCCCATTTTCGGATTGAATGTCACTGTTCCTTATAAAGAGAAAGTTATGGCTCATCTTGACGCCCTGAGTCCATTTGCACAAAAGACGAAAGCCGTTAATACGATTGTGATTTCCAAAGATCGTAAATTAAGCGGTTTTAATACCGATGGACCCGGTTTCTTGACTCATTTACGCGAACTCAAAATCCCAACTGAAAAAAGAAGATTCGCGATTATTGGGGCCGGAGGAGCAGCGAGGGCACTTATTTCCGTTTTGAGTGTCATTGAGAAAAAACCGGCTTCCATTAAGGTTTTTGATATCGACTGGCAAAAATGTGAGTCTCTTGCGAAAGATTTAAGTCAGTCTCTGGATTTTAAGCATGTCCAGGCGGTTCGAAGCCTTGATGATTTAAATATTGAATTAGTCGATGTCTTGATCAATGCCACTCCCGTTGGACTTAAAGAAAGTGATCCATCGCCTATCGAATTTGGTCTTTTGCATTCTAATCTTTTTGTTTACGATCTTATCTATAATCCGGCTGAGACAAAACTCTTACGCTTGGCAAGGGAAAAAGGAGCCCAGACAGCTAATGGTTTGGGCATGCTTTTTTATCAGGGCGTTTTGGCTTTTGAACATTGGGCCGAGAGAGAGCTTGAAGAAGAGATTAAGTCCATAATGTTCAAAAGTCTTAAGGAAGGTTTAAGCTGTGCCTGATCTTTTTATTTTAAGCGGACTTTTTATTGTTGGGGCTTGTATTGGGAGTTTTCTGAATGTTTGCATAGTTCGTTTACCCAAAGAAGAATCCGTCGTTAGACCCAGATCGCAATGTCTAGCCTGCCATAAACAAATTCTCTGGTATGATAATATTCCCCTGATCAGTTATTTTCTCTTAAAAGGCCGTTGTCGTTTTTGCAAAAAAAGATTTTCTTTCCGTTATGTTTTAGTGGAATTGATTACGGCAGGCGGGTTTGTTCTGTTTTATTTTGCCTTTGGACTATCATTGAAGTTACTGGCTTATTTGATTATGCTTTGCGGGTTTATTGTTGCGACTTTTGTTGATATTGAACATCGCATTATTCCTGATGAAATAAGTCTGGGAGGTCTGGTTGCTGGTCTGATTCTTGGCTTTCTTTTTCCTAGTCTGCATAAGGTTGATATACGTTTCTTGGAGTACGGACGAATGATTATGTGGGGCTTAGGTGCTTTTTGTGTGGTTGTTCACGGTATTCATTATCTGATGAAGAAAGACAGGGAAGATGCCAAGTTTATTCTAATGATCATCTTTTTTTTGGTTGCTGAATGGCTAGTCGGAATTCTTGCCGGATTCGACAACTTTTTGAATAAAAACTTTTTGAGTTTGGAAATCGGTGTTGTCGGATTTATGATTGGCGGCGGAATGATTTATTCGATGGGCTTAGTCGGAGATTTTATCTTTCGCAAGGAGAGCATGGGCGGAGGAGATGTCAAGCTTATGGCCATGGTCGGGGCGTTTTTAGGCTGGGAGAAGACTCTGCTTGCCTTTTTTATTGCGCCGCTTTTTGGGGCTATTGTCGGCATCATTATCAAAATTCGAACGAAAGAGAGCCTTATTCCTTACGGACCCTTTCTGGTTATCGGTGCCTTGATCAGCTTATTCTGGTCCCAGGAGATTCTTGATCTATTATTTGCCCAAGTTTATGTATATTGATAGTTATTTCAAAATAAATGTTATTATATCCTTCCCTGTTCGAAGCGTTTGACACCCCCACAATCATATGTTACAATCGGCCGTAAGTTCTGCTTGGACAGTAACTGTATACCAGTCAACAATTTACTAAAGATGACGAAAGAAAATATCGCTCTGGTCGGTTTTATGGGTTCAGGCAAGAGCGTTACCGCAAAGCATTTATCTCATAGACTTAATAGAAGTCTTGTTTCTACAGATGCCTTGATCGAAAGGCGTGAAAACAGAAAAATCGTCGATATTTTTCGGGATAATGGGGAAGCCTATTTCAGGAAAGTCGAATCGCAAATTGTCTGGGACGTTTCACAAAAACAAAGACAGGTTATTGATTGCGGTGGTGGCGTTGTTCTCAGTCGGAATAATATTGATTGCCTGAGAAGATCCGGAGTTGTGATCTATCTCAAGGCTTCACCTGATGTGATTTTTCGACGTGTTAAAAATCAGACTCATCGGCCGATTCTAAATGTCCATGATCCGGAGAGGAAAATCGAAGAGCTTTTAAGCCAGCGCTGGCCTTTTTACGAGAAAGCCGATCATCAAATCGAAACGGATAATAAAACAATTTTTCAGGTTGTTGAGGATATTATCAGGATTCTCGATGATGAATGAAAAACATTATCTTCTGTGCCTCAATGCCGTTGAGGGTATCGGCGGAATACGTTTTAGAAAGCTGCTTGAATTTTTTAAAACAGCTAAAAATATTTTTCGCGCTAGTCACAAAAGTCTGGAAAATTGTGGTTTTCTCTCTAAGAAGATTATTGAGAATATTCAATCATTTGATTGTCGACGATTTCTAGACCAAGAGCTTGATTTGTTAAATCGGTATCAAACGCAGTTCATGACTCTTATGGATCATGATTATCCGGCTTGTTTAAGACAGCTTCCCGATTTTCCCGGTATCCTTTATCTCAAAGGACGTCTGAAACCCGAACATGGTTTAAGCTTGGCTTTGGTCGGATCAAGGCGGGCTTCTTTTTATGGATTGGAAATGGCTGAAAAATTTGCCGGGCAATTAAGCGAGCTGGGCTTGACCATTATATCGGGTTTAGCTCATGGCATTGATGCGGCCGCTCATCGCGGTGCTCTGAAGGCCGGTGGTTGCACTATTGCCGTCTTGGGATGCGGGTTGAAAACCATTTATCCGGAATGCAATGTCAAGCTAAGCGAAGATATTGTGAGTCATAATGGTGTGCTCATTTCAGAATATCCGATGAATGAACCTCCTAGAGCTCACAATTTTCCCAGAAGGAACCGAATCGTCAGCGGTTTGTCTCTGGCTGTGTTAGTTGTTGAAGCGGCAAAACGCAGCGGTGCTTTGATCACAAGCCATTGCGCACTTGAGCAGGGCAAAGATGTGTTTGCCGTACCGGGAAAAGTCAACTCTCCAACGACGGCTGGCGTTCATCAGCTGATTAAAGAGGGAGCCAAGCTAACGACCTGTGTTGAAGATATTCTTGAGGAGCTTCATCCTCAAATTCAACATCAGCTTCAAAGCATACACAGATCAAATGATCGAAAAGTGACACCCACGGCAATGGGGTGGGAATTGAGCAAGAATGAAGTTGATTTGTTTTCTTATATAGATAAGAATGCTTGTCACATTGATGAAATTATTTCACGTTCACGGTTTAATGCGTCACAGGTGACGAGCCTTCTGCTGCAATTGGAACTTAAAGGGTGTATCAAGCGCCTACCGGGTAAACATTTTGCGAGGACCTAAGCTATGGGAAAAAGCAAATCCTTAGTTATCGTTGAGTCTCCGGCAAAGATCAAGACAATCAATAAAATCCTCGGAGACGATTACAAAGTTTGCGCTTCAATGGGGCATTTGGTGGATTTGCCTGTTTCTTCTTTTGGGGTGGACATTGAAAACAACTTTGAACCGCATTTTATTATTGTGCGAAAAAAACGTAAACAGCTAAATAAAATCAAAAAGGAAGCTGAAAAGAAGAAAGAAATTTATATCGCAACCGACCCTGATCGCGAGGGAGAGGCTATCGGTTGGCATTTAGCCCAAACCATCGGGGACGGCAAAAAGATTCACAGGGTTGTTTTTCACGAAATTACCAAAGAGGCGGTGCGCAAAGCTTTTGCTCATCCCAAGATGATCGATCAAAAGAAAATCGAGTCCCAGACAGCTCGACGAGTTCTTGATAGAATTGTCGGGTATCAGCTGAGTCCTTTGCTTTGGAAGAAAGTCGGAGGCGGTTTAAGTGCCGGACGCGTTCAATCGGTGGCCTTGAGGATCTTAGTTGATCGCGAGAGGGAGATTGAAAAGTTCGTTCCTCAGGAATACTGGCAGATTGCCATTGATTTGAAGAAAAAAGATTCTCCAGATGTTTTTTCCGCTTCGCTGGATAAAATCGATCAGGAGAAATTCGATATTAAAAATGAAAAAAAGGCACACGAGATCTCTGAGGAGATTAAAAAACAGAATTTTGGTATCGAAAAAATTACTAAAAGAGAGACTAGGCGTAATCCTCTTCCACCGTTTATCACCAGCACTCTTCAGCAGGAGGCTTTCAATAAATTGCATTATAATGCCAGCCGTACCATGATGATTGCCCAACAGCTTTATGAAGGCATTGAAATTGATGGAGAGTCAACGGGTTTGATTACCTATATGCGTACGGATTCTGTTCATATTGCCAAAGAAGCCATGGAAAAAGTTAGAGGTTATATCAAAAAGAATTACGGAGAGAAATATTTACCGTCAAAGCCAAAAGTTTATCGCAGTAAAAAGAGAGCGCAAGAAGCCCACGAGGCTATTCGGCCGACCAGCGTAGCGTATACTCCACAGGCTATGGCCAAATATCTTGAACTCGATCAAATAAAGCTTTATGAACTAATTTGGAATCGTTTTGTGGCTTGCCAGATGACGTCGGCTGTATTTGATAATCGCCGTATGGAAATAAAAGCCGGTCGCTTTCAGTTTAGTGCCAGCGGATCAGCAGTTAAGTTTGATGGATTTCTCTTTTTACAAAAAGAAAAAGAGGACTCCAAGGCCTCTCTTGATATTTCCAAATATCAGGTCGGTGATCATTTGGAGTTTCAATCCGTTTATCCTTCTCAACATTTCACAAAACCACCTCCGCATTATTCGGAGGGGACTTTGGTTAAAGCCCTTGAGGATGCGGGTATCGGCCGCCCGAGCACTTATGCACCGATCATTCAAACCTTGGTGATGAGAAATTATGTTTCGCGTGATCGGGGCTATTTCAAAGCTCAGGAATTAGGTATGCTGATCTGTGATATGCTTATTGAATATTTTCCCAAAATTATGGATATCGGTTTTACCGCGACCATGGAAGAGGATTTAGATTTAATCGAGGAAGGGAGAATGGAATACGGGGAATTGCTGAAAGAATTTTATCGGCCGTTTAAAGAAGAACTCGATTATGCTATGGCCAATATAGAAAAGACAGAGAATTACTTCGATAAAAGATGCCCCAAATGCAATCGGCAATTGGTTGTTAAATGGGGACGCAACGGAAAGTTTTTAAGCTGCAGCGGATTTCCTAAGTGTAAATATTCAGAGAGTTTTCCGATAGGCGTGAAATGCCCGCAGGAAAATTGCCCCGGTGAGCTTGTTGAGCGCAGAAGCAAGCGGGGGGCCATCTTTTATGGCTGCAATCAATATCCCGCTTGTCGCTATATTTCCAATAAACTCCCGGTTGACGGCGAGAATAATAATTGATGAACCGGTTTATCGAAAAATTTCTGGCCTACCTGGAGATCGAGAAGAATTATTCCCCGCACACGCTTTTAAATTATCGTATTGATTTAGAAATATTTTTCGCTTTTATCAAAGATCAGACGATTGAGCGTGTAGATTATTTTACTTGTCGTAGATTTCTGGCTCATCTGAAATCAAAAATGCTTAAGCCTCGCAGTTTGGCTCGTCGGCTTTCGGCCTTACGGAGTTTTTTTAAGTTTTTGCATCGTGAGGGATTGATTAAGAGCAATCCGACACTGCTTTTATTAACACCTAAGCTGGACAAGAAATTGCCGAAATTTCTTTCCGAACCAGAGACTTTTCGTCTTCTCGAAATTCCAGGGACATATAAGATCTCAGGGCTGCGCGATCGGGCTCTTTTTGAAACTCTTTATAGCTCCGGGTTGCGGGTCAGCGAGCTGGTGGCGCTTAACACCGACAGTATCGATTATTTTAGTAATCTGGTCAAAGTGATGGGAAAAGGAAGAAAAGAAAGGATTGTTCCTTTGGGTGATCAGGCCCTTAGGGCCATCAAAAAATATCTCGATAAGCGGAAAAGCCAAGAGAAGGCATTGTTTTTAAATAAAAACGGAAAACGGTTAAGCGATCGGGGCGTGCGTTTGATCATGAATAAATATATCAAACAGATGAGTATTCAAAGCGGAGTTTCTCCACATACGCTCAGGCATTCTTTTGCTACGCATCTTTTGGACCATGGAGCGGACTTGCGTTCCGTGCAAGAACTTCTCGGTCACGTCAACCTGTCGACAACGCAAATTTATACACACCTTTCAACCGAAAGGATTAAGACTATTTACGATAAGGCTCACCCTCGGGCTTAGAGAATCCGGCTATGCGATTGGTATTCGATTTCCTTTATCTTTGCGGCAGTCCGTTTTTTGTGCTGTATCTTTTGATTAATAGAAAGTGGCATCGGAAAATGCCGATGCGCTTTGGATGCTACTGCTCAGGTGATATAGAACAATTAAAGAGCAAGGATAATATCTGGATTCATGCCGTTAGCGTTGGAGAAGTGTTGGCTGTGCGCAAAATAATTCGCGCTCTTAAGGACAACTTTCCATTTCATCAGATTGTTATATCAACGGTGACTCAAACCGGATATGTGACTGCTCTCCATAAGGATCAAATCGCCGATATCGTCATTTACGCACCCTTTGATTTCAGTTGGATTGTCAACAAAGTCATCCGGATTATCAATCCCAAAATCTATATTTTGGCCGAAACAGAATTCTGGCCTAATATGTTAATGACATTGAATCAGCAAAAAATTCCGGTTGTTTTGGTCAATGGAAGAATATCCGATCGATCCTTTGTTAATTATAAACGCTGGAAATTTTTATTTCAGCAGTCTTTAAAGTCTATGCGCCTGTGTTGCATGCAAAGCGATTGTGATCAAGAGCGCCTTATTGAGATGGGAGTCGATAAGAGCCGAGTACAGGTTGTGGGCAATGTGAAATTTGATGATTTGCCAGTCGACGAAGGAATGGTTTATGATTATTTGCATATTCACGTGAATGAGCTCTGGTGGGTGGCGGGAAGTACGCATACTGGTGAAGAGGAAATAGTCTTTAGAACATATCAACGGCTATCAACTTTTTATCCCAAATTACATCTTATTCTTGCTCCGCGTCATGTGAGTCGAGTGAAGGAAATTTGTCAACTTATTGAACAGCAGGGATATCAGCCTGTCAGATATTCTGAATGTCAAAAGGTAAAGATTGACAGAGGTCAGATTGTTGTGATAGATGAGATCGGTCACCTCAAGCAAATCTATCGAATCGCTTGTTTTGTTTTTGTTGGAAAGAGTTTAAAAAAAGGCGGAGGTCAAAATATTATA
The DNA here is from genome assembly GCA_964478715.1 of uncultured Planctomycetales bacterium. Classification (GTDB taxonomy): domain Bacteria; phylum Omnitrophota; class Gorgyraeia; order Zapsychrales; family JBDRMG01; genus CAYZIY01. Next base: position 12,026 of record CAYZIY010000009.1, read on the forward strand.
GAGCCCGCTTTTTTCTTAAAACCGATTTTAGTTGGACCTCTGACGGATAATTTTCGCGATGTCGTTAAGCTCTTCCAGGATGCCCAGGCTATTGCCGTTGTGCATGATGAAAACGAACTTTTCCAAAGTGCACGCAAACTGCTTGATAATGCTAACTACCGGGAAGAAATGGGTAAAGCGGCCCATCAGGTTGTAATGAATAATGTGGGAGCTTCCGCAAGGAGTGCATCTCTGATCGCATCCGTTTTAACTGAGTCGACTCCCAGTAGTAAGAAATCATGAGATCTTATTTTTACCGTTTAGCCACAGATCAAATTCATTCACCTTTGGCAAATATCTTGAAGGTCTTTTTATTGCTTGCTTCGTATGGTTATGCTTTAGGGGTGAGAGTACTTGTTTTTCTATATCGCAGGGGTCTATTAAAAACAAGTACTCTCGCTCAACCGGTGATTTGTGTCGGGAATATCACGCTTGGAGGTGTAGGAAAAACTCCTTTGGTTATAAAGATTTCTCAATATTTAAAAAGTAAAGGGATCTTAAATGCTGTTTTAACTCGAGGCTATATGGCCTCTCGTAAGGAAGGACTTCAAGAAGGAGAGCTTTTTAGCGACGAGGCCATTTTAATGCAACAGACGCTTAGTGACATTCCCGTTTTAGTCGGGGCTAACCGATATGCCCTGGCTCAATCATTGATGGAACGCTCTATGGTGGATGTTTTTATTTTGGATGACGGGTATCAGCACTGGAAACTAAAAAAAAATCTCAATATTGTGGCGATTGATGCGACTAACCCCTTTGGTAATGGTTATCTAGTTCCTCGTGGAATTTTGCGTGAACCTTTAAGCCATCTTAAGCGTGCCCATGTTTTTGTTATTACCAAAGTCGATCTTGGTGCGGCCAACTTGGATCAGATCAAAACGACGTTAAGGGGCATTCATCCTCAGGCCCTGATTGTTGAATCCATCCATAAGCCAGGGGGGCTCGTTGATCTTAATAATAAAGAATTTGATAAAACATTATCTTATTTAATGGATTGCCCAGTTTGCTTTTTTTGCAGTATCGGTAATGCACGGGCTTTTGAGCAAACCCTTGAACGTCAAAAAGCCAAAATCATGGGAAAAATGGAATTTATGGATCATCATAGATACAATGAAGGGGATATAGATCGCATTATCCACACTTATCAGCAATCTGGCGCCGAGGTTTTGATAACTACAGAGAAAGATTTGGTTAAAATCGATTATTACTTAAATCGCCTCATCAAGCAGGCGCACCTGCTTTGTTTGAAAATTAAAATAGAGTTGACCAACAATGAAAGTGAATTCCTTCACCGGATCATTAGTCTATTGGATCGTTAAATTTCTGGGTGTTTTGATCAGGGCCTTGCCGGTTTCTTTTGCCCATGCCTTAGGGAGGCGTATCGGCAATATAGGCTATTATCTGGATATCAAACACAAATCACTGGCCTATGCGAATCTAAAGATCGCTTTTGCCAAGACAAAGAAACCTAGCGAAATTAAGCGAATTGTCAAAGAGCTGTTTCGACATTTTGGAATGAATGTCGTCGACTTCTTACGATTGCCTCTGATTCGCAAGCAAGGAGTCGAAAATTTTATCACTCTCAAAGGACGGGAACATGTCGAGCAGGGTTTGAAAAAAGGCAAGGGTGTCATTTTACTGGCCATGCATTTCGGCAGCTGGGAAATCTCCAGTCTGATGGGTGACCTACTCGATCATCCCTATCGTGTGATCGTCAATCCTCAAAAAAGATTCAACCGTCTGGATCAGTTGTTGAATTCTTATCGCGGATGCGGGGGGTCAACCATCATTACTCGTGGTTCCGGAACTCGCGAGGTGATTGAATCTTTGCGGCGTAATGAGGTGATCGGCATGGTTGTGGATCAAGGTGGCAAACGGGGTTCGTTGATTAAGTTTTTTGGGCGGGAGGCTTCCATGTCGGTGGGGGCTATTCGCCTGGGGATGAAAATGGGTACACCGGTCTGTTTTTCAATCATCATCAGAAAACCAGATGGAAAACATGAATTGATTATCCATCCGCCTTTGGAATTAAGAAATACAGGAGAAACCGAAAGCGATCTGCAGTATAATTTAGAACCCGTCATGCAGATGATGGAGCATTATATTCGACTCTATCCGTATGGATATATATGGTTTTACAAGATTTGGAAATATTCCAAAGAGACGGCTGCGGTGATTATCCATGACGGCAAAACAGGGCATATTCGGCAGTCGCAGGCCGTTGCGCTTCAATTGGAAAAAGCGCTCTTAGAGAGAGGCATTCACTGCGCAACGGAAGTGATAGAAATTCATTTCAAAAACCGGCTTGCAAAATGCATTTTGGCTTTCTTGAGCTTGATTTCCAATGCGAATTTTTTGCAAGGGCGTATGCGTTATTTTAAGTGGTTTTTAAACAAAGAGTCCTTCAGAAAAATTAGTTCGATTAAAGCGGATTATGTTATTTCTTGCGGGTCTGCTGCGGCCTATGTCAATTATATTCTTTCCAGCGACTGTCGTGCCAAGGCCATATCGGTTCTAACACCCGGGATTCTTCCCATGCGGAAGTTCCGTCTGATCATTTTGCCCCAGCATGATCGTCATATGGTTCTCAAAAGAAAGGCTGATGTGTTGATCACTCGTGTGGCGATTAACTTAGTTAGTGAAGATTATCTCAAAAGTCAAACACATTCTCTTTTAAAGAAATGTTCTCAATTGAAGACTGAAGAAAAATATATCGGTGTTTTTATCGGAGGAAAGTCCAAAAGGAATTATTTGACGCTTGAACAAACAGCCATAACCATTGAACAGCTGAGGCAGGCTGCGACTCGATATCATGTTAAAATATTATGCACCACCTCGCGCAGGACGCCGCCTTTAATCGCTTCATTGATGGAAAAAGAGTTTCGTCATGATTCTTTGTGTGCTTTATTGATCTGTGCTAACAAAGAGAATATTCCCGAGGCCGTAGGCGGTATCCTTGGTTTGAGCGATATCGTGGTTGTTTCGGGAGATAGCATCAGCATGATATCCGAGTCTGTTTCTGCCGGAAAAAAAACGATTGTTCTTCTGCCCGAAGAAAGAAAAACGGTTTTTCCTGTTCGAAATAAACATAAAGAGTTTATCGATCGGCTCTTCTATCAAAATCATGTCTGGAAAACAGAAGAGAAGCATCTCTTAAGCAGTATCAGTGAAATTATGGAGGGACATCTGAAAGTGAAGGGCATCCGTGATGATGAAAAGTTATTGCAAGCGATGAAAAGAGTGATATGAGAATTTTGCAGATACTACCCGAACTGAAAGTCGGCGGTGTAGAAACCGGAACGGTTGATTTAGCGAAATATTTGATTTCTCATGGCCATCAGGCAGTGGTTGTTTCAAACGGCGGGGAACTTGTCCAGGATTTAGAAAGAGTGAGGGCCAGGCATTATTCGTTGCCGGTTCACAAAAAGTCTTTTCTATACGCCTTTCGATGTATTTCCGCACTTGAAAAAATTATCAAAAATGAGCAAATCGATATCGTCCATGCTCGCTCGCGGGTTCCGGCTTGGATTGCTTTTTTTGTTTGCCGCAAAACAGACACCGCTTTTATCACAACTTGTCACGGATATTATGCGACTCATTTTTTCTCTCGGGTAATGAGCTGGGCCAAGCTGATTATCGTTCCCAGCATGGTCATCGGCCGGCATATGATTAATGACTTTAAAGTGCCTGGTGACAGCATTCGATGTATTGCCCGTAGCGTGGATTTGGATAAATTTAATTTTCCGCAAGACGAATATAAACCTAAAACAGAAAAGATTATCGCGATTATCGGACGCCTGACACCTCTAAAAGGACATACGTATTTCTTAAAATCTATGGCCAAAGTGATTCGCACAGCACCTTATGTCAGAATCTGGATTGTCGGCGATGCCCATCTCAAGAAAGAGTCTTACAAGCAGGAGCTTTTGCTGTTGGTTAGGAGATTAGGGCTGACAAGTTATGTTGAGTTTCTGGGCAATCGAAAAGATATCCCTCAGCTGTTATCAAAGATTGACTGCCTGGTGTTCTCAAGCACGGTTCCTGAATCGTTCGGACGGGTGATCGTTGAAGCCCAAGCCGCTCGAGTTCCCGTTGTAGCGACTAAAGTCGGCGGGGTGGTGGAAATCATTGAACATGAGAAAACAGGTCTATTGGTTCTGCCTAAGGATACGGAGGCAATGGCCCGGGAAGTGTTAAGGGTTCTCAGGGACAAGCAACTGGCGCGTACGATTATCGAAGAAGCCAGAAAGAAACTAGAAACGCATTATACCCTGGATCAGATGGCCAGTCAAACCATTCAGGTTTACCAGGAGCTTTTGAATCATTTGAATATCTTAGTGATTAAATTGAGCTCATTGGGGGATGTGGTGCTGGTCATTCCTTCGCTGAGAGCTTTGCGCAGCAGATATCCGAAGGCGCGTATCTATTGTCTGGTGAGTAAGGAAGCCAGTCCGATTCTTGACCACTGTCCCTATATCGACGGCATGATTGTCATCGATATTAAGGATAAAGAAAAAAGCTGGTGGTCATTGTTGAAGATCGCCCGCAAGCTGCGCCGTTACCATTTTGATAAAATCATTGATTTTCAGAATAATCGCAAAAGTCATTTGCTTTCTTTTTTGAGTTTTCCCAGAGACAGTTACGGTTATCATAACGGTAAGTGGAGTTGGCTTCTTTCCAGGCATATCCCTAATGACAAACCGCATTTGCCTCCTGTTTCTCACCAATTTCAAATATTAAAATTATTGGGAATTCAAGACGATACGAACGAGTCTCTGGAGCTGTGGCCTTCAAAGGGCGATGAGCGCAAAGCCCAGCAACTGCTTGATTCTGAGTGGTTGGGCAACAATAAAAATATCATCGGAATCAATTTAGCAGCTTCTCAAAAATGGGAAAGCAAGAACTGGCCGCTTAAATATATTGCTAAAATCTGTGATCTTCTTTCGGCAAAAAATTTTAGGGTGATTCTCACCGGTGTGGAAGATGATAGGGAAGTCGCCAAGGAATTGATCAAAGCGGTTAAATCCAAACCGGCTAACCTGGTCGGGAAAACGGATCTGATGGAACTGGCGGCCCTGATTAAGCGTTGCCTGGTTTATGTCACCTGCGATTCGGCGCCTTTGCATTTGGCAGTCGCCGTGAAGACCCCGGTGGTGGCTTTATTTGGTCCGACTGATCCAAAAAGACACATGCCGTACGCCAAGGAGGCCCGGATCATCCATAAAAATGTCCGTTGCGCCCCTTGTTACAGTGCCCGCTGTCGGATTGTCAAGCATACATGCATGAAAAATATTTCTCCAGAAGAAGTTCTTACAGCTATCGAAGATCTGATCAAAGAGGCATGATGAAAATTCTTTTTTTGACAACGCATTTCAATACCGGCGGAATCACGAGCTATCTTTTAAATCTCACCAAGGGGTTGGTCCAAGACGGTCATGAGGTTATTGTCATTTCAAGCGGCGGGAATTGTGTCGATGAACTGAAGTCTCTCCAGGCGGCAGATATCACATATGATTTAAAGACCAAGTCGGAGCTGAGCCCTAAAATTTATCTGCAGCTCAATCAATTGATACGGTTGATTAAAGAGGAATCGATTGACTTGATTCATGCTCAAACTCGCATAACGCAAGTGATGGCTCACTGCGCGCATAAGCTGTGCGGCATACCGGTTGTAACAACGTGTCATGGTTTTTTTAGGCCGCGATGGAGCCGGAGGAAATTTCACTGCTGGGGACAGAGGGTAATCGCGATCAGCGATGATGTTTTCAGTCATCTGAAAAGCGATTTTCATTTGCCCCAAGAGCAAATGGCTCTTGTGCCTCACGGAATTGATATAGACGCTTTTCCTTTGATCGACGAGCAGAGGCGGGTCAAAACGAAACGCGAAATGAATTTAAAGGGGCCGGTTGTCGGCATTATCTCCCGACTTTCAGATGTAAAAGGGATTTCCTTCCTGATTGAGGCGATGCAGGATGTGATATCAAAATTTCCTCAAGCGCAATGTCTGATCGTGGGCGAGGGCAAAGAAGAAAAACTGCTAAGAAACAAGGTCAGCGATTTGTGTCTTCAAGAGTCTATCCATTTCTATCCGATTGTCAATCAGACCCCTAAAATGTTATCCGCCTTTGATGTGTTTGTGATGCCTTCTTTGAAAGAAGGCCTTGGGCTTTCAGTTATGGAGGCCCAGGCGATGGGGTTGCCGGTTGTGGCTTCAAGGGTCGGAGGTTTAAAAACACTGATCCAGGAAGGGAAGACCGGTTTTTTGGTTTTGCCCGCAGACAAGAAGGCCTTGACTCTGGCGATTAACCATGTATTATCCCATCCTCAACAAGCGGCCGCTATGGGTTCTCAAGCCAGGATGATGATTGAAGAAAGATTTTCTCTCAAGCAAATGACAGAAAAAACACTGGCTGTTTATCAAGAGGTTGTAAGATAATGGAAAAGATTCTTATCGTTAATGTCAATTGGCTAGGAGATGTCCTTTTTTCTTCCGCTGTTTTTCAGACCATTAAGAATAAAAGATCTGATGTTTGGTTGTCCTGCCTGGCCCATCCCCGCGTGAAAGAAATTCTTGAGATGATTCCAGGGCTGGATGAAATCATTATTTATGATGAAGATCAAAAGCATGCGACTTCCTTAAGCAAGTGGAGGTTGATTAGTCATTTAAGAAATCAAAAATTTGATCGGGTTTATCTTTTGCACCGTTCTTTAACGAGAGCTCTGCTTGTATTTCTGGCCGGGATTCCTCGTCGAATCGGCTATGCCACGAAAAACAGAGGGTTTCTTTTAACAGAGGCCTTAAAGGTTACCCCAAATGCAAAGCATCGGATGGATTATTATCTGGGTGTGATCGAGAAAGATTTTCCGATGCCTGTGAAAACATGTCGGCTCAATGTTGGGCCAGAGCAAAAAGAATATACGGTGAAGTTATTACAAAATCTGAATATCAGTCCTTCAGACAAAAAAGTGTGTATTCATCCGGCAGGGAATTGGAATCTGAAACGCTGGCCCAAAGAGTATTTCATCAGATGCATTGAGGCCTTTCAGAAAAGAGGGATTAAGGTGATTTTGATTGGAACGACCAAAGATCGCGCCTTGATTGATCAAATCAAGAAACAACTCAAAGAAGAGCCCATTGATCTTCTGGGCAAGACAAGTATCAAGCAGCTGGCCGCTTTGATGCAGATTTGTGATTGCGTGATCTCCGGCGATAGTGGACCTTTGCATATCGCCAATAGCGTGGGAGTTAAAACGATTGCTCTTTATGGGCCGACAAGCGTGGGCGTGACCGGTCCCCGCGGATTGGCCTTAAGCTCTATTCTTAGGCAGAATGTAGGATGCAATGAAAAACCGTGTTATCATCTGGCCTGTCCCGATAATATTTGTATGAAATCGATATCTGTTTTGGATGTTCTCGATGCTTTTGAACAAATTAAAAATTAAAAAGATCCTAGTTGTCAGCTTGAGCAATCTTGGTGATGTGATCCTTACCTTTCCGGTGATTGATATATTAATTAGCGATTTTCCGCACGCCGAGATTTCTGTAGTTGTCGGCCCCAAAGCCCGATTTTTGTTCGATCATAATGACCATATTAAATCCATTTTTATTTTCGATAAAAAATTAAAATTGTTACAGAAATATAAATGGGTGCGAGAATTACGCAAAGGACATTTTGATCTGTGCGTGGATTTACGCCAAACAGCTATCCCTCTGTTTTTATGGCCCTGTTATCATTCGTCTATACGAGCGCGCAAATATGAAGGTCTTCATATGAAAGAAAAACATCTTCAGAAATTACGGGAAATTTATGATTTTAAAGAAAAAGCAAGGGCACCACTGGCTCTTAAAGTTAGCGATCAAGACAAGGCCTGGGCCAGAGAGACTCTTAAACAGGATTCCGGTTATGCTGTTTTGGGCTGCGGCGCAGCCGATCATAAAAAAAGATGGAACAAGCAGGGTTTTGCCCGGCTGGCCGATGAGATCATCGAACGTTTTGATATGAGCGTTATCTTTGTTGGAGATGCCTCCGATCAGGAATATGGCCAGGAAATTCAATCGATCATGAAACACAAAGCTCAAAATTTATGCGGGCAAACCAATTTGACTCAGCTTAGCGCTGTCATTGGATGTGCTTCATTTGTGGTGGCCAATGACAGCGCCATTGTTCATATGGCCAGCTATTTAAACAGGCCGACATATGCCATCTTTGGTCCCAGCGATCCGTCTAAATACGGTCCCTGGAGCCGGGAAGGCCGGTTTTTTATTGGACATCCGCATGACCAGATGGCCTCGATCCATCCGGAAGAGATTCTAAAAAGCATTAAGCTGCAGGGATAAGCATACAATGAAGCCGGATTTCAAAAGAATTCTTGTTGTTCGCACGGATCGCGTGGGCGATGTGGTTTTGACTATTCCGGCTCTTACGTTGATCAGGAAAAATTATCCGAAATCCCATATCGCTGTTTTGGTGGCGCCCGCCACCAAAGATATCGTCAACGGACATCCGGATATCGATGAGGTAATCGTGTATGATAAAGATTATGAGCATAAAGGAATTTTTGGCTTCTGGAAGATGAAAAATCTTCTGCAAAGCAAAAAATTTGATGTAACGATGGTCTATCACACGAAACAAAGAACCAATCTCTTATGTTTTCTGGCCGGTATCCCGCGGCGCATCGGTTATCATAATCAGAAATACGGATTTCTATTAACCGATAAGATCTTCGATGATCGACCGCAGGGGATCAGGCATGAAAGCGAATATTGCTTGGAGATCCTCAAGCAACTCGGACTTTCTATCGATGATCAATGCCCCATGCCGTATATGCCTATTAAAGAACAAGCAAGGCAGTGGGTCAAGCAGTTTTATAAGACCAATAACATAGAAGAAAAGGACAGGCTGATTGCCATTCATCCGGGCGGAAGCGATTACACAAAGAGATGGCCGCGAGAGAAATTTGCTGAGCTGATCAATCAGATGGGAGAAAAGTATCCTTATCTATATGTGCTTGTCGGGTCAAAGGAAGTAGAAAAAATTGCCAGAACAATTCAATCTTTGGCGAAAGTTCCCCTCATCAATGCGGTGGGCCAGACATCGATTGCGCAGCTTGCGGCCCTTTTAGAGAGATGTCAACTTCTTATTTCTAATGATTCGGGACCTGTGCATGTGGCCACGGCTGTAGGGACACCTGTGATTTCAATTTTTGGTCAGCGTCGACGGGGAATCAGCGTGACCCGTTGGCATCCTTTGGGGAGTAAAGATATCGCCATAGAAAAAGAAATCGAAAAATGGGAGGATAAAACCCGGGAATCGAGCTATGCCGCCCTGCAGGCGATTGAGACCGAAGAAGTCTTAAGGGTTGTTGAAAGGATGTTGACTTAAGTCAAAGTATAGATGAAAATAAAATGGTAAGAAAAAATGAAAAGTGGCACGGGCCTCTTGAAAAAGTTGAGACCCGTGCCCTTTTTGCTTCTCAATCAAACAAATTATTTGCAGCAGTCAGAAATTAGAATATCATGACCTCGAACTGTTTTGCGGCCATTGGCTTCGCATCTTTTTTGGGCTTGATCGATCAGCCAGTATAGGTGGCAATTTAAGGCCTTGAGCGCATCTGTAGAAACATTAAATTTTCCGCCGCCTTTTAAAGTTTCTTTGGTTTTGGAAGCGATTAACAGCATTTCATTATGTTCAGCCATTTCACTGTTCCTTTCTTTAACTGGTTAATGTGATTTCGTTTTAATTTTATGCAAGATTTCCTATCCGTCAAGTTAATTATAGCCCAAAAGGAAAAAAAAGAGACAGGGGCTCCCCAAAGACCAGGACTCCTTTATTGACCCCTTGCGGAAACTATGCTAGAATCAGCGGTTGTTTTAGCTTAGAAAAATGAAAATTGGTGTTTATAACTAGAAATATTAAGATAGGAGGCAGAGAAATGCATCATTATCCCCAAATCATTTCTCGATTCCGTAAAAAGAAAATACTTGTCGTTGGTGACTTGATCCTTGATCAATACATTCGGGGAAAGGTTTCACGGATTTCTCCCGAAGCGCCCGTACCGGTTGTTTTACAGGAAAACAAGCCCGAATTCTTTCCCGGGGGAGCGGCTAATGTGGCTAATAACTTGAGCTCTTTGGGAGCTCAGGTGACATTGGCAGGCTTTATCGGCGATGATGAAGAGGGAAAGATTCTGCTCAGATCTCTAAAATTAAAAAAGGTTTCTTCGCGTGGTATTGTAGTGGATCGAAGTACGCCTACGTCTATGAAAACCCGCATTATCGCACAGCATCAGCAGGTGGTTCGCGTGGATCGTGAAAAGGTTAAGGACAGCGCTTCGGTGAATACGTATCCTAAGATCGAAGCTTTTTTAAGAAACAATATCCAGCGTTTTGATGCCTTGATTCTTTCCGATTACGGCAAGGGTGTCATTACACCCGTTCTAGCCCAGCAAGCTTGTGATATGGCTTTGAAACTGGGAAAAATTATTACCGTTGATCCCAAAGTTGAGCATTTCTGTTATTATAGAGGTGTTAGCGCGATTACACCCAATCGCAATGAGGTTGAGAACGCCATTCACAATATCAAGATCACTCAGTCTAAAGGGCGGAGTTTAAAGATCAATACAGTTCGCCTGAAGAAAGATGAGCATGTCGATCAGGCCGGTATGGCTTTGTTGAAATATCTTGACCTGGGATGCCTGTTGGTCACATTGGGTGAAAACGGCATGCGTCTATTTGAGAAAGGAAAGAAGAAATCGATTTCCATAAATACGCGCGCGCAGGATGTCTATGATGTTTCTGGAGCCGGTGATACCGTTATTTCTGTTTTTACCCTGTCCTTGGCGGCTGGAGCAAGCGCGCGGGATGCGGCCGATCTTTCAAACTATGCGGCGGGCATTGTCGTTGGGAAAATGGGCGCTGTTCCGGTCACCTCCAAAGATTTACTGCAGGCGGTGAAATCATAAATATGAAAGCCATCGGCATCATTCCGGTTAGGTATAAAGCCACGCGATTTGAAGGCAAGGTTTTAGCCGATTTAGGCGGTCAATCTGTGATCCAGCGGGTCTGGGAGAGGGCCTGTCAGGCTAAGCGCTTGGATGAAGTCCTGATCGCCTGCGATGACAAGCGGATTGAAACACACGCCAAAGATTTCGGGGCCAAAGTTGTGATGACAGATCCGCATCATGCAACCGGTTCAGATCGCGTCATTGAGGCTGCTGCCAAAACAAAAGCCGATTGCGTGGTAAATATTCAGGGTGACGAACCGTTTATCAATCCTGAAACCATTGATATTTTAATCGAGAAATTGGTCCAAGATGAAGTAGCTGTTGCCGTAACAGCTGTCAAAAGAATTGCGACACCGGCAGAGCTTGAAAATCCAAATATTGTCAAGGTTGTTTTCGATCATCAGGGATATGCGCTTTATTTTTCCCGGTCTCCGATACCGTTTAATCGGGATCAACAACCTCTTGAAAGCATTGATTTTTTTCGGCATTTGGGGATTTATGCCTATCAAAAAGATTTTCTCATGCAATTTTCCCATTTACCCGAATCGCCTTTGGAGAAAACGGAGAAACTCGAACAGCTTCGCCTATTGCAGGCCGGGTATAAAATTTTAACGGTTTGCACAGATCAGATTGCGCTCGGGATTGATACCCGGGAAGATCTCGAAGGAGCCCGAAAATTCCTCAACCAAGGAAAAGGCTGATGCAGAAAATAATCAAGATTCGAAAAATCTCTATCGGAAACAAAAAACCTTTCACTCTTATTGCCGGTCCGTGCGTGATCGAGAATGAAAAGACGGTTTTGAAAATTGCCGGGACTCTCAAGAGAATAGCGGTCAAAGAGAGGATACCTTTGATCTTCAAGGCGAGTTATGATAAAGCCAATCGGACATCTGTGAATTCCTTCCGTGGATTGGGTATGGAGCGGGGTCTTTCGATCTTAAAAAGAGTAAAGAATGAACTGGATCTTCCTGTTTTAAGCGATGTTCACAGCGTTAGTGAAATGGCAGCCGCCAGCGAAAACCTGGACGTTATCCAGATTCCGGCTTTTTTATGCCGTCAAACGGATCTGTTAATGGCTGCCGGAAAAACCAACAAGGTCATTAATATCAAAAAAGGCCAGTTTATGGCTCCCTGGGAGATGAGAGAGGCGGTTCGAAAAATAGAAAAAACAGGGAATGAAAAAATAATGATCACCGAGCGGGGTGTCAGTTTTGGCTACAATAATCTCGTCAGCGATTTCCGATCATTAGAAATTATGAAGGAGTTTGGTTATCCGGTCGTTTTTGATGCGACACACAGCGTTCAGCAGCCCGGAGGATTAGGCACGGCCTCAGGCGGCCAGAGCGAATTCATTCCGGTTTTGGCGCGTTGCGCGATGGCTACCGGATGTGCCGCAATATTTCTAGAGACGCATCCTGATCCCCGGAAAGCCAAAAGCGACGGGCCCAATATGATGCCGTTAAAAAAACTCAAAGGGCTTCTTAAAAAGCTCAAAGCCCTGGATCATGTCGTTAAACATTTCAAGGACAGAGAAAAATGAGTGTAAAACGAGCCAAAGAAGTGCTGACCATCGAATCCGAAGCGATTCGGGATCTCAAAAAGAGAATCAACCGCAATTTTACCCATGCTGTGGAGCTGATTTATCGATGCAAGGGACGGGTGATTGTTACCGGCATGGGGAAAACCGGGATCATCGGCCACAAACTGGCCGCGACTTTATCTTCCACAGGAACGCCGAGCATTTGGATGCATAGCGCTGAGGCCATTCACGGAGATTTGGGTCAGGTCACCAAAACAGATGTCGTGATCTTAATAACAACAAGCGGAGAAACAGAAGAGACTCGCCGTCTTATTCCGCTGATCAAAAAAATCGGTGTGAAGATTATTGCCTTAACCGGTAATCTCCGCTCCTTTGTGGCCAGGCATAGCGATATCGTGCTGGATATTTCTGTGAAGAAAGAAGGCTGTCCGCTTGGATTGGCCCCGATGGCTTCCACGACAGCCACATTGGCCATGGGAGATGCCATGGCCGCCTGTCTGGTGGACAGAAAGAAATTTCGCAAAGAAGATTTTGCCCGGTTTCATCCCGGTGGCTCCCTGGGGCGACGTTTGCTTTTGAGAGTCAGAGATATTATGCGGACTGGCCAATATTGTCCGCGTTTGTTGCCGTCAACAAAAGTTAAGACAGTTCTTTTAGCCATTACCAAAGCGCGATGTGGTTCGGCTTGTATTGTCGATCGTGAAAAAAATCTTCTAGGAATCTTTACCGATGGAGATTTGCGTCGTCATTTGGAAGTCGGCCCCCAGCTTCTCAATAGCTCGGTAAAAGAATTTATGACCCGAAAGCCCAAGACTATCGATCAGGATCGCCTGGCCGCTGAGGCCTTTGAAATTTTACAAGATAAAAAGATAGACGAGCTTCCCGTAGTCGACAAAAAGAAAAAATGCGTAGGGCTTTTGGATGTTCAGGATATTCTCAAGGCAGGATGCGTATGAAAGCGGCACTCCAAAAGAAAATCGAGAAGATAGAAGTGATCGTCTGCGATGTCGATGGTGTTCTAACTGATGGAAAAATTATCTTTGATAGCAGTAGAAGCGAGATCAAACGGTTTGATGCCTACGATGGTTTCGCTCTCACTCTGGTCAAAGAAATGGGTTTCAAGACGGCTTTTTTAAGCGGACGCTCTTCGAGGGTGACTGCTCATCGGGCTTATAAACTGAAAATCGACAAAGTTTATCAGAACGCGCATCCAAAAATAAAAGTGTTTAAGAGAATGCTTCGGGATTTTCATGTCCGCAGTGATCAGGTGTGTTTCATCGGTGATGATTTGATCGATCTACAGGTTCTTAAATCGGTTGGATTCTCGGTGGCTGTGGCCAATGCCGTCAAAGAAGTTAAGAAGGCTGTTGATTACGTTACCGCAAAAAAAGGCGGACAGGGAGCTGTGCGGGAGACGGTTGAGCTTATTTTAAAGACGCAGGGAAAATGGACGAAGGCTCTAAAGAGGTATAGCTAATGAAAATATTTTACTTGATTTTGATCATGTGTTGTTTTATTGTTTCACATGCTTTCGGCGATAATCCTGCTCAGCAATTTGATGGATTTCGCTTAGAGGGCAAAGACGGTAATCGCGTATCGTGGGATGTCTCCGGCGATCGGGCTGACATTTTGGGAAAGGAAATCAAGGTGACCAATGTTGTGGCTAACAAATACGGGGATGAAAACATGCATTTAACCGCTGATAACGGAACATTGAATCAAGTCACCAAGGATATGTTGCTTGAAGATAATGTGGTGATCACGACCGATTCGGGTGCGACAATGGTTACCGATCGGTTGAATTGGCAACGGGAAAAAGATTTGGTTTCGACTGAAGATGAGGTTGTCATTAAAAGAGAACGAATGACTGCAATCGGCAAAGGTGCCGAGGCTCAACCGAATTTCAGTTCGGCCAAACTGCAGAAAGACGTGACTGTGACCGTAGATGTGGAAGATGAGCAAAAACAGATGCGAGAAGTTGTTATTACATGTGATGGTCCTCTGGAAATTGAATACGAAAACGAGAAGGCGGTTTTCAATGATAATGTGGTGGCGATTGACGGTGAGAGAAAACTGGTTGCCGATAAGGTGATTGTTTATTTTGATATGGAAACCAATCAGATCAACAAGATGGTCTGCCAGGGTAATGTCGAAATTTATCAAGGTGACAACGCGAGCTATTCCCAGGAGGCTGTTTACTTGGCTAAGGATAAGAGGATTATTCTTTCCGGAAGACCCAAGCTCATTTTTTATCCGAAAGACGGTGGCGATGTATCTTTTGGAAACTAAAAATATTTGTAAAGTTTACGGTGGCCGGAAAGTCGTTGACGGATTGGATATATCCGTAAGACGTTCGGAAATTGTCGGATTACTGGGACCCAATGGGGCGGGTAAAACGACGACTTTTTACATGGTGGTGGGTATTATTCCGCCCAATGAAGGTCAGATCATTTTTGATCAGGAAGACATTACCAAAAAACCGATTCATGAACGATCCCGTTTAGGTATTGGATATCTAGCCCAGGAACCTTCGGTTTTTCGCAAATTGACCGTTGAAGAAAATATCATGGCTATTCTGGAGACTTTACGAATTTCCCCCCGGGAAAGACGTCGGCGCCTCAATGCGTTGCTCGAGGAACTCAAAATTGCTCATTTGGCTAAAAGCAAGGCTTATACCCTATCGGGCGGAGAGAGACGGCGTTTGGAAATTACCCGGGCGCTGGTGACTAAGCCGTCCTTTATTCTTTTGGATGAACCTTTTTCCGGAATTGATCCAATAGTTGTAGCCGAAGCACAGGAGATCATCAAGGATCTTAAGAATCGTGGCCTGGGAATCCTTTTAACCGACCATAATGTCCGCGAGACTCTCTCGATTACTGATCGGTCTTATCTCATTGCCGACGGTAAGGTTTTAATTTCCGGGTCCAGTGAGGATTTAATTAACAATCCGCGGGCCAAGGAAATTTATTTGGGAGAGAAGTTTTCTATGTGATCAAGCATGAATCGATAACTTCAGAGGTAGCCAAGGCTTTTTAGCCTCGTGATTGCCTCTTCATCTCTCTTAAGTTTTAGGGAAATGAGAAAACAGCAGGAGTTTTTCATGAAGGTAGATGTAAAAAAGTTGGATGCTACACGAAGAGAATTAAAATTTGAAATACCCAAAGAACGAGTTTCTCAAGCCCTTGATGACGTATATAGAAATATACAGAAGGAATCCAAGATTAAAGGATTTCGTCCGGGAAAAGCGCCGCGTCATGTGTTGGAGTCTCATTATGGCAAGCTGGCCCAAGATGAGATGATTAAAAAGATCATTCCCGAGGCTTATCAAGAGGGCATTCGCCAGCATGAATTAGCTCCCATTGATATGCCGCAGATTGATCAGGTGGACTACAAAGGTGAAACACTCAAATTTACCGCTCAACTGGATATTAAGCCCGAAGTGAAAATCAAAAATTACAAAGGCATAAAAGTTCAGCGCAAAGATTCCCAAGTTAGCGAAAGAGACGTTGACAAAGTTCTGGAGATGTTCCAAAAAGGGCGCGGGGATAATCAAGAGGTTAAGGTGGATGATGAGCTGGCCAAAGGTATGGGATATCCCGATTTGGAGGCTTTCCGTCAAGCTCTCAAAAGACAAATTGAAATTGATAAAGACCGTCAAAATCGGTTGGATGTGGAGAATCAGATTGCTGATACTTTGATCAAAAATGCGAAATTAGTTGTTCCACCGTCGATGATTGAGAAGCAGATCCACTACCGGATTGAAGAGAGCAAAAAGAGAATGAGCCAGCAGGGGATTTCCGCAGAGGAGATTTCTAAGAAAGAAAAGAAATTACAAAAAGACTTGCGTCCGGTCGCGGAACGCGATATAAAATTATTCTTCATTTTAGATCAGATTGCTTCTCTGGAGAACATCACGATCCAAAAAGGAGAAAATCTCGTTAACAAGGTGATGGAGTTTCTTCTCAAAGAAGCCCAGTGGGAAGGAGGAGATGTCAAATGAAAAATACACACTCACAAATTCTAGTCCCGATGGTAATCGAAAAAACAGGACATGCCGAGAGAGCTTACGATATCTATTCGAGGCTGCTTAAAGACCGTATTATTTTTGTGGGGACTGTGATCGACGACAATGTAGCCAATCTTATTATCGCCCAACTTTTGTTTTTACAGTCCGAGGACACATCTAAAGACATTAATATTTATATCAATACTCCTGGAGGTTCCGTTACGGCCGGTCTGGCGATTTATGATACCATCCAGTTTGTTAAACCGGATGTCTGTACGTATTGTATCGGGCAGGCAGCCAGCATGGGAGCTTTGCTCTTAGCCGCCGGGAAAAAGGGAAAGCGTTTCTGCCTTCCTTATTCTCGGGTGATGATCCATCAGCCTTGGGGGGGGACGCAGGGTGCAGCTTCTGATATTTCTATTCAGGCAAAAGAAATTTTACGCATGAAAAAAGAGCTTAACGAAATTCTGGCCCGACATACCGGCCAAAAAGTTGAAAAGATAGAAGTAGATGCGGACCGCGATTATTTTATGAGCGCCGAGGAAGCGAAGGAATACGGGCTTATTGATGAGGTGGTTCAAAGCATCAAAAAGTAACCGATTCTCTCATTGAGGATTCAGTAATAGATTTCAGAAAGGCAAGGTGTACTATGGACGATAATCTTCTCTTAACCCCCGGACCAACAAAATTGAGCAAAGAAGTCTGCGAGGCTTTAGGTCGGGCGATTATTCATCATCGCACGCCTCAATTTCAGGCTTATCTCAAGGAAGCTGTTGAAGGCTTGCAGTATGTTTTTCAAACCAAAAATGATGTTTTTATTCTGGCCAGCTCGGGAACAGGAGCCATGGAAGCATCAGTCTGTAATCTTTTATCGCCGGGAGATAAGGTAATAACTATTGAAGGCGGAAAATTTGGCGAACGCTGGAGTGAACTCTGCAAAGCTTATGGCGTAGAGACACAGACGATTCAGGTTTCCTGGGGGAAGGCTGTTGAGCCTGGAGAAATTGATCAATTGTTAAAAGAAGAGCCAGAGACAAAAGCTGTTTTTGTTACTTTATGCGAAACGTCGACTGGAGCTAAAGCGGATATCGCGACCATTGCTCAGGTAGTTCAAAAAACGCAAGCAGTTTTAGTGGTCGATGCGATCAGCGGTCTGACGGCTGATGATCTTAAGACTGACGAATGGGGAGTTGATGTTGTGTGTTGTGGATCACAAAAAGGACTGATGCTTCCTCCGGGTCTGGGATTTATTTGTGTGGGCCCTAAGGCCTGGGATCTGGTTAATCAATCCACAAATCCGAAATATTATTTTGATCTCAAGAAAGCGAAAAAAGCGGGCGATAAAAATGATACGCCTTTTACTCCAGCCATTAATTTGATTATTGCCCTCACTGAGAGCCTAAAATCCATAAAGCAAAGGGGTCTGGAGGATAATCTAGCTTTCTTTGCCAAGCTTGCTGAAGCTACTCGTAAAGCAGTAGCTGCCTTGGGTCTTAAACTTTTTACGGATCAGAATTATCTGTCCAATGCGGTTACGGCGGTTAAAGTTCCTGAAGGTGTTGACGGAGTTAAGCTTGTCAAGACGATGCGCGATACTTACGGTATCACCATGGCCGGTGGTCAGGCAGAAGCTAAGGGGAAGATATTTCGGATCGCTCAGATGGGTTGTTTGACAGGTGAAGATATCATAAAAGGGATTGGATGTCTGGAGACAGTTTTAAAAGAACTGGGATATCAATTTGAAGAAGGGTCAGGAGTCAAAGCCGCCCAAAATGTTCTTAATGCTTAATCTGATCCTACTATTTAGACAGATAGGAGATCTATCATGAAAATACTCATCAGCGATAAAATGGCTCCGGAAGGGGTTAATATATTAAAAGCCGTCAAAGAATTTGAAGTGGATTGCCAGTTTGGGATTAAGCCGGAGGAGCTTAGGGCTACTATCAAGGATTATGATGCTCTGATTATTCGCAGCGGGACAAAAGTCACCGCTGATATTCTTGAATCGGTTTCAAAATTAAAATTTATCGGCCGCGCAGGTGTGGGCGTTGATAATGTCGATTTGAGTGCGGCTACAAAAAAAGGCATAGTCGTGATGAATACGCCAGGCGGCAACACAACGTCGACCGCAGAGCACACCATGAGCCTGATTCTGGCTCTGTCTCGGAATATTCCCCAGGCCTATGCGTCTCTAAAAGCCGGGAAATGGGAGCGTTCGAAATTTACCGGAGTCGAGCTTTATGGGAAGACGCTGGGAATCATCGGACTGGGACGTATCGGATCGACGGTAGCCCGGATGGCGAAATCTTTCAATATGAAAATAATTGCCTTTGATCCGTTTATTTCCAAAGATTTAGCATCAAAAATGGAAGTAGAGTTGGCTGAGTTGGAGAGAATCATCAAGGAAAGCGATTATGTTACGATTCACACTCCAAAAAGCGTTGAGACCAAGGGTCTGATTGGTGAGAAGGAATTCTCGCAGATGAAGAAGACAGTTCGGATTATCAATTGCGCTCGAGGAGGAATCGTTAACGAGCAGGCTCTGGCTCAAGCTTTGGAGAAAGGACAAATCGCCGGTTGTGCGGTGGATGTTTATGAAAAAGAACCGCCGGAACCTGATCATCCGCTTCTGAAATACGAAAATTGCGTTGCTACGCCGCACTTAGGGGCCTCGACATCGGAAGCTCAGGTGAATGTGGCGGTTGAGGTAGCTCAAATTATTCGGGATGCTCTTTTGGGCCGCGGAATCGCCAATGCCAAAAACTTTCCGTCTGTTGACAGCGAAAGCTACCAGGTACTTCAGCCTTACATTGATTTGTCGGAAAGAATGGGGAAATTCGCAGGACAACTTATCACCGGTGGCATTACCGATATTAAAATATTCTATCACGGCTCTATGAACGATTATAAAGTGGTTCCGGTAACGATGAGTTTGCTTTACGGTCTTCTGTCTCCCGTTTTAGGAGAGGAAACCGTTAATTTCGTCAATGCTATGGATATTGCCAAAGAGCGGGGCATCAAGGTTCAAGAAACGTTATCCAGCGAAGAAGCTGAATTTGCGAACCTAATCAATGTGCAGATCAAGACAGACAAAGAGACGTTTACTGTTTGGGGAACGCTCTCAAGCAATAAAAAGCCGCGCATCGTCAAGATAAATAATATTTACGTTGAGGCAAGCCCCAGAGGTCATATGATCTTTCTGAACAATAATGATCGCCCGGGTATTGTAGGCGCCGTTGGAACAATCTTGGCTCAAAATAGCATCAATATCGCCAGCATTACGTTTGGTCGTGAATCACCCGGAGGGTTGGTTGTGAGTGTGGTCAATGTCGATAATGATGTTCCCGAGAGCGTGATTGAAAAACTGAAACAGGAGAAAGATATCCTGTTTGTTAAATTAATAACGGTATAGAATATTTCCCTATGCTTTTGGAATTTCTTTGCAACGGCTTATTGGATGCCCTGAGTCCCTGCGCGGGTACGACCATTGCGTTCTTGATTTTTTTCATCCTTAGTAGTTCTTTGGAGCAGAAGGATCTTACAGTTGCCGTTAGCCTGTTTATCGGATTTTTGATCATTTCAAATATCTTTTTTCAGTCGGGTCTGTTCGAAAATTTGCGGCAAATTGAATTTTATTGGCTGTCTACACGGATACTGTATTTGTTTATTGCGGCCATTTGTATTATTGTTGGAGCTTTGAATTTTTATGATTGGGTGAATTTACGGTTTTTAAATTCTCAGAAAAAATATTTTTTCACTTTTCCGGCGTTACAGCGATCCGATTCTATTCTTGAGAAAAACAAGTCGATTGTATTTACAGGAAGATCCGGTTTTTTCGCGGTGGCTGTCCTTGGACTTAGCGGTTTCTTTTTCGCGGTGATCCAGCCAACTTGCTGCGGTTTGCTGTCTATGGCCACCGTTTTTCAGATCATGAATAAGCAGGGGAGAGTGTTTCAAGCTTGGATGGCTTTAGGGATTTACTCTTTAGCTATGATGTTGCCCCTCGCTTTGTTTGCCTGGGCTGTATTGAGGTTAAGACGGCGGAATCTAGGAGAACAATCATCTCCAAGAACAGTTGCGTTAGCAAAGGTTGCTTTGGCCGCTCTTTTCTTTGCTTTAGGATACGGATTGTTTAATCTTTTTTTATAATCGATACCTCTTGTTAGAACAGAGAGGGCAAACCAGTTAAGGATTGTTATGAACATTGTTGTTTTTGGTGCTCAATGGGGAGATGAAGGCAAAGGCAAGTTAATCGATATTCTTTCCCAAAATAGCGATATTACCGTTCGCTATCAAGGAGGCAATAATGCCGGGCATACCGTTGTTGTGGGAAATAAACGATATATTTTTCATTTGACTCCGTCGGCTATTTTACACTCAAAAAAAGTTTGCGTTATCGGTAATGGAGTAGTCGTCGATCCTCAGGCCTTGATGAAGGAATTTGAAGAACTTAAGAAAAGTAATATCCGTGTCTCTGAGAAAAATCTTAAGATTTCCGGCCATGCTCATGTAATCATGCCTTATCATCGGGTGATGGATTTATTCCGCGAAGAAAAGCGAACAAACAAAATCGGGACTACGGGAAGAGGAATCGGCCCCTGTTATGCTGATAAAGTCGCTCGTTGCGGTATTCGGGTAATTGATCTTTTGAATCCAGGAGTTCTGGCAAGTAAACTGAAGGATAATATCAAAGAAAAGAACGAAATTTTTCGGAAAGTTTACGGAAAATCCGGTTTTTCTTTTGAAAATATTTATAAGGAATATTTGCAATATGGCAAGGCGATTAAGCCTCATGTTTGCGATGTTGCCCTTTATCTCAACCGGGCGATTGATAAAAAAAGGACAATTCTTTTTGAAGGAGCTCAAGGCACATTCTTGGATATCGATTTTGGCACTTATCCTTTTGTGACTTCTTCCAATTCAATTGTTGGTGGGGTTTGCGCTGGCAGCGGAGTAGCCCCCACGCATATCCACGAGAGCATTGCTGTAGTCAAGGCGTATACGACTCGGGTTGGCGAAGGTCCTTTTCCCACGGAATTTTCTGATAACCTTAAAGAGGCAATACGTTTTAAAGGAAAAGAGTTCGGGGCGACGACCGGCCGGCCTAGGCGCTGTGGCTGGTTTGATAGCGTTTTAGTCCGTTACGCGGTTATTCTTAACGGAGTCAAAGAATTGGCGATTATGAAGTTGGATGTTCTAGATGAGCTCAAAAAGATTAAAGTTTGCACGGCTTATCGTTATAAAGGTAAGAAAATAAAGGATTTTCCTCTCGATTGCGAAGTCCTTCAAAAAGCTCAGCCTGTTTATGAAGAGATAGAGGGCTGGCAAGAGCCGATCTGCGGAATTCGTCAGTATAAATACCTACCCAAAAAGGCCAGGGTATACATTGGGCGATTGGAACAATTAGTCCAAGCCAGAGTGAAGTATATCTCTATTGGCTCTAAAAGAGATCAAATTATCATTCGTTAAAAATCTCCTATCTAGTTGAAAAATAATTGGTTTCTGAGAATATTCTTGACTTTGAAAATTCCGTATGATAATGTGAATTACTGAAAAATTTTCTACCATGATTTCTTTACGATATTGAAAATATTAAAATCGCAACAACAGGGATTGCATCAGTCCGTTGCGATTTACTTTGATAATTGTCTATATTAAAGGAGGGACTCATGAAATCTGCGCAAATGAAGCAAAGCTCATTAATGATTATTATCTGTTTAATATTAATAGGGTTTTTATCCAATGGGTGCTCGATTGTTTTTCAGAAAGGCCGTCCTGCACATGTCGAGAGAATATCCAAGCTTCAAAGAGAGCTCAATGAATTAGAGCGGGCTAAGCTTGATCTTGAAGATCGTCTTGGGCAGCAGATTGCGGATAAGGATGTTAAAGTCGAAATGATGGATCGCGGCTTGGTTATAACTTTGATTAATGAAGTTTTATTCGATTCCGGAAAAGCCAAAATCAGAAAAGAAGCCTATGAGACATTGAACCAAGTTGCACGTGTCCTAAAAACCAGTGCCAAAGGCCTTGATGTTGGTATCGATGGGCACACTGATAATGTTCCGATCAAGCATTCGGGCTGGAAAACCAACTGGGAACTGTCTTCAGCCCGCGCTCTAAGCGTTTTGCATTATTTGACGGAAGAGCGGGGGGTTAGCCCCAGACGTCTATCAGCAACCGGTTATGGCGAATATCGTCCTGTGGCTACCAACGAAACGAAAGAGGGCCGCCAACAAAACAGACGTGTGGAGATCGTTATTCTTCCTAAGACTGTCAAAGAAGAGGGCCTGGTCGAACAGCCAAATTTGAAATAACGGTTACTTACCGAAAGGGAGGATTTCCTTGAAAGATAAACTTTTCATTCTGACTGCTGTATTGGCCATCGGGTGTTTGGCCATGGCTATTCGGGCCAATCAAATTGTCAAGGATAATCAGGGCATGATCGATAAAGAACGATACAAGCGGCTGGTGGCCGAAGAAGCGTTGCAGAATTCAAATGCTAAAAACAGATCACTGGAAAACCAGCTGGTGAGTACGAAGAATCAGGCACAAGGTCTCCAGGCTCTTTTGGAAAAAGAAGAAATTGAAAGTAAAGAAATGCGCAAAGAGCTTGAGAAAATGGTTAAGCTTAACGATGTCTTGGAGAAAGAATTAAAGGAAGCCTTGGTCCAGGTTCCTGAGATCCAGTCGGCTGTTGAGCCATCACAGCCTTAACGTTGTGAGAAATTGGTTGTTATTTATGTTTATGTTTAGTTTTTAATACTTTATTTTGGAACTTCGGTTCTTTTTGATAAGGGGGGATCTTGATCCCCCCTTTGTTTGCAAGAATGAATACTTTCAGTAGAAAATCTAATTTGCCAGTGCACGTTGCTGTTATTATGGACGGCAATGGACGCTGGGCGAAGAAACATAGTTTATCTCGTACGCGAGGTCATCTTGAGGGCATCAAGCGGGTGGAAGAAATTGTCGAGGCCGCAGCTCAAAGGAGTATTTCCTATTTGACGCTTTACACTTTCTCGACCGAGAACTGGAGACGTCCTCAAGGTGAAGTCAATATGCTGATGAGGGCTTTGACTAGATTCCTCAATGAGAAGATCGATAAGATCGATCAAAATAATATTCGCTTGAGATTTATTGGTCAGAGAAACGGAATTCCTGCTGTTGTCAAAAAAACAATCGAATTCGCAGAAAAGCGAACCAATGACAACAGCGGTTTGAATGTGAACGTCGCTTTCAACTACGGCAGTCGCCGGGAGATTTGCGACGCTGTCAGAACGATAGCCCAAGAAATCAAACAGGGTGGTATCAAGATTGAGGATATCAACGAAGAGTTGATTAGTAGTCAACTTTATACACAAGGTATGCCCGACCCGGATCTGTTGATTAGGACTTCTGGGGAATATAGAATCAGTAATTTCTTGCTCTGGCAGCTTAGCTATAGCGAATTGTATTTTACGGACAAATTCTGGCCGGAATTTAAAGAAAAAGATTTTGAAAAAGCCATTGAAGACTTTAATAAGCGCGAACGTCGTTACGGCGATATCCAGGCGAAATAAAATATGTCTCGGAAAAGAACAATCAGTGCTTTGTTAATGACGGGAGTGGCCGTTTGTTCAGTGATCTTTGATATTGTATTTGTCGCGGTGGTGTTGTTTTTAACAGCTGTCGGATTGTATGAATTTTTTCATATGATCAAGAAAAAGGAAATTCCGATTTATTCTTATACGGGTATTTTTATCGGGATCATGATCCCCGCGTCCATTCTTTTCCGTTTTGAACTGACCAAAAACTGGGAACTTCTTTTCACGGTTTTGGCGTTTTTGATGATTCTGCTTTTACAGTTCGCTAGAAAGGATAATCACAATGCGATTGTGGGAATTTCAACAACTCTTTTTGGCGTACTTTATGTATCTTGGTTTTTTAGTTTTGTTGTTAAAGTACGAATGCTTTTGCCTGACGCGGAAGGCAAGCAGCTGCTCGCATTTTTATTGATCGTTACAAAAATGGGAGATATTGGGGCGCTTATGATCGGGGAACGATTGGGGCGGCATCCACTTTTCTCGCGCATTAGTCCGAAGAAATCAATCGAAGGTTCGCTGGGTGGAATACTAATGAGTATTTTAATGGCAATTACTTTTAGGTCGTTTCTTCCGATTCAGTTGCAGTATAATCTATTTCATGTTGCCTTAATGGGTGCTTTTTTTGGAATGATCGGACAATTGGGCGATTTGTCCGAATCGTTGATCAAAAGAGATTGCCATGTGAAGGATTCAGGAAAGCTTTTGCCGGGTATGGGCGGGGTCTTGGATGCGATTGATAGCATTTTGTTTTCCGCTCCGGTTTTTTATTTGTACGTTAGCGCGGCCTTAGGTAGCGTCTCTTGATCTATGACTCGTAAGAATATTGCCATTTTGGGTTCAACCGGTTCTATCGGGACTAATGTCCTGCGTGTGGTAGATCGGTTTTCAGATCGATTGAATGTCGTAGCTTTGACAGCATTTAACAATGCGGGTTTATTAAAAAAGCAGATTACGAAATATCGTCCCCAATATGTAGCGGTAGAGCGAAAAAGATATTCGGATATTTGTTCTTTTGTTAAACATAAAAAAGTCAAGGTCTTGGATGCCGATCGAGAGCTCGAGGACATCGCAACGTTAAAAAACGTTGATTTGGTTCTTTGCGCTGTTTCTGGTGCAGCGGCGTTGCGTCCATTTTTGGCAGCGGTCAAAAAAGGAAAAACAGTTGCGCCGGCCAACAAAGAAGCTCTGGTGATGGCCGGTGCCATTATCATGCGCGAGGCCAAAAAAAACAAGGCTTTGATTCTTCCTGTGGATAGTGAACAGAGCGCAATTTTTCAGTGTCTTAACGGCAACAGAAAAAAAGAACTGCGGCATATTTATTTGACCGCTTCGGGCGGCTCGCTTTATCGGATGTCTAAAGCTCAACTTCGGCTGGCTTCCGTTGAAAAGGTTTTAAAACATCCACGCTGGAAGATGGGGAGGAAGATTACTGTCGATTCGGCTACTCTGATGAATAAAGGGTTGGAGGTAATTGAAGCTAAATGGTTGTTTGGTCTTGAGGTGGATCAGATCAGAGTCCTGATTCACCCCGAGGCCGTCATTCATTCGATGGTTGAATTTCGCGATGGTTCGGTTTTGGCGCAGATGGGGGTAACCGATATGCGATTGCCGATCCAGTATGCTCTGACATATCCCAAACGTCTGATATCACTTTGTAAACCGATTGATTTTGTTGGTTTGCACTCCTTGACTTTTGAGAAGCCCGACACGAAAAAGTTTCCCGCTCTTGATATCTGCTATCGAGCCTTGAAAAAGGGGGGTAGCTTGCCGGTTGTGCTCAATGCGGCCAATGAAGAAGCTGTCAAAGCTTGCTTGTCGAGACGGTTGAGATTTTCAAAAATAATTTCCGTAGTGGAAAAAATACTCAGCAGACACAAAAAGAGTGAGAAACCCAGCATCAAAGAAATCTGGCAGATTGATGACTGGACGAGAAATGAAGCTAGAAAGGTAATCGGTTAAAATTATGGTTGGATTTGTTGTCATTCTTGTTTTCAGTATCCTCATCATTGTTCATGAACTAGGGCATTTTGTGATGGCTAAGAAATTAAAGGTGCAGGTGGATCGATTTTCGATCGGTTTTGGCCCGACACTTTTGAAAAAACGTTTTGGTGAAACGGAATTTGCTCTCTGCCTGTTTCCTCTAGGTGGATATGTAAAAATGGCCGGTGACGAACGTCAGGAATGCAAGGGGCACAAAAATGAATTTTTCTCACGCTCCCCAGGTCATCGAGCTTTGATTGTGGCTTTAGGGCCTTTAGTCAATTATATTTTTGCCTTTGTCTGCTTTTATTTTGTTTTTTTGACTGGTTATCCGGCCTTGCCTGCCAAAGTCGGATCCTTGATGGAGAATTATCCTGCTCAGGAAGCGGGTTTCAAGGAAGGAGATCGAATTCTTTCTATTGAGGGTCAGGCGATTGATAGTTGGGATGAGATGCGTCAGGAAATTATTAAATCAAAGGAAGATAATCTTAAATTCGAAATCCTTAGAGAAGAACAAAAGTTGACAAAAATCGTAACGCCACGGGTTGAGATTCTCGAGAATATTTTTAAGCAGAAAGAAAAGATTCGCCTCATTGGCATTATGCCTTCTCAGGCTGAAGATATCATTTATCTAAAATACGGTTTCTGGGGATCAGCCAGGCGTTCTTTTAATGAGTTGATTGCAATCACGGCCATGACTTACAAATCAATCTATCGCATGGTGACCGGAGCTATGCCGGTGAAGGATTCGGTGGCAGGCCCCCTTGTTATTATTGATTTTATTACCAAGGCGGCCCGGCTGGGCTTCACCCATGTGATTTTGATTATGGCACTTGTTAGTGCCAGTTTGGCGATCTTTAATCTTTTACCGCTGCCCGTTTTAGACGGAGGGCATTTATTGATCTTTTGGATTGAGAGAATAAGAGGGAAAGCCTTATCGGCCAAGAGCGATGAAATCATTAATCGCATTGGATTTATCATGATTGTTTCTTTGGCACTTTTTGTTTTAGCGAACGATATGGAAAAGCTCGATCTTTTTGACAGAGCAATCGGCGGATTGACGTCTTTATGGAAGAACATGGGATTTTAACTTAAAGCAAATTTTGACGAGGTTGTTATGTTAGAGAAAATCAGAAGAAAAATTCATCAGTACTTCATTACGGATACGGAATTTTTAAAGCTCAAAGACACGATGTCTGAAGATCAGCTGCGGATGTTTATCGCTAAAACCATCGATGAGGCCTGTCAAAAAGAAGAGGTCACCTTAACGGTCGAGGAGAAGACATCATTTTTAAGAGAGCTGGTTCACAGTGTGGTCAGTTACGGTCCGATCCGGTCTTTGATCGAAGATATGATGATCACCGAGATTATGATCAACGGTCCCAAGCAAATATATATTCAAAAAGAGGGAAAGATCGAATTAACTCCTTATACCTTTGATAACGAACGGGATGTTTTGCATATGGTTCAAAAGATGCTTTCGGCCTCAGGATCGGGAAGACGTGTTGATGAATCTTCTCCCTATGTAGATTTTTCACTCTCTGATGGGTCGCGGGTCAACGTAATTCTTTCTCCGGTGTCTTTAAGCGGACCCGTTGTGACGATCAGAAAATTTTCCCCGGAAATTAGTAAAATTGAAAATTTGATTGAAAAAGGAACTCTCAATAAAGAAATGGCCACTTTGCTCGTTGCCGGCATTAAGGCTAAACTCAATATGGTTTTTTGCGGTGCTACAGGAACCGGAAAAACCACGACACTCAATGTTCTTTCGCGGTATGCTCCTCAGGATGAGAGAATTATCACTATCGAAGATACGGCCGAGTTACGGTTGCTTCAGGATCATGTGGTTCGCTTGCAGGCAAAATCTGCTAACATTGAGGGGAAGGGCGAGATTACGATTCGGGATCTGTTTGTGAATTCTTTGCGTATGCGGCCAGATCGAATTATTATTGGAGAAGTCAGAGGAAGTGAGGCGTTGGATATGGTTCAGGCAATCACGTCGGGTCATTCGGGATCCTTAGCCATCGTTCATGCCGATTCCCCTTTGGATTGCTTTCACCGTATGGTCACGATGATTTTGATGACCGGCATTCAACTTTCTCAGGATGAAATTCGTCGTCAAGTAGCCTCGGCTATCGATTTGATTGTTCACACAGAATTATTAATGGATGGAACCAGAAAGATTACCTATATTACAGATGTTCGCCACAATAAAGACACCAATGGAATTATCTTTGACGATATATTTCATTTTAACCAGGAAAAAGTGATCGAAGTCGAAGGAGAGAAAAAGGAAGTGATCGGCGATTGGATTTTTGATAACAAGCTACCTTCTTTTTATCGGAAATTTCAGAAAAGGAATATCCGACTACCCGAAGGCTATTTTGAGGTACCCCTGACATGATAACGTCCTATTCTCAATATTTTATTCCCACGCTAAAGGAAGTTCCCATTGGAACAGAAGCTGCTAGCCATCAGTTGCTACTAAGGGCCGGTATGGTGAACATGCTGACATCAGGCGTTTATTCTTATCTTCCCTTGGGAATGAAGGTTTTAAACAGATTGGAAAATATTATCCGTCAGGAAATGAACGCTACGGGAGCTATCGAAGTTTTTCTTCCCGTTCTTCAACCTTTGGACTTGTGGAAAAAAACCGGGCGTGATCAAACGCTTGCGGATGTCATGATTCGCTATGAAGATAAAAAAGGCCGGGCTATGTGTCTGGGGCCCACTCATGAAGAGGTCATAACGGATTTGGTGCGGCAATACGTGCAATCTTACCGTAAGCTGCCCTTGGTGCTTTATCAGATTCAGACTAAGTTTCGGGACGAAATGCGTCCTCGGTTTGGTATTGTCCGCGCTTGTGAATTTATTATGAAGGATGCTTATAGCTTTGATTGCGATCAGGGGGGTCTTAAGAAAAATTATCAAAAGATGTACGAGGCCTATACAAAGATATTCTCTCGATGCGATCTTAAAACCGTGATTGTGGAAGCCGACTCTGGTGCTATGGGAGGAGATGTCTCTCATGAATATATGGTGGCTGCTCCCATTGGGGAGGATTCTATTTTGATTTGCGAGGGATGCGGATATCAGGACGGGTGCGTAGCAAGACAAAACGAGAATAATCCTTGTCCTCATTGCAAAAAGAGTTTTCTGAAGAAAATTCCGGCGATAGAACTGGGTCACATTTTTCAATTGGGCACAAAATATAGTCAAGCCTTAGATGCTTGTTTTCTGGATGAAGTAGGCCAGCGCAGGGAAATGATGATGGGTTGCTACGGTATCGGAGTTAGCCGAATGATTTCCGCCATCGTTGAAACACATTATGATGAAAATGGTATTATCTGGCCCCAGGAAGTGGCTCCTTTTGATGTCGAAGTACTTGTTTTGGGGAATACGGACGAGCTTAGGGCGACTTCCCAACAAATAGCAGAAAACTTAAGTCGACAAGGATTGGATATTCTTATTGATGATCGAGATGGAAGCGCTGGAAAAAAATTTAAAGATGCCGATTTGATCGGAATTCCGATTAGAGTGATTGTGGGAAAAAGATACGCGAAAGAGAAAAAAGTGGAACTGAAAAAACGGGCTTCAGAGGATGTTCAGACTATATCGATGGAAGAAGTGCGCGCCCAGATAGAGAAAATAAGACAAGGTTAATCATGGAACACTTAGCTGGACAGATCGGCGAGATTGCGATTCCTCTGGCTCAACGCATAGGTGCAGAGGTTATTGATATTCATATCAAGCGAAGCGGTCAGGGGGTCAATATTCAAATCTTCGCTGATAAGATAGCTGGCGGCATCACCGTTGGTGAATGCAGTTCCTTAAACAGAGAAATCGCTCAACGTATTGAAGAGAAAAATCTCATTAAGGATTTGAACATTCTTGAGGTGTCAAGTCCCGGCATGGATAGGCCTTTAATTACCGTTAAAGATTTTCTCAGAGTCGTCAATCGTGATGTTCATCTTTATCTCAATGAAGAAGTCGATGGTTCTCAAGAAATTGAAGGACTTATTAAAAAGGTCAGCGAAGAAAATTTGATGATTGAAAACAGAGGAAATATCTGGACTATTCCCTTTAGAAAAATAAAAAAAGGTAAACAAGTTTATAAATAACGAGAGGTTGGTTATGGACAGCGAATTATTAATGATTCTTGAGCAACTCGAGAGAGACAAGGGCATCAATAAGGATGTTCTGATTAAGGCGGTTGAGAGCGCTGTTGCCTCTGCTGTAAAAAAAATCTGGACTATAGACAAGGCGGATGAAATTGAAGTGGTTCTGGACCGTCAAACGGGAAAAATTTCAGCCTATGCTGATGGATCTGAAATAAAGTCCAAGGATTTTGGTCGGATTGCCGCTCAAACAGCAAAACAGGTTGTAATTCAGAAAATTCGCGAAGCCGAAAAAGACGTAATCTTTAGCGAATTCCATCAGCGCATTGGCCAGATCGTTAACGGCGGCGTGTATCGTTTTGAAAGAGGAGCCATCGTCGTTGATTTGGGCAAGACTGAAGCCATTATTCCTCGCAGTGAGCAATCACCCAAAGAGGAATTCAAGCAGGGTAATCGTATTCGCGCTTATGTCCTGGATGTCCGTCGGGAATCCAGGGGGCCGCAGATTATTTTATCTCGGACCAATGTCAATTTTGTCAAGCGGCTTTTTGAGTTGGAAGTTCCCGAAATTTACGAAGGGATTGTTGAAATTAAAGCGATTTCTAGAGATCCGGGAGAGCGTACCAAGATCGCAGTGACCTCTAAAGATGAAAAAGTCGATTGCGTTGGAGCTTGTGTGGGGATGCGGGGCTCTAGAGTCAAAGGGATCGTGACCGAATTACATGGGGAAAAAATCGATATCGTACGGTATTCTCTGGATATCAAGGAATTTATACGGGCGGCTTTATCTCCTGCAGAAATCAGCCGGATGCAACTGGATAAAGAGAATATGAGAGCCGATATCATTGTCGCCGATGATCAATTATCCTTGACAATCGGCAAGAAAGGGCAGAATATTAGACTAGCTTCTAAATTGGCGGGATGGGAGCTTAATGTTTTTTCATTTGATCAATGGGCCAAAAAAGAAGCAGGGGGAGCGACAGAAGAGGAGACAGCCCAAGAGAAGCAAGACGAAGAGAAGTACACGATTTATGATTTACCTGGCGTCGGAGAAAAGCTCCTGACGGCTCTGGAAGAAGCCGGCTATGATAATTTAGAGAAAATCTCTGAGGTCTCTTCTGATGAATTAATAAAAATAAAGGGATTGGGAAAAGTTAAAGCCGAAGGTCTTATTGATAATGCAAAATTAATGGTAAAGGAGAACGGTTAAAGCATGCGTGTTTCTGAGTTAGCGAAAGAGTTGGAAATTAGCGTTGATGATATTCTGAAAAAATTGAAGTCATTGCATATGAAAGCCAAAGGTAAGGGTCAGGATCTTAGTGGTGCAGCGGTAGCTGTTTTAAGAAGAGAATTTGAAGGGGGCGGCAAGAAGAAAGCAGGTAAAAGCGGGGCGTCTGCTGGGAAAGAGCAAACTGGAAAGAAATCCGCTGTTTCCACTGAGAAAAAAGTTTCAAAGGCAAAGCCAAAAACAGCCAAAGAGAGTGTGAAGAAAAAGGCGGAGAAATCCAGAGAAGAACCAAAAGAAAAAAAAGTCGCCAAGAAAAAAGCGGAATCCAAAGCAGTGACCAAGATCAAAAGGGTCAAAAAGAAATTACCGCCAAAAAAGAAACCCAAGAAAGCTTTACCGAAGAAAAAGGAAGGGAAAGAGGTTAGGCAAAATAAGTCCAGTGAGCCAGAATCGTCTACTGTCCAGAAAGAGCAACCGCAACCAAAACACGAAATCAAAGCCGATCAACCTACAAAGCCTGCTGAGGAAAAATCCCAACAACAACCATCGAAATTTCCTGAAGTCGAGAAAGAGGTCTCTTTAAAAGAGGTTGAGATTCCTATTCCTATTGCCGTAAAAGATCTAGCTGTTAGGATTCAGGAAAAGCCCAGCTTGATCCTCAAGGAATTGATGAAGATGGGAATCTTTGTCAACATCAATCAGGCTTTGGGTGAAGATATTCTTAATAAGATTGCCGATAAATTTCATTTTAAAGTTTCCAAGGAAAAGACGAAAGAAGAAAAAATCATTCATAAGCATCGTCTGGCGGATGAGGATACTTCAGCGTTGCAAAACCGACCGCCGGTGATCACATTTATGGGTCATGTAGATCACGGAAAGACATCTCTGCTGGATAAAATTCGTAAAAGTAAGCTAACAGATAAAGAACACGGAGGTATTACCCAGCATATCGGAGCCTATTCCGTTCCTTTCGAGAAAGGCTCTATCACATTTCTTGATACTCCCGGACATGAGGCATTTACCTCCATGCGAGCTCGTGGGGCGCATATTACGGATTTGATTATTCTTGTGATTGCCGCTGACGAAGGTGTCATGCCGCAAACGGAAGAAGCCATCGATCACGCTAGGGCGGCTCAAGTTCCCATTGTTGTGGCTCTCAATAAAATTGACAAACGCAATGCCGACCCTGATCGTGTTAAAAAACAATTAGCCGATCGAGATCTCAATCCCGAGGAATGGGGAGGAAAAACGATTGTGGTTGGGGTTTCCGCCATAACCGGAGAGGGTACTGATCGTTTACTGGAAATGATTTTACTGGAGGCCGAACTGCTCGAGTTAAAGGCCAACTACGAAAAGCTGGCTACGGGTATTATCGTTGAGGCTAAGGTTTCTCACGGCAAAGGAGCCATAGCTTCTGTTGTTGTGCAGAATGGAACACTTAGAGAAGGAGATACGATTATCGTTGGACCTCATTGGTGCAAGGTTAAGGCGATGTTTGATGATCACGAAAGATCCATCAAGAAGGCCACTCCCGGTATGCCGGCGGAAATTTTAGGTCTTTCCGGGGTTCCGGAAGCTGGCGATATATTTTATGCTATTGAAGACGAAAAGGAAGCCCGGCAGATTGCCGCCCAGAGGCAAACAGAACTTCGTAATAAAAAACTACAATCCACTCAAAAAGTCAGTCTAGAAGATCTCTATTCTAGGATTCAAGAAGGATCCATTAAAGAGTTGAATCTCATCATTAAGGCCGATGTTCAGGGAACCCTGGAGGCTCTCAAAGATAATCTGAATAAGATTTCTCATCCCGATGTGCAGATCAAAATGATCCATACCGGTATTGGTGTTGTCAATGCCTCTGATATTATTTTGGCTCAGGCCTCCGATGCCATCATTATCGGCTTCAATGTTGAAACAGGTCCTCGGGCCAAAGAGGAGTTGAGCAAAAAACCTGTCGATATCCGGACATACCGAGTGATCTATGATGCCATCAGGGATATTCGTAATGCGCTTGAAGGTCTCTTGGAGCCAAAGAAGAAAAAGAATTTTCTGGCTAAGATTGAAATTAGGCAGGTCTTTAAACTCAGCAAGTCTGGTATTGTGGCGGGTTGTTTTGTCAAGAAAGGAAAAGTACACCGCAAAGCCAAAATCGATATTGTGCGCAACGGAGATATTATTTATTCGGGAACAATCGCTTCGCTCAAACGTTTTAAAGACGATGTTAGGGAAGTCAGTGAAGGCTTTGAATGCGGGATCACCATTCAGGGGTTTTCGGATATTCAGCCGGGCGATATGATCGAAGCCTATGAAATGGAAATCATTGCAAGGACACTATGAGAAAACGAGTTTTTAGCGGTATGCGGCCGACAGGCCAGTTACATTTGGGGCATTTGGTGGGAGCATTAGAAAATTGGGTTAAGCTTCAGGAGGAATATGACTGTATTTTCGGTATCGTCGATTGGCATGCTCTTATGAGCGAATATGAAAACAGTCAGGAGATTAATCATTATATCGCGGAAATGGCTCTTGACTGGATTGCCTGCGGATTGGATCCCAACCGCTCGGTGATTTTTGTTCAGTCGCATGTACCTGAGCATTTGGAGTTAAGCATGATATTCGGATGCTTGACTCCTCTGGGATGGCTTGAGAGAAATCCGACCTACAAAGAACAGCTTCGAGAAATCAAAACACGCGATCTGCAAACCTTCGGATTTCTGGGTTATCCTGTTTTGCAGGCTGCCGATATTCTTGTTTACAAGGCTCAGGCAGTTCCTATTGGTGAAGATCAACTGCCGCATATTGAATTAACCCGCGAAATCGCCCGCAAGTTTAATCATACGTATCAAAGTGAAGTTTTTTCAGACTGCGAGGGGATCTTGACTCAAACGCCTCGGCTTTTGGGAATAGATAATCGCAAAATGAGCAAAAGTTACAATAACGCGATTAATCTTTCCGATGATCAAGAAACGGTCAGAAAAAAAATTCAGTCTATGGTGACTGATCCGCAGCGGATCAGAAAAACCGATCCCGGTCATCCTGATATCTGCAATGTTTACTGCTATTATAAAGTCTTTTATCCTGAGAAAACAGAAGAAGTCTGCCGGTGGTGTACGAAAGCCGAAAAAGGGTGCACTCAGTGCAAGCAAATACTGGCTGATAAAATGATAGAAATCCTTACGCCTATTCAGCAGAGAAGGAGCGCCTTGGGAAAAGATAAAGATCGTATACAGGATATTCTGGCTATCGGCGCCAAAAAAGCCAGAGCCATTGCCCAGGAAACGATGAAAGAAGTTCGAAAGGTTGTATTAGGTCTATGAGCTACAAATTAAAACTGGAGATGTTTGAAGGCCCTTTGGATCTTTTGCTCTATTTAATAAAGAAAGATCAGATTAATATCTGCGATATTCCTATCACAGAAGTGACCGAACAATATATGCAGTATTTGGAGTTGATGAAAATGATGGATCTGGATATCGTGGGTGATTTCTTGGTGATGGCGGCCACTCTCATGCAGATCAAATCTCGCATGTTGCTGCCCCCAGACCCTGCTCAAGAAGAAGCGCTCGAGGAAGATCCGCGTGATGAACTGGTTCGTCGCCTGCTGGAGTATAAGAAATTCAAGGAAATTGCCGAAGAACTCAGAGAGAAAGAGACTGTGAGAAAAGATTATTTTTCTCGAACGCAAGAAACAGAACTTGCCAGAGAATACAAAGAGGATGCAAAGGAAATCTATTTTGAAGCCAGTCTTTTCGATCTGATAACCGCTTTCAGCCAGGTCTTAAAGAATGTCCCCCGGGAAACCTTTTACCAAGTGATTAAAGAAGAGCATACCGTCGAGCAAAAGATTCATGATATTTTACATTTGCTTTTGGAGGAATCAAAAGTTCTTCTGAAAGATTTATTTCAAAATGCCCGCAGTCGGATGGAGATCATCGTGATCTTTATGGCGATTTTGGAGCTGATTCGTCTCAGGGAAATCAAAGCGATCCAGAAAAGACTTTTTGATGATATCCTTATTGTTCGCAATAAGGAAAATATGATAGCCGCCAGTGATAATCAGAAATCTGCCGATGAAGAAGAAGCAACAAATCCATAAACAGCGAGAACGCCTTATTGTTAATCAGGAAACAGATGATGATGTCATTGTCGGTTTGTCGCTGAGGCCGTCCAAGCTTGAAGACTTTGTGGGGCAGGCCGATGTGATTGAAAATCTGCGGGTAGCCATTGAGGCCGCTCGGCAGCGTCAGGAACCGCTTGAGCATATTCTTTTTAGCGGTCCTCCGGGATTGGGAAAAACGACCCTAGCCTATATCATCGCACATGAAATGAAAAGCCGCATTACGGTCACATCCGGTCCCGCAATTGATCGGGCCGGTGATTTTATCGGGATTCTAACGAATCTGGAAGCGGGAGATGTGCTTTTCATCGATGAGATTCACCGGCTGTCAAAAACTGTTGAGGAGTTTCTTTATCCGGCCATGGAGAATTATCAAATAGACTTTGTGGTTGATAAAGGACCGTATGCTCGCACTATTAAATTTAATCTCAAACCCTTCACGCTCATTGGGGCCACAACCCGAAGCGGACTTCTGGCCTCACCGTTGAGGGATCGCTTCGGCATCTTTCAGCATCTGGATTTCTATGATATCAATGATTTAAGTC
This sequence comes from uncultured Planctomycetales bacterium, assembly GCA_964478715.1. GTDB lineage: Bacteria > Omnitrophota > Gorgyraeia > Zapsychrales > JBDRMG01 > CAYZIY01. The sequence continues at coordinate 48,183 of CAYZIY010000009.1, forward strand.
AAATTATAATGAATTCGGCTCAGAAGCTTAATCTTAAAATTGCCCCCAAGACAACCGAGATGATCGCCGTTCGCTCAAGGGGCACTCCTCGGATTGCCAATCGGCTGTTGCGCCGCGTTAGGGATTACGCGCAGGTTAAAACTAAAGATTCTCATGTCACTGATGAAATTGTAGATCGGTGCATGAATGCTTTGGGAATTGATTCCGCCGGTCTGGATGAAGCCGATCGCAGGCTTCTTTTGGCTTTGTATAAACATTATCACGGAGGTCCGGTTGGGATTGAAGCTTTGGCCGCTTCCATAAGCGAAGAAGCGGATACCATTGTTGATGTGATCGAACCGTTTTTAATCAAAAGAGGATTTCTTCGTCGTACAAATCGTGGTCGACAATTAACCAAAGACGCTGCACTGCATCTGGATCTCAAGCCTTTCTGCGCATCTCAGAGTCAAAAAGATTTATTTAAATCAAGAACAAAATAATTATTGATAAACGATGATGAATATCGCCAAAACATTAATTGTGACCGGATCATTGATTGTTCTGATAGGATTAGTCGTTAGCTTAATGGAGAAGGTTTCTGGTGTCGGGAAGCTTCCGGGAGATATTATAATTAAACGGGAAGATTTCACCTTTTATTTTCCAATAACTACCTGCATCTTAATCAGTGTTTTCTTGAGTGCAGTTTTATTTATTTTATCAAGAAAATGAGTCCGATATTTCCTCACCGATTTAAAACAACTGTTATTTGGAGTCTGGCCTTTTCTTTTTTGTTAGCCGGATTTCAAGCGATAGCCGAGGCTAAGTCTTATACCGTTAGAGTAGCTATTTTAAAAGATGTAAAAAGTTTTCCTCTTTCGGTCAGGGGCGTCTATTCGATCATCGACCAGAATAATCAACGGGAAATCACAAGCCGAAAACGAATAGATTCAATTATTATTGAAGCAGGCGAGTGGGGGATACGATTAGGTGAAGAGAAAATTATAAGCCGCCATCTTTTTATTCAACCCGGATGGCGTTCTGTTATTGAAATTAATGGAAGGCGATTTCGTGGTGGTATTTCCATTATCAAGCAATCGTCGGGACTCTTAACGGTTGTTAACGCAGTTGACTTAGAGGAATATATTAAAGGGGTGTTGTATCACGAAGTTTCTCATCGTTGGCCGTTAGAGGCGATTAAGGCCCAGGCCGTTGCCGCTCGTACCTATGCTTTGTACCGGATGAGTCAAAATAGATCCCGGGATTATGATTTGACCAATGATATTTACTCCCAGGTTTACGGTGGGCGTAATAGCGAACGCTATAGAACCAGCATCGCGGTGGAGCGCACGCGGGGAATGATTTTAATTTATGATAGAAAGATATTGCCGGCTTATTTCCATGCCACATGCGGTGGACACACGGAAGATGCTAGTGAGCTTTGGGATGAAGATCTAAGGCCTTTAAAAGGGCGATCCTGTCCTTACTGTCGACATTCTCCTCATTATCTATGGAAAAAGAACTTTCAGCTGAAAGAGATCCAGGAAAAACTCAATGAAGCCGGATATAGCTTATGGTTGATAAAAGACATCCGGGTGCTTGATCGAAATCAAAGCGGACGCATTAAAATGATTCAAATCACGACCCGCGATAATAAAAGCATTACGCTCTCAGGTAAGAAATTCCGCTCGATCATCGGCCCCAATATCATTAAGAGCAATAATTACGAGCCGATCATGAAAGGCTACTATATGGATCTGATCGGAAAAGGTTGGGGACATGGCGTAGGCCTTTGTCAATGGGGAGCTAATTTCATGGCACGGCAACGTTTTGAATATCGGGATATTTTAGAATTTTATTATCCGGGCGCTTATATTCAAAATTATGAAACTTCAAAAATTCCATTATAGGTTACCTGCTGATCTGATCGCTCAGTATCCCTTAAAAAAACGGGATCAGGCTAGGCTGATGGTTATTGACAGGAGAAATAGAGAAATCAGGCATGACAGATTCTCTCATTTGGCTGACTATTTGCCGAAAAACAGTTTGCTTATTGTCAATAACAGCAAGGTCACGCCGGCCAGATTGCTTGGATGTAAAGAGCGCTCAGGAGGCAAGGTTGAAATATTTTTACTTAAGAAATTGGAGGACGGTTATTCATATAAGGTTTTAATGCGGCCGGTGCGAAAATTAAAATATCACGACATCATACGATTCGATCAAAGTGGTCTACGGGCTGAAATTTTCGATAAGAATACGGTCCGTTTTAACAAAAAATATATTCGCAAAGATTTGGATGCCATTGGGCACATGCCTCTTCCACCTTATATCAAAAGAAACGATAGGCCTTCTGATCGTCTCGATTATCAGACGGTGTATGCTAAAAGAAGCGGATCTATTGCTTCACCGACGGCTGGCCTTCATTTTACTCCCTCGTTATGTGATTCATTAATCCGCCAAGGGCATCGGATAGAAGAGGTGACATTGCATATCAATTACGCCACCTTTAAGCCGGTTGAGACCTATCAGATTGAAGATCATCAAATGCATCGAGAGTTTTATCGCATGAATAAAAGTGTTTATCAGCGGCTTATGAATAACAAAAAAAAGAAAAAACCGATTGTGGCGGTCGGAACAACATCTTGCCGTGTTCTTGAATCGACCGTTCAATCGGGCCAGCTTTCGAGTGAGACCGATCTGTTTATTTATCCAGGCTATCACTTTCAGGCGGTGGATCATTTAATTACGAATTTTCATCAACCTTATAGCACATTATTGATGTTGGTGACCGCATTCGGAGGATATTCCCTGATCATGAGGGCTTATCGGGAGGCCGTTAAAGAGCGATACCGATTTTTTAGCTACGGGGATGCCATGCTTATTCTTTAACTGGAATTTGCGACAATAAACTAACCGTGAAAACAAAAAGAAATATCTTTACTCTGACAAAGCAATGTCAGAAAACAAAAGCCCGTTTGGGGATTCTCCGTTCGGCTCATGGCGAATTGCAATCGCCTTTTTTTATGCCGGTTGCCACTAGCGGGTCAGTCAAGGCTTTGCCTTGTGATTATCTCCAGGACATCGGTATGCAAATTGCTCTTTCCAATACTTACCATTTGTTTTTAAGACCAGGTCTCGAAATTATCAAGCTAGCTGGGGGTTTACACAAATTCATGAAATGGGACAAACCGATTCTCACCGACAGTGGGGGCTATCAGGTTTTTAGCTTAGCCCGCTTACGGAAAATCAACGAAGAGGGAGTACATTTTAATTCTCATATTGATGGGATAAGTCATTTTCTTCGCCCCGAAGACATTATTGACATTCAGACTGTCCTTGGAAGCGATATCATGATGCCCCTTGATGAATGTGTGGAGTATCCCTGTGATTATAAAAAAGCTCAAAAAGCCGTTGAACGCACAACTCGTTGGGCTAAACGTTGCAAGCAGCGATTAAACCGCAAACACGTCCATTCAAAACAACTTCTCTTTGGCATTGTTCAAGGTTCGAGTTATGATGATTTGCGTAAGCAGTCGGCTCGGGAATTAGTGGCCGAGGGATTTGATGGGTATTCGATCGGGGGGATCAGTGTCGGTGAGCCGGTTGATGTGATGTTTGATTCGCTCTCATATTGCATCGATGAATTGCCCCCTGATCAGCCGCGTTATCTGATGGGCATTGGAATGCCGGATCAAATAGTTCGCTCTGTTGCCTGTGGCGTGGATATGTTTGATACCTGCGTTCCCACACGCTATGGCCGTTATGGGACTGTGTTTACACACCGGGGAAAGGTCGTGATTCGTAACGGTCAGTACGCTCGGGATCAAGGACCTTTGGATGGAGATTGCGACTGTTTTGTTTGTCAAAATTATACCCGCAGCTACATTCGTCATCTGCTCAATGCCCATGAGATCGTCGGTCTTTATTATACCTCTTATCATAATTTATATTTCTATCTTCAATTGATGCAACGCATTCGAGAGGCAATTGAGAAAGATGTTTTTGATCAATTTGCCACGGAGTTCTTCAGATGTTACGAATCGACGTGATTACGATATTTCCTCAAATGTTTTTTCCTTTTTTGAATGAATCCATCATCAAGAGGGCTCAAAAAAAGAAAAAGGTCAAGATTTTCATTCATGATTTACGTCTTTATTCCAGGGATAAACATAAGAAAGTGGATGACAAGCCTTTTGGCGGAGGCCCCGGCATGGTCCTGTGCGCTCAGCCGATCTTTGATGCCGTTAAAAAAATTAAAAGCCGTCGAAAGTCTAAGGTGATTCTAATGGCTCCTTCTGGAAAAACCTTAAAACAGGATACAGCCAGGGTATTAAGTAAAGAGAAAAATATTATTCTGATATGCGGTCACTACGAAGGCGTTGATGAGCGGGTTAGAGAGTATTGCGCTGATGAGTGCATTTCCATTGGTGATTATGTATTGACTGGCGGAGAAATACCGGCTCTGGTTTTAATGGATTGTTTAATCCGGCTTGTTCCCGGTGTTTTGGGTTGTCCAGAATCTCTTGAAAGTGAGTCTTTTGAACAAGGTGTTCTGGAGTATCCTCAGTATACACGGCCTGCAAATTTTCGTGGCGAGATCGTTCCAAATGTGTTATTATCTGGAGATCATCAGGCTATTAAGCAATGGCGTTATCAAAAAGCTGTTTCAAATACAAAAAAATGGCGTCCCGATTTATTAAAAAAAAAGAAAAAGTAAAGTTGCGCAGGAGGTTATCATGGTTGTTGCAAATATGGCTGAGAAAATTAGACTCATTGAATCCAAATATATAAGGAATGATATTCCTGATTTTGCCGTTGGAGACAGTGTTAAAATGATGGTGAAAGTTGTCGAGGGAGAAAAGATCCGTCTTCATCCTTTTGAGGGAACCGTCATTCGCAAAACAAGGAAAGGCCTTAAGGGCACTTTTACCATCCGGAAGATATCATACGGCGAAGGAGTGGAGCGTATTTTTCCTTTACATTCTCCAACCATTGAAAGCCTGGAAGTTGTCCGTAAAGGAAAAGTCCGCCGATCGCGTCTCTATTACTTGAGAGGACGAGTCGGAAAGAGAACCCGCGTGAAAAAGGCCGATGCTTGAATTTTAAAGCATGCTTTATTTCGAAAATAAAGCAAAGCGAAAAGGATTTTCCGTTGTCATTGGTGTTGATGAAGCCGGACGCGGACCTTTGGCAGGTCCCGTTGTTGCGGCTGCTGTTTTCCCTGCCCAGAAAAAATTTAAAAACAAAATTATTGATTCCAAACTATTGAGTTTCGCTCAAAGGGAAGCTGCGTTTGAGGAAATTTTTAAGAAAGCGATTATCGGTGTGGCCGCGGTCAGCGAACAGACCATTGACAGATTGAATATCCTCCGGGCGACTCATTTAGCCATGTCTGCTGCGATTCGTCGATTAATTGATCAATTTCCTTTAATGGAAAGAAATCAGTCTTATTTAGAGCGAGAAATATGTTTATTGATCGACGGAAACTCTTTCGAGACCGAACTCCCTTTTACTAAACAACTGATTGTCGGGGGCGATCGGAAAAGTTTTTCTATCGCTTGTGCCTCTATTGTTGCCAAAGTGAGCCGGGATCGCCTGATGCTGGCTTATCATCGACGATGGCCGCATTATGGCTTTAGTCATCACAAGGGATATCCCACTGCCGGTCATCGCGAGGCGATCAGGAAATACGGGCTTCTTAGTATTCACCGCAAAACATTTCAGTTAAGCAGATGACGTTTCGTCGCAAACAATTGGGCCAAGAAGGAGAACACCTTGCTGAAGCATTTCTACTAAAAAAGGGATATCGAATTATTGAAAGGAACTATCGCACACCTTTGGGTGAGCTTGACCTGATTGCCGAACAAAATCGCGTGATCTGCTTTATTGAAGTGAAAACCAGAGAGGATTCCCGGTATGGCCTTCCCCAGGAATCGATAACTCCAAGAAAACAGAGGAAACTAACCAAATCGGCTTTGGTTTATTTAAAAGAGCATCATTTACTTGAACGTGAGGCCCGATTCGATATTGTGGCTATTTGTCCTAATAAAGAAGACCCCCATCGAATTTATCTGATACAAAACGCCTTTGAAGCCGTCTCGCCGTATGCCTATTGATCAAAACTTTTCAAAAAGAGGTGAAAAGTGCAAAGATTCTGTTGAAAATAATCGGCTCATGGAGTAAGATAAAGTGCAATAGGAAGCAGGGTCTCCGTCGATTTAATCATCTGGTATCTGTCCAAAATATGTATCAGAGTGCGCAAGTCAAAAGCTAAAGACATAGCGAATTATGGTATCCGAGTTTAGTAAAGCAACACTTGATGATTATGTGAAGATGCTCTCCCAGCAGGAGCCTGTACCCGGAGGAGGATCTGCTGCCTGTTTGTTGGCTGCTATGGGGGCGGCTCTGATCAGCATGGTGGCTCGGTACTCTTCCTCTAGACAGAAAACAAAAAAAGAAAAGAAGATGCTGAATAAAATTCTTGCAACTAGCGAAAAGCATAGAAAAAGATTGCTTAAACTGGTCACCGCAGATGCCAAAGCTTACGAACAGTTTGCGAAACTAAAGAACACTTCCGGAAATAAAAGACGAAAAGCACAAATAAAGGCGATCAAAGTTCCTCTTGAAGCCTGTCGTTTATGTTATGAACTGGTCGATTTAACTCCTTATTTAGTACAGAGGGGGAGTCTCTATCTGATTAGTGATGTTCAGGTAGCCTGCGAATTCTTATTGGCCGCCTATAATGCCAGTTTGACAAATGTGAGAGTCAATCAATGAGTGCTATTATCATTGATGGAAATCAGATCGCAGAGGAGCTGAAATCTTGTCTTAAAAAAAAGATTGATTCTTACGAACCTCTCGGTGGAAAGCCCCGATTGGTTAGTATTATTATTGGCAAGGATCAAAGCGCTGTCTCTTATCTCGCCTCGCAAACACGGATGGCCCAGGAAATCGGAATTGATTATCAGCAGGTCATTTGGTCACAGAACATTTCTTCTAAAGATTGCCTTCAAAAGATTGAGGCTTTCAATCAAGATAAATCCGTCAGCGGGGTTATCATTCAAAAACCTTTTCCTCAGGGAATTAATTTTGAAGAATTGATTGTTCGCCTGGATCCCCAAAAGGATGTAGAGGGGATTCATCCGCTGAATATGGGACGGTTAATGAGGGATCAGGATGGCCTCATTCCTTGCACGGCCAAGGCCGTTGAGACGATTGTCCAGCATCAAAACATTGACATGAGAGGCAAAGAAATCGTAGTCGTCGGCCACAGTATCAATGTGGGTAAGCCTCTAGCGCATCTTTTTCTGAAATTATTTGCCACAGTCACCGTGTGCCATATTGCCACCAGCGAGGCGGGCCGATTAAAAAATCATGTAGGTGAGGCCGATATTCTTATTGTGGCTGTGGGTCAGCCGGGTTTAATTCCTGGCTCATGGATTAAAAAAGGAGCTATTGTGATCGATGTGGGGATCAATAAAGTGAAAGAGAAAATAGTGGGAGACGTGGAATTTGACGATGCTATTAAGACGGCTGGCGCAATTACACCTGTTCCCGGCGGTGTCGGGCCGGTGACTACGGCAATCTTAATGCAAAACTGCATTCACGCTTTTGAAAAACAGAAGGGATATTAAACGAATGAAACGAATTTTGTTTTTGGGAAATACCCTAACCGCAGCAACCGCTGCTAATTTAATCCGTCAGCAGGATTCAGAGAGCTCCATTGCCATTTTGCCGACCGATGGAGATTTGCCTTTTCGACGTTCAAGATTGTTGGATTATATGGCTAAGCAATGCGAGGAAAAAGACCTCTTCGTTTACGAGAAATCCTTTTATGAGCAGAATCGTATCCAGCTTCTTGAGGGTAAAAAATGCGCCAAGATCAGCTTTAAAAGAAAATATGTTACGACCGAAGAAAAAGAACAGATCGAATTCGATACTCTTATCGTAACCGATGTTCCCCAGATCCATCTTCCCGAGATCAAAGGTAATAATAAGACAGGCGTATATAGTTTTTATCGTCTGCAGGATATGAAGAAAATTAACCAGGAATTTTCTATTATCGAAACGCTTGCCATTGAAGGCAATGATTTTAACAGCATAAAATTGGCTTTAATTTGTAGAAAGAGAAAAAAAGAGACGATTTTAATCACCCGCCATCGCCACTTGCTGGCTGGTCAAATTGATCGCTCCTGTGCCGAAATGATTCAAAAAAAACTTGAAGAAGTTGGGATACGCATTATCAGCAATAATCCCATCCAGGAGATATTGGGAGATTCGGATGCAAAGGCGATCCGTCTGGAATCGGGCAAAGTTATTGCACTTCAGGCTCTGATTTTGGCTTCGATAAAACCGGATCTTCGGATATTCCAGGGATCTGAAATGACCATGACTGATTATCTTGTGGTGGACAAATACTTCCGAACCAGCCTGGATGAATTCTTTGCAACCGATTTAACGGCTTGTCTTCAATCCGATCAAAGACCGCTCTTATCAAGCGTTACTGAAGATGGTGAAGGCTTTGGTGCAATTATAGCCGCCAACATGGCACAAACTCCGTCTGCCTATAAACGCCCTTTAAATGAACAGTCCTTGTCTGTTGCGGATCTTAATTTGACTCTTTATGGGGACACGCAAGGAGCCGCGGGAATGAAGATTTACTCTGAAATCGAGTTCGATCTTAAGCAATACAAATATGTTTTTATTCGGGATAATAAAGTTTGTGGCGTTGTTTTAGCCAACTATCCTGATCAAAAAGATTATTATGCTCGTCTGGTTACCCAAGGAAGTGATGTCTCTTCTTTAAAAAGCAAAATCCTAGAGTGTGACTATCCGGAACAAGAATCGACAGACCAGTCCAAGGAAGAGTCTTTTATCCAGGCGCTGCCCAGCGATGCCGGGCAGCTGCCCGAGATGTCCTAATCTAATTAAGATTAGCTGGATATGAAAAAAAGCTTGCTAAAGACAAAAAAATGTATTAGTATTAATTAACTTAATTCAAGTATTTGTAGACATACCAACACTTCCTTTTGCTTCACGCATTCTTCAAAAATATCCGATGGAGAAAAGAATAATAACTTTAAGTCAGTAGCCTGATGCGCTGCAAAAATGCTGTTTCTGCAAAAATATAAACCAATAACACTCACCTGGATCTCAAGCGAATAAGTAAATTCTCAAAAAGAATTCCATGAATAATTCTATTCTCTAAATATGCCTACTCCCAGAATTTTCTTGATCGATGCCAATGCTCTATGCTACCGCTCCTTTTTTGCCATCAAGGGCTTGACAACCTCTTATGGGCAGGCAACGAATGCCATTTATGGCTTTGTGAATACATTACGCAAAATTCTTAAGGATGAAAATCCCCAGTATATGGCAGTCTGTTTTGATGTGGGTAAAAAGACGCGTCGTCAGCAAAAGTTTGCCGAATACAAAATCCATCGTCCGAGTATGCCGGACGATTTGGTCAGCCAACTTCCCTTAATCAAGAAATGTATTTTGGCTTTCAATATTCCTATTTATGAAAAAGAAGGATTTGAGGCTGACGATGTTATTGCCACCATTGCTGAGAAAGTTAAGGATCAGGATATGGAAGCGGTGATCGTCAGCGGAGATAAAGATATGCTGCAGTTAGTTAATGCGCGCGTGAAACTTTTCAATATGAAAAAGGGCGAATTGATCAACGAAGAGGAAGCTAGGAAAATTTTTGGATTTCCTGTTCGTTATATCACTGATTATATTGCTCTGGCTGGAGACAAAACCGATAATATTCCTGGTGTGACAGGGATTGGAAAAGTAACGGCTCGTCAATTAATCAATGAGTTCGGGGCATTGGAAGAGATTTATCGGAATCTTGATCACATTAAATCTGCCAGTGTTTCGCAAAAGCTCAGAGAACAAAAAGAGCGGGCTTTTTTCTGTAAAGATCTTGCCATACTTGATCGCGAGGTTCCGCTCAATTTGCAATTTGAATCTCTAAAGGTGGGGAAGGCCGATTCTGATTATTTGCATGAATTTTTTCGCAAGCTAGAATTCCGGAAACTTGCCGAGGAATATTCAAAGAATACGGCTCAATCAAAGAATATTGCGGTCACGGGGATAAAAAATAGGAAAGAGGCTGAAGACGTTTTTCTTAGTGCCAAAAAGAAAGGCCAGATTACCGTTTATTTCGAAGATTCATCCGAAGGAGAACCGCAGCTTTTTTCCCGAATGATCCTTAGCGTGAATGAACGTGCGCTTTATCAATTTAACGGTGTAGACATTGATTTAGCAGGGCCGATTATGGAGAGTTCCCACATCGATAAATGTTTTTATGATATTAAAAAAGCATACAGAATCTTTTCTGTTCGAGGGATTTTCTTAAACGGAAAAGTTTTTGATGTCCTTCTGGCCGGCTATCTATTGTCGCCCGCAGCCGGCTCGTATGATTTAAATACACTTTGCTGGGAGTATCTGAAGAAAGCCGTTGGCAAAAATCTCTCCGGCGAACACAGAGCGCTCTTGATTTCTTCGCTTAAGCCAGTTTTGACAAACGAGCTTAAAGACAGACAATTGTGGGATCTTTTTGAGAATATCGAAATGCCTCTGGCCAGAGTTCTTTCGGATATGGAAACAGAAGGGGTGACATTGGATGTGCCGATGTTAAAAGATCTTTCCAAAGAATGCGCTGCTAAGATCGATGATCTTGCCAAAAAGCTCTATAAACTGGCCGGGGGGGAATTCAATATTAACAGCCCTAAGCAGTTGGCTCATGTGCTCTTTGAGAAATTGAAACTGCCAGTCATCAGAAAAACAAAAACGGGATTCTCGACCGATGAGAGTGTTTTGTTGAAGTTAGCGCTCAAACACGAATTGCCGGAAATGATTCTTGAGTATCGTCAGTTAACAAAGTTGAAGTCTACCTATATTGATGCTCTGCCCAAATTAGTCAATGAAAAGACAAAGCGAATTCATGCGACTTTCAATCAAACCGGGACAGAAACGGGACGGTTAAGCTCCAACAATCCCAATCTGCAGAATATTCCCATCCGAACAGAATTAGGACGTAAAATTCGCAAAGCTTTTATTCCTTCTAAGAAATCAAACGTAATTATTTCAGCAGATTATTCTCAAATTGAATTGAGGATTCTGGCGCATTTGAGTGGCGATGAGAATCTGAATAAGGCCTTTAAGAAGGAGCAGGACATCCATCGATATACGGCTTCTTTGATTTTTGGAGTGCCCGAAGAGAAAGTCACTTTCGACATGCGATATGCCGCCAAGCGGGTTAATTTCGGAATTATTTATGGAATGAGTTCTTTTGGACTCGCCAAGGATCTGAAAATCAAACAGAGTCAGGCTGAAGAATTCATTTCCAGATATTTCGCACGATATCCGAAAGTCAAACAGTTTATGGATAGTCAGATCAAAATGGCCCAGGAAAGAGGATATGTTCTGACACTGTTGAATCGCCGGCGTTATCTTCCGGAAATCAAAAGCGAGAATATGGCGGTTGCCCAATTTGCGCAAAGACAGGCAATTAACGCGCCGGTTCAGGGAACGGCTGCAGATCTAATTAAAATTGCGATGATCAATCTGAGCCGGACCATGGCAAGAGAATCTTTGCAATCACAAATGATTATTACGGTTCATGATGAGCTTGTTTTTGACATCAGCAAAAAGGAAGAGAAAAGGATGGCAGATTTAATCCGCCAAGAGATGGAAAGTCCTTTAAATCTTTCTGTTCCGATTAAAACCAGCGTTAAATCCGGAAAAAACTGGATGGAGCTTAAAGAAATATGAAAGTAGCCTTTTTTGCCGCCGAAGTTTTTCCTTATGCCAAGACCGGAGGATTGGCTGATGTATGCGGCGCTCTCCCTTTAGTCTTAGAAGAGGTGGTTGATGAAATCAAGGTCTTTATGCCTCATTATGGATTTATTGATCTCAAAGATAAGCCTCAAAGGAAAATTATTTCTGATGCAACAGAAGTTTCTATGGGTGAGAAAGTTTCCTTGGTGTTAGTCAAGAATGACGCTCTATATCGGCGAGAGGGTGTTTACGGTGATGAAAACGGGGAGTTTAAAGATAATTTTGAACGGTTTGTTTATTTTTGCCGACGATCGTTTTTGATTTTAAAACAGATAGGGTTTCAGCCCAATATTATACATTGTCATGATTGGCACACAGCCCTTATGCCGATGTATCAAAAGGAAATTCACAAAAAGGATCCTTTTTTTAAAAACACTAAATGTGTTTATACTATTCACAATTTGGCTTTTCAAGGGGTCTTTGATAAAGACCGGATTGTCGAGTTACAATGTTCTCCTGATCAGGATATTAATAAACTGATCTTTAATGATCGGCTTAATTTTATGAAGACAGCGATTGTCTACAGTGACCGTGTTACCACTGTTAGCCCTCAATATGCCAAAGAGATTCAAACCAGAGAATTTGGTTTCGGTTTGGAAAATGTTCTTAGTGCTCATCCGGAGGGAATTGTCGGGATTCTTAACGGAATAGATGATAAGGTGTGGAATCCTAAAAAGGACTTCTTGATCGAATCTGTTTTTGATCAGAACAGTTTGGAAGAAAAAAAGAACAATAAAGTTAAACTTCAAGCGGATTGCGGTTTCAAGCAGGATTCGAATTGTCCTCTGTTTGGTTTTGTGGGGCGTCTGACATCTCAAAAGGGACTTGACATAATCAAGCAGGCTTTTGAAGAACTTCTCCAGAGAGATCTTCAGATGGTTTTTCTGGGAAAAGGCGAAGAAGTCTATGAGCGTTTTCTGAGTAAACAAGCGAAAGAATATCCTCAAAAGACGGCCGTCTTTATAGAATACAATGAGAAAAAGAGCCATCGTATTTATGCTGGGTGTGACTTCTTTCTGATGCCTTCGCATTTTGAGCCATGTGGCTTGGGGCAGATGATCAGTATGCGCTATGCGACCGTTCCCATTGTGACAGCGGTCGGAGGATTGGTTGACACTGTGAAACCCCTTGAATCGGCTGCTTTGGATGGTCACGGGTTTGTCCTTGAAGCCAGTACTCCCAGAGCTTTCATGGGGGCTGTTGATCGCGCTCTTGAGATCTTTAAAGATTCCGATGTCATGCAGCGGATTCAAAGGAGATTATTAAAGAATGATTGTTCTTGGAGACAGTCATGCCGGCAGTACGAGAAGGTTTACCAGGAATGTTACTTATAGGAATCACCGGTCAGTTCGGTTCGGGCAAGTCGACTGTTGCCGATATGTTTGCCCGGCGAGGCGCGAAAGTTCTTGATGCGGACAAGATCGCTAGCAGGCTTATGAGTAAGAACGGATCTTGCTATCGAGACATTGTAAATAAATTTCGGCCACCGCTTTTTTGCAATGGTGAAATAGACCGTTCTGCTTTCGGTCGCATCGTTTTTAAGGATGAAAAAAAATTGCAGTCATTATGTCGCGTGATTCATCCTGTTGTGATCGAGACGATTCAAAAGAAGATTTCCGCCGAAAGGATTCAATCCTCTCGGAGCAAATCTTCGCTCAAAGCGGTTATCGTGGATGCTCCGCTGTTGTTTGAGACGAAAATGGATCGCTGGTTGGATTATGTGATTGTCGTTAAAGCCAATCGTCAACTTCAAATGGAACGCTTAAGGAGGCGAATGCCCATCAGTAAAAGTGAAATTTCTAGACGTATTAAAAATCAAATGGGCATTCGCGAGAAAATCCGGATGGCGGATATTGTTATAGATAATCGAGGCAAGAAAAATCAAACAGAGAAACAAGTGGAGGAAATATGGCAGACACTGCTGAAAAGACGGATAAAAAAGTAAACAGTAAAGACAAAAAGTCATTAAGATCCGGAAGGGCTAATAATCAGCTGAATATTGACGAATTAAAAGAGATGAAAATGTCGGAGCTCAATAAAATTGCCCGGGATATGAGGGTTAACGGTATTTCTGGGATCAAAAAACAGGATCTTATTTTTAAGATTCTGCAAGGACAGGCCGAGAAGGAAGGATTGATGTTCGGAGCTGGAACTCTGGAGATACTTCCCGAGGGATTTGGGTTTCTGCGGAGCTCCAACTATAATTACCTTCCCTGTCCGGATGATATTTATATTTCTCCTTCACAGATCCGCAAATTTAATTTAAAAACGGGTGATAGTGTCAGCGGTCATATTCGTCCGCCAAAAGAAGGCGAGAAGTATTTTGCCCTGCTGAGGGTTGAGGCGGTTAACGAAGAGAATCCTGAAAAATGCCGCGATAAGATTCTTTTTGATAACCTGACTCCGCTGTATCCCAGCCAGCGACTGAAGTTGGAAACAACCCGCGATGAACTCTCGATGCGTATTATGGATTTTATCACTCCGCTGGGAAAAGGGCAAAGAGCCTTGATTGTGGCTCCGCCTTACAGCGGTAAAACGGTGTTGTTGCAGAAGATCGCCAATGCGATTACGCAAAATAATCCGGATAGTATTTTAATCGTTCTTTTGATTGATGAACGTCCCGAGGAAGTCACCGATATGCAAAGAGGCGTTCAGGGCGAGGTTGTTTCCTCGACTTTCGATGAACCAGCCGAGAGGCATGTCCAGATTGCCGAGATTATTCTCGAGAAGGCTAAGCGTTTGGTTGAGCATAGAAGGGATGTCGTTATTTTGTTAGATAGCATCACCCGATTGGCGAGGGCTTATAATACGGTTGAGCCGCATTCTGGTAAAATTTTATCCGGAGGTGTCGATTCTAATGCGCTTCATAAACCGAAAAGGTTTTTTGGGGCAGCGCGCGCTATTGAAGAAGGCGGAAGCTTAACTATTATTGCTACCGCTTTGGTGGACACCGGCAGCCGCATGGATGAGGTAATTTTCGAAGAGTTCAAAGGCACCGGCAATATGGAACTGCAGCTAGATCGTTCGTTGTTTCAGCGTCGAATTTATCCGGCCATTGATATTCGCCGTTCCAATACGCGTCATGAAGAATTGCTTGTCAAAGAGGATGAATTGCATAAAATATGGCTTTTAAGGAAAGTTTTGAATGATCTGAATTCTGCTGAAGCCATGGAGTTGTTAAAGGAAAAATTGGCCAAATCAAAAACCAATCAAGAATTTTTGGATAATATGAATAAATCTTAAAAAAAGTACGGAGGACTGAAATGAAAAAAGATATCCAACCAAAGTATGAGCAAACCACGATTACCTGTGCTTGTGGTCAGGTGATCCACACTCGGTCGACAAAAAAGAATATCCGCGTTGAGATCTGTTCCAGCTGTCATCCCTACTATACGGGAAGCAAGAAATATGTGGATACGGCCGGACGCATTGAGCGTTTTGAAAAGCGTTACGGAAAAAAGAAATCCTAAATGCTCGAAAAGTTGAAAGCTAAAGAACAGCGTTATCTGGAGCTGGAAAAATTGCTGGCGCAACCGGAAGTTCTGGGCGATCAAAAACAGTACAAGAAACTGGCTAGAGAATTTTCAGAACTGATGCCGCTGGTTCAATCTCTGAGGGAGTACCATAAGGCTTTGACCGGCATTGATCAGACCCAGAAATTGTTAAGAGAGAAAAACGATGAAGAGTTTGAGAAATTGGCCCAAAGCGAGCTTGAGGAATTGAATCGGAAAAAAGAAGAACTTTACACTCAGCTTCAGGATTATCTTAATCCCACCGAGAAAGAAAAAGAGCGCGATCTGATTATTGAAATCCGGGCTGGGACCGGCGGTCAGGAAGCAACTCTTTTTGCAGGCGATCTTTACCGCATGTACAATAAATATGCCGCTGCCAAAAAGTGGACAATGGAATCCATTGATTGCCATGAATCAGAAACTGGCGGTTTTAAAGAAGTCGTCTTTTCTGTGAGTGGTAAAGAAGCTTCGAGGCGATTGAAATGGGAAAGTGGTGTACATCGTGTCCAAAGGGTTCCGTCAACTGAAGCCTCGGGCCGCATTCATACATCGGCAGCGACAGTAGCTGTTCTTTTTGAACCCGAAGAGGTGGAACTTTCCGTTGATCCAAAGGATTTAAAAATCGATGTGTTTCGGTCTTCCGGGCCGGGAGGTCAAAGTGTCAATACAACGGATTCAGCCATTCGAATTACCCATTTGCCCAGTGGTCTGGTAGTCATCTGTCAGGATGAGCGTTCACAGTTAAAGAACAAAGCCAAGGCCATGCGTGTTTTAAGAGCCAGGCTTTTGGATAAAATGAAACAGGAAAACTTTCAAAAAACAAGTCAGGAGAGAAAAGCGATGGTAGGAAGCGGAGATCGAAGTGAGAAAATTCGCACATACAATTTTCCGGATCGTCGCGTGACCGATCATCGCATTGGATTCAGCAGTCATCAGCTTATGAAAATCCTCGACGGAGATTTAGATGAATTGACCGATGCTCTTTTAAAAGCCGAAAGGGCGGCGGTTCGTTCATGACGGAGCAGGAGTTGGTCTATATGAGTGTCAAGGGATGCCGACGCATTGATCTTTATACTCAACCGCTCAAATTCAGTGATGAGCAGAAACGGACGATCGAAGAGATCTTCAGGCGAAGGCAAAACGGAGAACCGCTGCAGTATCTCCTTAAAACAACTCAATTTTGCGATTGCTTGATAGAGGTCAACCCTGCTGTCTTTGTCCCTCGGTTTGAGACCGAAATTCTTGTTGAGGCGGCGCTTCAATATTTACGTTCAGTTCCTCATTCTCCTTTAATTTGCGATTTGGGAACCGGCAGCGGCAGTATCTCTATTTCTCTGGCAAAAAATATCAAAGACTGTAAGATTGTCGCTTTGGATTGCTCTGAAAAGGCTCTTGTTGTTGCTAACAAAAATGCGTTAGCGAATCAGGTGGATGGAAAAATTGATTTTATTTACAGTGACGGCTTTTCTGTTTTTCAAAAGGGTCAGCTGGGAAAGGTTCGATTTGATGCCATTATTTCTAATCCGCCGTATATTCCCTCGGGAGCCATTTCGTACTTGCCTGTAGATGTGCAAAAGGAACCACGTCTGGCTTTTGACGGCGGCGAGGACGGCTTGCGCTTTTACAGAATGATCGCTGACGAGACTGTTTCGTATATTAATGAGAAAGGCAAGCTTTTCCTTGAGTTCGGTGATGGACAGTTAGATAATATAAAGCAGATTTTTGATCAAAACAGATATTTTAATATTGAGAAAATAGTACGCGATTATACCGATACTCCCAGAGTCATGATCGCTCAGGAGAAATTTTATGGATAAACTGATTGTAGAAGGCGGGCATCGCCTCAGTGGAGAAGTAAAAATAAGCGGGGCCAAAAACGCGGCTTTGCCTTTGATGGCGGCTACGCTGTTGACTGATGACGTTTGCATCCTTCAGAATGTTCCAAAATTGCGGGATACACACACTATGATTCGGTTATTGCGTTCTTTAGGAAAAACTGTTGAAACCAAGAAAAATACGCTCAAAATTTCTACAAAAAATAAAATATCACATATTGCTGAATATAATTTGGTGTCGACTATGCGGGGATCGTTTTGTGTCCTGGGGCCATTATTGGCAAAATTGAAAAAGGCTCAAGTTTCTCTTCCCGGTGGTTGCATCATCGGTGTACGGCCGGTTGATTTACATCTTCGGGGGCTGAAATCCTTGGGCGCTCGGATAGAGATCGAAAGCGGTTATGTGTTTGCTCGAGCTCCTAAGCTCAAGGGCGACCATATTTATTTGGGAGGCGTTTTTGGTTCTTCTGTTTTGGCCACCATGAATGTCATGATGGCCGCGGTTTTGGCTCAGGGCAAAACAATTATCGAATTGGCGTCCTGCGAGCCCGAAGTTATCGATGTTGCCGATTTTTTGAATAAAATGGGGGCCGATATTGAAGGACATGGAACACCTCGAATTACGATCACCGGGGTCACGAAACTTCGAGGAGCGACACATCGGGCGATTTACGATCGTATTGAGGCGGGAACTTTTATTCTGCTAGCTGCGGCCACAAAAAGTTCTCTAACGATAAAAAACGCTAATTATCGATTTCAGATGGCTTTACTGGATCGTTTACAGAGATGCGGTTTTAAAATCAAGAAAGCGGAAGGATCAATCCAGGTTCGCGAACCTTGCAAGGTTATTCCTTCCAGTGTGACCACTTATCCTTATCCCGGTTTCCCGACGGATTTACAGGCCCAGTTTACGGCCTTGATGGCCACAATGCCGGGAGTGAGCGTGGTTACCGATAAGGTTTTTCCCGACCGGTTTATGCATGTGGCTGAGTTGAATCGAATGGGAGCCAATATCCGGCGTGAAGGGAGTAACGCCATCATTCAAGGGGTCAAAACACTGTTTGCGGCACCGGTTATGGCCAGCGATCTACGAGCTTCGGCCGCTTTGGTAATAGCGGCCTTATGCGCAAAAGGCTGTACCGAGATTCATCGCATTTATCACCTTGAGCGTGGTTATGAAAACCTTGAACAAAAACTTCGTGATTTGGGTGCGAAAATCAAGCGGGAAAAAGAATAGATGGTCCTAGTTATCGATAATTACGATTCCTTTACATATAATCTCGTTCAATACCTGGGAGAGCTGGGAGCAAAACTCAAGGTTTATCGTAATGACAAAATTTCTATTGAACAGATTAAAAATTTAAAGCCGCGTCAGATTGTTATTTCTCCCGGTCCCGGACGGCCGAAAGATGCCGGGATTTCGATCGATGTGATCAAAGAGTGTTCTTTGAGCATTCCCACTTTTGGTGTTTGCTTGGGACATCAATGCATTGCCGAGGCCTTCGGCGGAAAAATTATTCGGGCCAAGAATCTAATGCACGGAAAAACATCGATGATTTCGCATAATGAGAAAGAAATATTTCGCTCTGTTAGAAATCCCTTTGAAGCGACAAGATATCATTCTCTGGTTGCCGATTCAAAAACATTTCCGACTTGTCTGACGATTACGGCCCGCAGTGAAGACAAGGAAATTATGGGTTTGCACCATAAGAAGTATCCTTTGTGGGGCGTTCAATTTCATCCCGAATCTATTTTGACCTGTCAGGGAAAAAAGATTCTTAATAATTTTCTAAAAATCACATGAAAGATTTCATTAAAATAGTTCAGGCTAAGAAAAATCTTTCGATGGATGAGATGGAGAGCTTGATGCATCAGGTGATGGCGGGAGAGGCTTCTCCTGAAGAATTTTCCGAATTTTTATTGGCTTTAAGAGAAAAAGGGGCTACGGTTGAGGAAATCACCGGTGCCGCAAAAATCATGCGCCGTTTTGTTGTTCGGATTCCTGTTCATCATGAGATAATTCTGGATACGTGCGGGACAGGCGGCGATAAATCTCATACCTTTAATATCTCGACTATTACAGCCTTTGTCTTAGCCGGTGGCGGTGTTTCTGTTGCCAAACACGGCAATCGTTCTGTGTCCAGTCGGTGCGGAAGCGCTGATGTGCTCGAATCTTTAGGGGTGAATATTCAAATGAAATCCGAGCTTCTGGCTCAATGTCTTGATGAAGTGGGGATTGCTTTTCTTTTTGCCCAAAAGCTTCATCCGGCCATGAAGCACGCGGCTGGGGTCAGAAAACAACTGGGTGTTGAGACGATATTCAATGTTTTAGGTCCTTTGACAAATCCGGCTATGGCCACTCATCAAATGATGGGTGTTTATAGCAGAGACCTAGTAGAGCCGATGGCGCAAGTGCTGATGAATTTGGGACTTAAACGCGCTTTGGTCGTTCACGGTAGTGACGGATTAGATGAAGCGACAACAACCGGGGAAACCTTTATCAGTGAAATGAGAGATCATAAAATTTCTTCTTATTCCATTACGCCGGAAGAGCTCAAAATTCTTCGAGCCACGAGCGAAGATCTCAAAGGAGGAGATATCAATAAGAATTGTGAAATTGCACTCAATGTTTTAAAAGGGCAAGAAGGTCCTCAAAGGGATATCGTCATTCTTAATGCGGCCTGTGCTTTTTATGTTAGCGAAAAGGCCGATACGATCGGTCAAGGGTTAGAAATGGCCGGCCAATCGATTGATTCGGGAGAGGCTTTTAAGAAACTTCAAAAATTGAAGGATTTCAGTCATGGATGCACGTGATTTTCTGAGTGAGATCATTTTGCATAAAAAGAACCTTCTTAATGAAAAGAAGGTTTTTTTCTCTTTGCTGAAAGAGAAAATCTGTAAAGAGAAAATGACCCGTTATCATCTATTTGAAAAGGCGATCTCAAATGGTGACCAGATTCATCTCATTGCCGAGATCAAGAAGGCTTCGCCTTCCAAAGGAATTCTCCGTGCAGATTTCAGTCCTTTGCAGCTAGCTCGTCTTTATGTCGAAAACGGCGCTTCAGCTGTTTCTGTATTAACGGAAGAAAAATATTTTTTGGGCAAGCATTATTACATGAAGACGATTAGCGAGCAGTTCCCGATTCCCATTTTAGCGAAAGATTTCTTTATCGATGAAGTTCAGATTTACGAGGCTTTCTATCACGGGGCCAGTGCGATTCTTTTGATTGTCGGTATCTTGGATGAAAACCAATTGAGATATCTGATGCAAACCGCTCAAAATTTGGATCTCGATTGTATTATCGAAGTACATCATGAAGAGGAACTGGATTGCGCGCTCAAAGCGGGCGCCAAAATAATCGGAATTAATAACCGGGATTTACATTCTTTTGAGGTTAACCTTGAAACTTCCCGGCGTTTGATTCCTCAAATCCCCAAAGATAAACTGATTGTCGTCGAAAGCGGCATTACTTCATTTAGGGAAATCAAACAACTGCATGACCAAGGCGCTCATGCAGTTTTAATCGGAGAGACGCTACTCAAAGCTTGTGATATTGGACAAAAGATTCGGGAGTTGATGCATGGTCAAAGTTAAAGTATGCGGCATGACCAATGAAAGAGACGTGAGAGAGGCGGTTGAGCTTAAGGTCTGGGCGGTGGGGTTTATTTTCGTTAAAGACAGCCGACGATACATTTTTCCTAAAAAAGCGAAAGAATTGATACGGTTACTTACCCCGGAAGTTCTTCCGGTTGGCGTGTTCGTTAATGAAAAAAAGGAGGCGATCAAAAAGATTGTCAACTTTTGCGGCCTGAAAGCGGTGCAGTTACATGGGGATGAGTCTCCAGATTTTTGCCTCAAAATGAGACAAAAGAAATGGAGGGTGATCAAAGCCTTTCGCGTGGGGCCTGATTTTCGGGTTCAAGATACTGAAAGCTACCAGGTGGACTGGATGATGTTTGATGCCTTTTCAAAGAAGATATATGGCGGCACAGGTAAAACGTTCGACTGGAAGCTGCTGAGAAGCATAAAGAACAAAAGGCGTTTAATTCTTTCGGGAGGACTGAATCCGGAAAATGTATCCCAGGCGATTCGAATGGTTCAGCCTTTTGCGGTGGATGTCTCAAGCGGGATTGAGCGTCAACCCGGAGTCAAATGCCACCGCAAAATGACGGAATTTTTTAATAATATCAGACAGCAAACGTAAAGGAGTTACTGTGAAAAAGGTTATTATTGATATCGAAACCAAAGGGGGAGACTTCGATCAAATGGATCAGGCATCTCAGGACTATTTTCTTCGTTTTGCCGATACCGATGAAAAGCGTGAGGAAGCCAGAAGCAGTCTAAGTTTTTATCCTTTGACGGCTGAAGTGATTACGATTGGAATGTTAGAAGCCGATAGTGATAAAGCTTTTGTTTTCTACCAAAACGGAAACGGAAAAACAGAAAAATTTCAAGAAGGAAACGCTTTCTTTATCAGCGGGTCCGAACGGGAAATTCTCAGTTATTTTTGGGGGCAGCTGAAAACATATTCCCAATTTGTGACTTTTAATGGGCGCACTTTTGACTGCCCCTTTTTGATGATTCGCTCGGCCGTCAATAAAATCCGGGCTTCTAAAAATTTGGTTCCTTACCGTTATGCTCATAATATTCACGTCGATCTCGCCGATCAATTGTCTTTTTATGATGCGCTCAGGAGAAAATTTAGCCTGCATATGTGGTGCCAGGCTTTCGACATTGAGAGTCCGAAAAACGAAGGTGTTACGGGTTTGGAAGTCGCCGGGCTATATGGGCAGGGGCATTATAAAGATATCGCTAGATACTGTTTGCGCGATATTGAAGCCACAAAAAAGCTCTATTTTTACTGGGAAAATTACATAAAATTTGACCGCTAACTTGTTAAGAGCCCATTCTATGCTATACTTAAATTAAGCCGATAAAGGTAAACTTGGGGAAACTTGAGGACACAAAGCTGCAGACCTAAGGCGCCGGAAGCTTAAAAGGGTCCGGATATCGAGTGATCGATGCGGACGTTAGTACCGAGATGGTGGAGCGGATGACGCGAGGGTGGCTGAGCTGCCGAAGTGGGGAGACATCCCGGTCTTTATCGGCTTTTTTCTTTTTCTGGCTATTCTGAAGCCGGGAATTTTTTTCCTTAATAATGTTCAGGTCATTTTCTCTAAAAACCGTATCGCCCCTCCCAAAACCTGTATCACCCGTAATCACCCGTAATCCGTAAATATTAGACGAATCCCCAACCTCTTGTGCTATAATGTTTTCCATTATGAATTCGAAATATATCCGTGTTTTTCAGAAGGCCGATGTTGATGATCTCAAAGCCCACTTGCTGATTTGCGGAGATCTTTCCGCTTCCTGCGGTCATTGCAATGCTCTGGGGCTCAAGCCCAATATCATTAGCTGTCCGGAGTGTAAAACTGAGTTTAAGTATTTGACATTTCGCAATATTAAAGACAATATACACAAGATTTTCAAAATTAAAGAACAAAGGCCATCACTGATTATTGTCGATTTCGACGATTATACCAAGTTGGCGGGAGCAAAGAAAGCGCAAGATTTTTTCAAATGATCAATAAAAAACGCCTTATTCGACTCACCCAAGACTTAATCAAAATCAGAAGCGAGAATCCTCTTGGTAATGAATCGCAAATTGCTGATTTTGTTAAGAAGCATCTCAAGTCATCGGGGTTGAGCGTTCAAATCAGAACATTTAAGAAAGGACGTCCTAATGTTCTGGCCATTTTCAAGGGTTCATCTTCTAGAAAGATTTCTCAAAAAGAGGCATTGATCCTTACGCCTCATCTGGATACGGTTCCGGCCGGCTTAGGCTGGAAAGAGGATCCGTTTGGCGCAAGAATTAAGAAAGGACGGATTTATGGGCGGGGAGCCACAGACGATAAAGGCAATCTGGCTGTTGGCCTGGAAGTCCTGCGCAGCCTGTCCGAAGACCGGGTGCGTTTAAAGCGGGATATTATTTTTGCAGCTACGGCTGATGAGGAAACAGGCAGTCATTATGGGATTATTCCGCTTCTTAAGAAAAATATTCTCAAAGGGAAATATGCGATCATTTTGGATTCGGACGAATTTGATACTATCATTGCGCAAAAAGGATTAATCCATGCGCGCATTAAGATCTTCGGCAAAAAAGCCCATGGAGCCTATAACTGGAGGGGAGTCAATGCTATCGAGCAGGCTGCCAAAGTGATTTCTCGTCTTAAAAACCATAAATTTCGATATACAAAACATTCACTTATGCGTGGACCGACTGTTAATATCGGAACGATTACAGGCGGTGAAAAAGTCAATATGGTTGCGGATTTTTGTGAATTCTCTTTAGATGTTCGTTATTTGCCGGGTATGAACCCCAAAAAGATTTTAAGAGAGATTAGGTTGCTTGTTTGTAAAGATACCCGGAAGTTTAAGATCGAGGCCGACGCCATCCAGCATCCGTATGAGATGGATCCGAAGCATGCCATGGTTAATGCTTACATCCAAACAGCTTTGAAAATGAAGGCAAAAGCCCAGGTAAAAGGATGTGAGGGAGCCACCGTTATCACATTTTTCAAGAACAAAGGCATCCCGGCTTTCGCTACGGGTTTTGGAACTCACGGGACGGCGCATACCAATGATGAATTTGCAAAAATCAACATTCTCATTAAAGGTGCCCGTATTTTGGAAGAATTCCTCAAAAAGTTTGATTCATGAGTCCGACCGCGCACATCATTATCTCTACGGCCACAGGATCGATCTACGGATTAATTATGCAGTCCTGGATAGGTGGTATCATTTGTTTTTTAGCGGGTATTTTGATTGATATCGACCATTGGTTTGATTATTGCCTCCATAAAGGAAAACCCAGTATGGACGTTAAGGAATTCCTTGATTATTGCATGTATCATTGGAGAGGCCGCATTTATCTGATTTTTCATTCTTATGAATTTATGCTACTATTATGGATTTTGACCACTGTTTTAGAGTGGCCTTTCTGGTGGATTAGCGCTTTGTTTGGCATGAGCGTTCATCTAGTTTTGGATCAGGTTTTTAACGATGTTGATCCTTTGGTTTATTTTTGGATTTATCGAATGAGAAAGAATTTTTCCAAGATTCTGTTTCATGCACACAGATAAATGTGGAATGATATAATGATAAACATATGAAATCGAAAACATATATTTTGATGATGCTGGTTTCGATGAGCCTGATGGTTTTTCTCTCATGTTCGAAAAAGAGTCCGGCTGCCGATTCTTCTTCAGTTGAGGTTTCCGGGCAGGGCACTCTTCACGAAGGCAATTTTCCTTTCAATAAAGGTGAGGAGGTTCATTATGAAATCAAGAATTTGGGAATCAGGGCGGGAGAGGCGACCTTAACGTATGAGGGGATAGTCGATTATCGAGGCCAGAAATTCTTTCTTATCATATTCCGGGCTGAGGGACTTAATTTCTTTGATGAAGAAAAGATTTATGCCAGCACAAAAGATTTCTATCCGGTGTTTGTCCAAAGAGATTTAAACATTTGGGGCAAGAAAGAAAAGATTGAGGAACAGTATTGGCCCCAAAAGGGTCAGATCAAAATTATAAAGGATCTCAATGGCAAGAAAGAAGAGCAAGTGATCGAGAAAGAGGGCCTGATTGATAACATTTATTGCTTTATTTACCGCTACCGCGCGCAAGGTGATTTTGAGCTGGGCGAGTATTTTACCATTCATCTACCAACTAAGGATGTCAAAATCACGCTTAAGAAAGAAACAACGGTTAGGACGGCGGGAGGGGCTTATACCGCATACTATATGCAAAGCAATCCTAGCCAATACAAAGTTTGGTTTGGGAAAAGTGCGAAGAAAAAACCCTTGCGCATCAACGGAAGTATAGGGCTTTCGGCCACTTCCATGACAATGATGGATTACAAGGAAGGATACGAAGAAAGTGAAGAAAAATCTTCCTGATAATAAAGGCTATTTTGGGAATTTCGGCGGATGTTTTGTGCCGGAGACATTGATGGCCACCCTTAAAGATTTGCAGAAAGAGTTTTACAAAGCACAAGAAAGCAAAGCGTTTCAGCGAGAATTCTCTCAATACTTAGAAGAATATGCCGGTCGACCCACGCCTTTATATTATGCGTCACGCCTTAGTCGCCATTTAAAGACATTAAAAGTGTATTTTAAAAGGGAAGACCTGCTGCACACCGGAGCCCACAAGATCAATAATACTCTGGGTCAGATTTTGCTTGCCCGGAAAATGAAAAAGACGAGAATCATTGCTGAAACCGGAGCCGGTCAGCATGGCGTGGCCACAGCCACAGCGGCAGCACTTTTTGGTTTTTCCTGCGATGTCTATATGGGCGATGAAGATATTGAGCGACAGGCTCTCAATGTGTTTAGAATGAAATTGCTTGGAGCGCGGGTTATCCCTGTTTCCGGCGGAAGCAGGACACTGAAAGATGCCATGAATGAGGCCATCCGTGATTGGGTGGCTAATGTAGAAAATACCTTCTATTGTATCGGTTCGGTGGCTGGTCCGCATCCGTATCCGTTTATGGTTCGAGAATTTCAATCTGTGATCGGACGCGAAGCCAGAGATCAATTTCAAAAAAAGGAAAAAAAATTACCTGATTATCTTTTAGCCTGTGTTGGTGGCGGGAGCAATGCGATGGGTCTTTTTCATGCTTTTTATCATGATCGCAGAGTAAAAATGATTGGTGTCGAAGCAGCTGGATTGGGTTTACACAGCGGTCAACATGCTGCTCCTTTAGCAGAGAGTCAAATCGGCGTTCTGCATGGAAGCAAAAGTTATTTATTGCAGCATCCAGACGGACAGATCAGGATAGCTCATTCGATTGCGGCGGGACTGGACTATCCTGGAGTGGGTCCGGAGCATGCTTTTTATAAGGTAAGTGGTCGTTGCGGGTATGTCGCCGTGACCGATAATCAAGCTGTGGAAGGATTGAAACTTCTCTCGCAGACCGAAGGCATTATTCCGGCTCTTGAGACAGCCCATGCCATTGGCTATTTGGAACCATTAGCCCGCAGGCAAAAGAGAAAAGTTACGGTTGTTGTCTGCCTCTCCGGACGGGGAGATAAAGACATGAATACGATCAGGGAGCTCATTTAGATGAATCGGATTGATCAAATATTTCAGAAGTTGCGTCAGCAAAGGAAAAAAGCTTTCATTGCTTTTTTAACAGCCGGGGATCCTGATTTGAAAAAAACCGAAGAATTAGTCCTGTCTTTCGAAAAAGTTGGGGTTGATATTGTGGAGCTTGGGGTTCCATTTTCCGACCCTTTAGCGGATGGACCCACGATTCAGGAAGCCAGCTACCGTTCTCTTCAAAAGAAAACAACTTTGCGGAAAATCTTAGCTTTAGTAAAAAAAATCAGGGAAAAAAGTGAA
This sequence comes from uncultured Planctomycetales bacterium, assembly GCA_964478715.1. Classification (GTDB taxonomy): domain Bacteria; phylum Omnitrophota; class Gorgyraeia; order Zapsychrales; family JBDRMG01; genus CAYZIY01. The sequence goes on from CAYZIY010000009.1 coordinate 74,755, forward strand.
ATCCCTCTTTGCTTAATGACATACTATAATCCCGTTTTCTGCTTTGGTTCTAAAAAATTTATTCGGGAAGCGAAAAAAAGCGGAGTAGATGGATTGATTATTCCTGATTTGCCGCCGGAAGAAGATAGAAATCTGGTCACATACGCCCGAAATAATGATATTTCCACTATCTTTTTCTTAACGCCAACGACAACTCGACAAAGACGGCGTGAAGTGATAAAGAAATCCACCGGCTTTATTTATTATGTGTCTTTAAAAGGCGTAACCGGGGTTCGTACGTTTTTACCGTCGAATTTGGCCAGGAATGTCCGTGCTGCAAAAAAAATGACCCAAAAACCAGTATGTGTCGGTTTTGGCATTTCCCAGCCTGGTCAGGCGAAAGCCATCAAAAGGATTGCCGATGGCGTTATTGTGGGAAGTGCCATTGTTAAGCAAATTGAAAGAAACTCGGATAAAAGAAATATGGTGAAAAAAGTGAGTGTGTTTGTCAGGAAATTGGCAGCAGCTCATTGAGAAAAGCAACCATGGTTCAAAAAGAAATCTTAAAAAACAAGATTCGTTTGGTCACTCATTCCATGAAAGAACGTGGATCCGTATCTGTTGGTCTGTGGATTGGAACGGGAGGGCGTTTTGAGAACGATCGCAATAAGGGTGCGGCTCATTATCTGGAGCATATGCTTTTTAAAGGCAGTCAAAAATATTCCTGTGCTCAAATCAAAGAAAAAATTGAAGGGATCGGGGGAAGTTTGAATGCTTTTACGGATCAGGAGATGACTTGCTATTATGCCAAAGTTCCTTCAAAATTCACCTCATCGACTTTTGATGTTTTGGGCGATATGGTTTCCAATCCCCTGTTGACCAGAAAAAACACCGATAAGGAACGAGGAGTGATTCTCGAGGAAATCAAAATGTATCATGATCTTCCTCAATATTTCGTAATGGAGCTTTTAGATGAGCTGATGTGGCCCAATCATCCGTTGGGAAAAAACTTAGCCGGAACTATGGAATCGATTCGAGGAATGAGCTGCGAAGATCTCAGATCTTTTCACCGGAAGTATTATTCTCCCGAAAACATTGTAGTAGCCGCAGCTGGGGATTTGGATTATGCCGGGTTTGCTTCTTTGGTGCATAAGAAAATGTTTCGGAAGAGGGCCAAATCAAAAATCAATCCTTATCCGGCAAAGAATTCACAAAAAATGACGAAAGTCAAATTTGTGAAAAAGCCTATTGAGCAGATGCATTTAGTATTGGGCGCATTCGGGATCAGCCAAAGCGATCCAAGACGGCGAACTTTAAGCCTGTTGAGTGTCCTTTTAGGTGGCAATATGTCCTCTCGACTTTTTAATGAGGTGAGAGAAAAAAGAGGGTTGGCTTATGCGATTAGCAGTGGTTGCAAATTTTATCGCGATACCGGTCTTTTCTTAATTCGGGCGGGAATAGATAATCGTAAAATCGTCAAGGCAGCGGAAATTATTCTTAAGGAGCTAGAAAAAATTCAACAGCATCCTCCGAGCGTCAGAGAATTGAAGCGTTCTAAAGATTATTATATAGGACAGATCCTCTTGGGGCTGGAAGACACAATGGAGCGCATGCTCTGGATGGGGCAATCCGCCTTAAGCCTTAATCGCGTCGATGAATTCACGAAAGTGGCAGCAGAAATCAATGCTATTAAAGCGTTTGATATTCAGATGTTGGCCAGAGAAGTTTTTCGTAAAGGAAATTTCAATATATCCATTGTTGGGCCACTTAAGGAATCGCAGGATAAAGAATTGAGAAAGATACTCGGGATAAAGTAAAATATCAGACTGAGCAGTAGATAAAAAAGGAGGAGAAAGATGGCTGATATTCACACCATTAAATGCAAAGAATGTGATGAGGGAATGATGACAGGGCAGGAGATTGCCTCGGTCAACAGATTCATTGTTTATTTTCTTATCGGAATCGGTGTTTTATTTACTATGACAGTGATTGGTTCAATCATCGGCGTTCCTTTGATTATGTTTGCGCTTAAACTCGGTTCTAAAAAGAATGTTTACTGGGTTTGCGACAAATGCCAAGCAAAAATCATTAAACACACCTAAAAATAGTGTTTGCTTTTTGTTGTTTACTTAATTTCCAGAACAGACGTTTGTTTTCTCCTTTGATTTTTGGGGGATTATTGGCTTGTGTCGCTTTGTCTTTCCCTGTCTGTGCTCAGGAAGAAAAAATGGAAACTACTCCTGAAGGTTACCGATATGTTCTTAAACTCCCGGCAAATTATCAAACTAATCGTTTGTATTCGGTTCTGTTTTGCTTTCATCATCAAGGGGATGGTCTGGAGGCGATTCGGATTTTAGGATATGCCAATCATAAATTTGATTGGATTCTGGTAGGTATAATGGATTTGGATTATCCGGATTTGGATAAAATCAATTGGAAGCAGGTTATTTCCGCTCAAGAATCTATTTTAGAAGATGTGCAAAGGAAGTACAATGTTGATTCCAGCCGGCTTTTTTCTTCCGGTTTTGATACTGGGGCTGCTATGGCGTTTACCATGGCTAATGCGCATCCTGAACAATTTAGAGGCGTTTTAGCTTTGGGGGGTGATTTTGGTCTTGGGGAGCCGGCCTACGCAATTGGTGTTTATTGGTGCGTGGGTCATCAAGATCCACAGCTTAAGACAATCAGAGAAAATTATGAACTTCTGGATGAGAAGCATATCCATACCACGCTTCATGTTTTTGAAGGGGGCCGTCAGTGGCCCCAGACCAAAACAATCAATATGGGCTTGCGCTGGATCAATCAATTTTAAAGAAAAAAAAGCCTGGACGCTTTGGGCGAGGAAGATATTGACAAAATCGCCAACTTTAGCTAGACTGAGAACAATTATCACGCTCTTTAGAAGACAAATGGATATTTTAAGTTGAAAGTTATTGTATTCACCTAACAACCCATAAGGAGAGGCACATGGAAGAATTATCCTTCTACGATGTGAAGACCAAGTCAAAATTCAAAACCTCAGATTATCAAGTCAAGCAAAAATCCGGCCGTTTTTTTGCGGTAGCAAAATCACAAAAAGGGACTCATGAGTGTTGGAGAGTTCTCTCTAAAGATCAAGCTGCCAAATTAAAGAAATAAATCATTTCGGTTTATCGTCCTTTTAAGACGCATGGATTGAAGTAATCCTTATAGGGGGACTGTATTATTTTTGAAAGTATCAAAGACGAACAAGCTGACTTCTCGTGAGCTGGCGCTGTTGATCGCAGATTTTGCGGCTAAAAAAAAAGCGGACAATATTGTTATTCTGGATATGCGCAAGGCCGTCAATTTCTGCGATTATTTTGTTATATGTTCTTCTACTTCTCAGAGGCGGATGGGTGCTATTGCCGATGGAATTGATGAAGAGCTGGCTAAATTTCAGATCCCTCCTCGCCAAAGCAAAGGGGACCGCGATTCTCATTGGATGCTTCTAGATTATGGGGATGTCGTGGTTCATGTTTTCACTGAAGATTTACGTGAATTTTACGGACTCGAGCATCTATGGCAAGATGCTCCCAAGGTCAGATGGAAGGCCGCAAGATAATCCAATCCTCTCGTTTTAATGTTAGAGCGTTATAAAAATCAACTCACAAATTTAATTTTCCAGGCTATCTCTTGTTGTGTGGACAGCAATGTTGCTCACAAAGAGATTGCTCTTGAAATTCCTCAAGAGAAAGCTCACGGGGATCTTTCCTGCAATGTTGCGCTGCGTCTATCCAAGCGCTTTAAAATGAATCCGATGGTTCTTGCTGGTGAGATCAAAGAAAAAATGGTGGATAACTTGGCTGAATCACCGTTAGCCGGAAAAATTAATCGAATCGAAACCGTTAGGCCGGGATTTATGAATTTCTTTTTCGACCGTTGCGCCTTTTATGAGATTCTTGAGGATGTTCTTCGCTCAAAAGACAATTACGGCCGCCGGAAACTGGCGAAGCCCCATCAAGTTCAAATCGAATTTGTTTCCGCCAATCCGACGGGTCCTTTAAGTGTTGCTCATGCCCGCCAGGCGGCTGTCGGCGATGCCTTAGGCAATATCCTCAGGTATGTGGGTCATCAGGTTACCAAGGAATATTATATTAATGATGAGGGTAATCAGGTCAGTTTGTTGGGAGAATCGATTCGCTGTCGAGCCAGTGAGTTTCTCGGGTCTTTTTGCGAGCTTCCCGAAAACGGATATCAAGGAGATTATATCCGTGACATTGCTAAATTGTTTTTGCAAAAAGAGTTTATTGATAATCTTGAAAAACTTCAGGCAATCAAAGATAGTGAAATTTCCGAGATGGGTGTTGCCTATTTGATGGATGTGATTCGAAAGGACTTGGGCGATTTTGGCGTTCATTTTGATATCTGGTCTTCACAAGCCAAAATCGCCTCCCCAGATCGCGTGGCTGAGAAAATAACGGATCTTCAAAAACAAGGTTATATTTATGAAAAAGAAGGGGCGCTCTGGTTTAAATCAACGCAGTTTGGGGATGATAAAGACCGTGTGGTCAAGAAGTCTAATGGAAATTTTACTTATTTAGCGCCCGATATCGTTTACCATGACAATAAATATCAAAGGGGATTTGATTACTTAATCAATATCTGGGGGCCGGATCATCATGGATATATATCCCGCCTGAAGGCGGCAGCTCAAGCACTGGGGCATGATCGCGATTCGCTGGTAGTTCTCATTGTTCAGCTGGCAACGATTTATAAAAACGGTCAGCCTTTATCGATGTCCACCCGAAAAGGGCAGTATATCAGTCTTCGGGAAGTTCTCGATGAAGTTGGCGTGGATGCGGCACGCTATTTCTTTCTTATGAGAAATATTAAGGCCCATCTGGATTTTGATTTGGAGTTGGCCAAGAAGGAGACACCGGAAAATCCGGTTTATTACATCCAATATGCGCATGCCCGCATTCATAGTATTATCAAATATTCTAAGGATTCGGATATTGAGCCCAAAAGCGACGGTTTTCGGTTACTAAAAGAGGACGAGGAATTGGATCTCATCAGAGAAATCGGCCAGTTTCCCGATATCCTTGACCTTTGCGCAAGAAAAACCGATCCCTATGCCCTGACGGCTTATCTTCTAGAGTTGGCCACATGTTTTCATAAGTTCTATGATCGAAACCGTGTCGTAGGAGTTGAGCCCGATCTTTCCGCGGAACGCTTTGCTCTTATTGATGCCACTCGCATCGTTATATCAAGCGGTCTGAATTTACTTGGAATCAACGCTCCCGTTAAAATGTAATCATGACAAAACGCTGGGTTATCAAAGCTCCCAATCCAAAAGGACAGGTTCTTTTGAGCAATGCTTTGGGCGTTCATCCGGTGATTGCTCAGGTTCTGATCAATCGTCAGCTGGATGATCCCGTCGAGGCTCAGAGTTTTCTGGAAGGGTCTCTTTCCGATTTGCATGATCCTTTTTTGCTCAGAGATATGGACCTGGCTGTTTCACGGATCAAGCTCGCCAAAGAAAAAAGTGAAAGGGTTCTTATTTACGGTGATTATGATGTGGATGGAGTGACCTCTTCGGTCATCTTGAAACGCATTTTGACTGAAATGGGCCTGACCGTTTCCAATTATATCCCCAATCGAATGAAAGAAGGCTACGGGTTGAATTTTGAAATAGTTCACCGAGCCAAAAAGAACAACATCAACTTATTGATCGCCGTGGACTGCGGGATTAATGCTATCGAGCAGATCAAAGCTTTAAACGATCAAGGAATCGATGTGATTGTGATTGATCACCATGAGCCATCCCGGCAATCTCTTCCTCAAGCTCAAGCGATTATCAATCCCAAAAGGGCGGATTGCCCTTATCCTTTTAAAAACTTAGCTTCTGTAGGCTTGTGCGCCAAATTATCTCAAGCTCTTTTGGGGAAGATTCCGGAGGATATTCTTGATTTGGTAGCTCTGGGAACTATTGCTGATGTGGCTGAGCTTAAAGGAGAAAACCGTATTTTGACAAAAGAAGGCCTATTGAGGATTCCCAATACCAAACATAAAGGTCTTTTGGCTCTCTTGCATAGTTCCGGGATTTACGGTAAAAAGATCAAGCCTTACTCAGTCGGTTTTATCCTTGGGCCCAGGATCAATGCCACAGGACGGATCGGTTCGGCCGAAAAGGCTTTGGAGTTATTGCTTTCCGATGATTTTGAAAAAGCCATGGCTTTGGCTCAGAGTTTAGAGGAAGACAATCGACTGCGTCAGAAAACACAGAAAGAAGTGGCTCAAGAAGCAATCAGTTTGGTGGAACGCGATGTTAATTTTAAGGAACATCGGGTTATCGTTTTAAGCTCTGAAGGCTGGCACCGGGGGGTGGTGGGAATTGTGGCCTCCCGGATCGCGGACACCTTTTATCGACCGACAATTGTGATTAGCGAACAAGACGGCATCGGCGTTGGTTCTGCGCGGTCGATTGACAGTTTTCATCTGTATGATGCGCTTTCGGCCTGTTCCGATCTTCTTGAAAATTTCGGCGGGCACGAGCACGCCGCCGGCATAACGATCCGCAAAGAAAATATTGAGGATTTTCGCCGAGCAATCAACGATTATGCGGCCAAAAAGCTCAGTGCTCAAGATTTAATTCCTAGCCTTGAGATTGACAGCGAAATTAGTTTTCAGCATCTGGATTTTAATTTGGCTCAAATTATCGAATCGATGGAACCCTGGGGTGAAGGGAATCCATCACCCGTTTTCTGCTGTCGTAATTTATCATTAAAATCACCGCCCGCAGTATTGGGGAAAGGGACGCTGAAAATTTGGGTGACGGACGAAACAAAAACATTTTGCGCCATAGGCTTCGGCATGGCTTCGATGGCCGATATGATTCAGAATTCGAAAAGAATCGACTGCGTCTTTAAGATTGCTATTGACAACTGGCGCAGTGAACCTACCGTTTTACTTAAACTCAAAGATATAAAATTGATTTCTTAAGAAAATCAGGCTTTTAAGACCTTTCCAGCTTTGATGCATTTGGTGCATACATAAGACGGTTTAACAGAAGCACCTTGTCGGATCTTAATCCTTTGTAAGTTTGGCAGGAATCGACGCAGAGTTTTTCCAGTGATTTTACTTCCGGCGCCGCCTTTAGCTCGAGCCATACCGCGCCGTTTATATTTTCGGCCAGGTAATGAGCCTTTATTGCAGATGACGCATACTTTTGCCATAATAAACTCCCTAAAACAAGACTAAATCGTAGCCTAGTGAGACAAAAATTGAGAATGATTTTTGAATCGAAATCTTGAAAAGAAGTATAATGGGTTTTCTGTTTTTGTCAAGTAAAATCCAGGGTAATGTCAAATAAATTGTGTAAATTGATCTAAGGGTTTATCCTTCCAATTAT
>CAYZIY010000010.1:0-69546 GCA_964478715.1 uncultured Planctomycetales bacterium
CTGTGGACGCATGGCGTGAGGCGATTTTAAACGCTTTAATCCATCGTGACTACTCGATCAGAGGCACAAGTGTTTACGTTATGGTCTATGACGACCGTGTGGAGATTGAAAATCCCGGCAAACTTCCTTCGGGTGTGACGGTTAAGAGCCTTGGCAATTCGTCTATGAGGAGAAATCCGATTATAGCGGATTTATTCCACCGTATGGGAAAGGTTGAACGTATAGGCATGGGCATTAAAAGAATGCGGGATCTTTGCCGTGAAGCCGGATTAAAAGAGCCGGTATTTGAAATTGATCCGTTTTTCAAGGTGATCTTTTACCGTGATCCCGAGTATTCGCTTAAGGGTAAGGTTGGGAGAAAAGGTTGGGAGAAAAAGTTGGGAGAAAAGGTTGGGAGAAACGCACAAAAGATTTTGAATCTTATGCTTGAGAAAAAGGATATAACAATAAGAGAGCTTTCCGAGGCAATAAATATAAGCACAACGGCGGTTGAGAACAATATTAAGAAGTTGCAGAAAAAAGGATTGATTAGGCGTGTTGGATCGGATAAAGGCGGACATTGGGAAGTGATCGAGAATAAGGGACAATAAGGGATAAATTTATAGGACATTATGGGACATTTTTATAGGACAATGTTTTGTAAATCAAGTGTCCGAAAATATCGTACGGTTGAAAGTTGAGGCTCTAAAAGGGGTACAAATTGTACCCTGATTGAAATATAGACAATCTGTCGACAGTTGGGATTTGAAGTCGTGACAAATTGTCACGGATTGAAAATCAGTTGTACGAAAATATCGTACAGGTAAAAATTGAGGAAAAACGATGAAACAATGGTATGAAGAATTATATGAAAATTACGCCCATAAGTACGATAGCGAATGTTTCGTGCAAGGCACAATCGGTGAGTGCGATTTTATTGAGAAAGAAATCAATAACGACAAATCATTAAAGATCATTGATATCGGATGCGGTACCGGACGTCACACGATTGAGTTGACAAAAAGAGGATATAACGTGACGGGCATAGATCTGTCTGATTCTCTGCTTGGCAGGGCAAAGGAAAAAGCTAAAGAGCAGAATCTTGATATCGATTTCCAAAGGCAAGATGCCCGCAACCTGCCATTTGCAGGTGAGTTTGATTTGGCGATTATGCTTTGTGAAGCCGGGTTTTCGCTTATGGAAACGGATGAGATGAATTTTGAGATACTGAAAAATGCCACGAAAGCATTAAAAGATAACGGTAAATTGATCTTTACCACGTTGAACGGTTTATTTCCGCTTTTCCATTCAGTAAAAGATTTTTATGCATCGGTTGCAAAAGAAGGCGGTGCGGAATATCAGGATTGCACCTTTGATCTGATGACTTTTCGGGATCATAATAATACTGTTATTGAGGACGATGATGGCAATAAAAAAGAATTGAAATGCAACGAGCGTTATTACGTTCCCAGTGAAATAACATGGCTTTTAAAGTCACTTGGATACAAGACAATCGATCTTTTTGGGGCGGAACTCGGGGAATTCTCAAGAAATGACAAGCTAACAACAGATGATTTTGAGATACTTGTTGTTGCTGAGAAATAAGGGGATATAGGTGGAAAATAAAAAAGAAAAATCAAATGAATTACAGGCGTTTAGTAATATTGTTGTTTTTAAAACAGCGCAGGGGAAGGTCAATATTGATGTCTTTTATTATGAGAAAACCTTATGGTTGACTCAGAAAAAGATTGCTGAGCTTTTTGAAAAGGGGCGATCAACGATTACGGAACATTTGACGAACATATTTAAGGATGGCGAGCTTGAAGAAAATTCAGTATGTCGGGATTTCCGACATACTGCTGAAGATGGAAAAACATATACATCCAAATTTTATAACCTCCAAGCCATTGTTGCCGTTGGGTTTAAGGTTAATTCTTACAGGGCCATAGAGTTTAGGAAATGGGCTAATCAAGTCCTCCATGAGTATATTGTTAAAGGTTTTGCCATGGATGATGAGCGCCTTAAGCAGATTAAACATTTTGGAGAAGATTATTTTGAAGAAATGCTTGAGCGGATCCGCGAGATTCGTTTAAGTGAACGTCGTATTTATCAGAAGATTACGGATATTTATGCATTGTCTGCTGATTATGACAGCAGGGCAGAAATCACTCAGCAATTTTTTGCTATGGTTCAGAATAAATTGCATTGGGCTATAACAGGAAAAACGGCTGCTGAAATTATTTATGATGAAGCGGATGCTAAAAAGATTTGTATGGGATTGAAAACATGGAAACATGCGCCTAAGGGTAAAATTCTTAAAAGCGATGTCATAATTGCCAAGAATTATCTTAATGAAGAACATCTTAAAAAGCTGGAAAGAATCGTTACCGCTTATTTGGATATGGCTGAGAACAAGGCGATTAATCGTCAGGTGATGAATATGAAGGACTGGGATGCTTTCTTGGTTCAATTTCTTGAGTTAGCTGATTATCCGTTATTGTTGGATTCGGGAAAAGTATCAATGCTTGAGGCGAAGTTAAAAGCTGAAGGTGAATACGAAAAATATCGTCCGATTCAGGACAGACTTTTTGAATCGGATTTTGACAGAGAAATAAAAAAATTGATCGATAAAAATGATAGCGGAAATTTTGAAGAACAGAATTAAGGGCGGAGGGCTGGGAGAAGCTGGTTTTGAGAGTGAGGGGCAAAGTAAGGTAAAAAGTAAGGGGAAAGGAATCAATATGAAAATAGGAATTGTTATCGCAAGCAATGACGCAGAGACTTGCTGGAACGCTTTGCGTTACGGTAATTTTGCTCTCAGTCAGGGTGATGAGGTGAAGGTGTTTTTTATGGGCAAAGGCGTTGAATATCAGAATATAAGCGATGATAAATTCAATACCATTGAACAGGCAGAGAATTTTGCTAAGTCGGGCGGTAAAATTTACGCCTGCGGTTCTTGTATTAAATTACGGAATCAAGGCGGTACAGAGATGTGCCCGATTAATACTATGCAGGACATGTACGATATCGTTAAGGAAAGCGACAAGGTGGTTACGTTTTAAGTTTTTGTATTTTCGCTCTTTGTTTTTCACTTGGCAGTTTGACGATTGACCGCAGGCGTCGTTCGGTGATGTAGCGTTTGGGCATGGGATCGCCTAAGGCTTCGACCGCTTCGAGAAGTTCGGGGTCGAGTTTTAATAAAGTGACAAAGTGGTTAACAGTCACCCTTGAGGTGCCGATTTGCCGGGCAAGATCGCTCTCATTTCGGGCTTCTCCGGTGTCAATCAGTCGCTTGTATTCTTTTGCTAAGTGTATAGGATTACGGTAGTTACGTTGGGGTTTGATGTTTTTCCGGGCTTTAGTTTCGAGAATGACGATAAATGAGAAGGTTCTACGCTCAAGCCAGCCCGGGGAGCCGGATACTCACGGGTCCATACCGGAGACATGGGTGACGCAATCGTCATACCATCTCCAGTGCGAACGGGTACTTCAAAGGTTCAATCTCTAACCTCTTTCTTTCATCCACGATAATATTACTTTTTCATGTCTTAGAATTGCATTCTTTAAACCTACTGAAACTGGACTTCTATGCTATAATTATCAAAAAGTTTTATCTATGTTTCAAGGAAAGTCTCTTAAGATTTTTTCTCACATTTAAGGAGCGGAAGGATTGAATAAGAAATTTGTCACAGCCATTAACTGCATGGATGGTCGGGCGCAGGAACCGATCATTAAATTTATGAAGGAGAAATTTCAAGCCGATTATGTTGACAATATAACGGAGCCGGGCCCGAACAAGATTTTGGCTGAAGCGAGTAATGCCGAACTGGTCGAATCTATCAAAAAAAGGGTTGCTATTTCTGTCTTTAAGCATTTTTCTAAAATCATTGCCATCATCGGTCATCATGATTGCTCCGGTAATCCATCATCTGATCTTGAGCAAAAAAATCATTTAAAACGATCGCTTGAGAATATACGATCCTGGGATTTTCCTGTTCAAAAAATCATTTTGATATGGCTGGATGAAAGTTTTCAGCCCGCGGAAATCTCCTTTAAATAATCTGGAAATGGATATTTATCGTTTCCTTCCTTCCATTGCTATCATTCGATCAGTCCATTTAACCGTTGCGCGGTGAAATGTCTTCGGCTATAATTTAGCCAATAAGAGCTTAAACTCTTATATGAAGGCGCAAACAAAAAAGATTTATATTTTATCGGGAAAATTCAGTTTGAAAGAAGAACTTTCCATTATAAGCCCCGTTTACCAGGCGCAAGATATTATCGAAGAATTAGTACGCCAGATAGATCAGTCTGCTCAAAAGATTACGGCTGAGTTTGAGATTATTCTTGTAGATGACGACAGCCAGGATCAATCCTGGGAAAAAATAAAAGACATTGCCCGTCGATATCCTCATTTAAAGGGAATCAAACTGAGTCGCAACTTTGGCCAGCACAATGCTATAGCCGCCGGCCTCTGGCATGCCAGAGGCCGATATCTGGTTGTCATGGATTGTGATTTGCAGGATGATCCGGCGTATATCAAGGATCTCTACGACAAAGTCAAAGAAGGATGCGATATAGTGTACACGATCAGGAAAAAAAGGCGGCATGGAGTATTTAAAAATTATTTTGCCTCGATATTTCACAGATTGTTCAATTATCTGGTAGGGAATCATTATGTGAAAACAAATAATAAAATCGGAACGTACAGCATCATTACCCGGAAGGTAGCCGAGGCCTACAAAAAACTGCATGATGAATATCGTCCTTATCTGGTGATGCTCAATATCCTCGGATTCAAGCAAGCGTATATCGGGGTGGAGCATACAAAGAGGTATCAGGGAAAATCTTCATACGGAATTAAGAAGTTGATCCGCCATGGGCTCAACGCGGTTATCTCGCAGACGGATCGCTTGCTTCAAGTGGCCATCTATATCGGTCTGATCTATATGATTTTTAGTTTCGGTTTTTCTGCCTTTGTTTTTATCCGGGCTCTCCTCTACGGATATTATCCCGGCTGGGCCAGTCTTGTCATTCTGATTTCCTTAAGTACGGGAATTATCCTTCTTTCGCTGGGCATCGTCGGACTTTATATTGGAAAAATTTTTACACAAGTAAAACAGAGGCCGGTTTTTCTCGTTGACGAGAAAATCAATTTTCAGGAATCAAATTGAAGAAGCAGGATATCGGAACAATATTTTACGGTGGACAGGGCTTGATGCGTCCGATGCTTTCCTATTTATCCCGATCACCGTTATTTGATCTTAAGGGTTTTATTGGTCACTATCAAGATAAAGATTACTTTTACGGATATCCTCACCCTGAGAAGCTCGCAAAAGAATTTGGTGTTCCCTTGTTGGGGATCGGACCCTTAAGGGAAACAGTTATCAAGAAAATCCGATCGGTCAAACCGCAAATCAATATTTTTGCCTACTATCCGCATATCATTTCTCAGGATATCCTAAATCTCCCAGAATTGAAATCCGTTAATGTTCACCCTGGCTCGCTTCCTCAATATAAAGGAACTTTTCCCACCCCCTGGATGATTCTAAATGGCGAGAAGAAAATGGGTGTGAGCGTATTTGTTATGAATCATCAAATTGACGGGGGTGATATTCTTAATCAGAAATATTATCGGATAAAAAAAGAGGAAACCGGTTTTGAGCTTTACCAGAGATCCATGGTTCTAAGCGCCCGGCTTCTTAAAGAAACTCTGCCGAAATATACCCAAGGAGTAATAAAGCCGAAACCCCAAAAAGGAGAGGGATCTTATTACGGATATATTCCCGCCTATTATCATATCGACTGGGAGCAGCCGGCCGAAATGATTCAAAGACATGTACGCGTGCACGCCAAGCCCTATTTTCCGGCGTATACTTTTTTATTCAATTATCTGATCGCCATCAATCGAGTTTCAGTTAAAAAAATAAAAAGACGTAAGCCGGAAAAGCCGGGGACTATTTTAAATGTTAGCAAAGACGGCACTTTTACCGTAGCCTGCCTGAAAGATGCTGTGCGAATAATAGATTATGAAATCATGCCTTATCCAAAGAGACATGATTTTAGAAAGTATATCAAAGAAGGACAATGCTTGAATTAAAAATGGAGAGATTAAATCAGATTTTTATGGAGGTTCTGGAAGCGGACCCGGGTTGTTTGAAAGATGAGTGGACCATGGACGAGGTCAGAAACTGGGATTCGCTTAAGCAAATGGAAATCATTGCCGCCATTGAAAAAGTGTACGACTTTGAACTAACTTTTGAAGAGATAGCTCAAATGTCTTCAATCGGGAACATCAAATCTATCGTCAAAAAAAGGATTTCGTAATATGCAAATCAAAGATTCTACAGTAATCGTTACGGGGGCAGCAAAAGGATTGGGCAGGGAAATCGTCAACCTTTTGATCGAAAAAGAAGCGAATGTTCTTGCTCTTGATAAAGATCAGCAAGCCCTTGATCAATTGCCAGAAAGAGAACGACTGCACAAATACGTATTAGATTTGCTGGATGACGCTCAAAGAAAAACGGTCATAAGGAAAATAACTGATCAATTCAAAATTACAGCTTTAGTCAATAATGCGGGCGTCCTGCACAATCATCCTGTTGTTCGTTTTGAAAAAGGGGGCTTAACAAAGCTGAGCAATGAGGAATGGTTTTCCGTTTTGGATATCAATCTGAATGTCCCTTTTATGCTGTCGCGCGATATCGCCGCTCATATGATTAAAAAACGGATCAAAGGCGTGTTGATCAATATCTCTTCCATATCAGCACAGGGTAATGCCGGACAGGCTGCTTATTCGGCATCTAAAGCGGGACTGGAAGCCATGACTAAAGTTCTTTCTAAAGAGTTGGGGGTTTTAAGTATTCGGGCCGCCTGCATTGCTCCGGGATATATGGACACGCCCTCAACACACCAGGTGATGAAAGAGGGCAGCCTGCAAAAGATTGTCAAAGATATTCCCCTGCGACGACTGGGGAAGGCTCAAGAAGTTGCCCGAGGCGTATGTTTTATCATTGAGAATGATTTTTACTCGGGAAAAACCCTTTCCATTGACGGTGGATTAACTTTATAAGATGAGTAAGAGCGTCAATCTGGCTATCCATTTCAATCAAATAGCAAATGAATTTGAGCAAGGGATAGCCCTCAGTTTCCCTGATGGGTTAGAGTATACCTACCAAAAATTGTCTGACGATTCCGATCAGCTAGCTTCATTACTCTTAGCGCATGGAGCTGGCTTGAGTGATGTCATCGCTATTGCAGGAGTCAAGCGCTATTATACCTATGCCGCTTTTTTAGCCTGTCTTAAAATCGGAGCTATTTATACCTTTTTTGATCCTAAAAGCCCTTGGCCTCGATGTGAAAAGATTTTCGATCGCTGTAATCCAAAATTCATCATAGGATATCTGGATAAAGCGCAAGGCATTAAGGATCAATCGAAATATTCGATAATCAATTTCGATGGGCTTGATGTCCTGAGGGATGGGCGCCCCAATCAACGTAAAAAGATTGCTATCGATAAAATTCCGGGCAGTCATCCTGCCTATATTATGTTTACATCAGGATCGACCGGATTTCCCAAAGGCGCTGTTATGTCACATCAAAATGTATTGAACTTTATTGATTGGTGTCAGAAGACTTTCGATATAACAGATGACGATGTCCATACTAATGTAAACCCGCTCTATTTTGATAATGCCGTTTTTGATCTCTATTCAACGCTTTTTACCGGTGCAACGCTTGTTTCCGTCAACAAGCATCAGGCGCTTAAGCCGGCTGTTCTTTTGGATATTCTTGAAAACAAACAGTGCACCAGCTGGTTTTCGGTTCCTTTTTTGTTGATTTATCTTCAGCAATCAAAAGCGATCATCGAGCGTAAATGGCAAAGCGTGAAGAAAATCATTTTTGGCGGCGAAGGATATCCAAAAACTCAACTGTATGATCTTTATCAAAAGCTAAAAAAGCAAACGACATTTTATAATGTTTACGGTCCGACAGAATGCACCTGCATGTGTTCCAGCTATACTGTCAGTGACAATGATTTTGATGAGAAAAATGGTTTGCTGCCTTTAGGCCACATAGCTGAGATGTTCAGCTATTTGATCGTGGGTGATAACGGCAAAATCAACAAGGATAAAGGAGAACTTTGGCTGGGAGGCGCGAATGTCGGGTTGGGTTATTACAATGACCCAAAGAAGACAAAAGAGAAATTTGTTCTCGCGTCTGCGGAGACAGGGGCAAAGAGCATATTTTATAAGACAGGAGATATTGTCAGCTTTAATCCACAAGATCAAAAAATCTATTTTCACGGACGGAAAGACAACCAAATTAAACATATGGGATATCGGATTGAGCTGGAAGAGATCGAACAGACATTAAAAACCCTAAAGAACGTGAAGGATGTTTGCGTTTTTAGCGTCAATGGAAGTCGAAATACAAAAATTTGTGTCGTTATTGAGTCAGAGGAGCAAGCCCAAAAAGAAACAATGAAGCAGGCACTCAGAGAGAAATTGCCGTATTTCATGATTCCGGAAGATTTTTTCTTCTGCGATATGATCCCAAGAAATGCCAATGGAAAAGTAGATCGTCTAAAAACAAAGGAAGTGTACGGAAAATTATGTCAAAAATAATACTTTTTGGGTGCGGAGAAGGAGCGAAGATCGCTTATCAATACTTTCGGCAAGATACCGAAGAAGAGATCGCTGGTTTCTGCGTTCATCGACAGCAGATGAAAGAAGCAGAATTCGTTGGTTTGCCGGTAGTGGCTTTTGAAGAGGTTGAGTCTCGGTTTCCCCCCAAAGAGTTCAAACTCTTTTGTTCATTAGGATTTGATCAGATGAATCACGTACGCGCTAAGGTCTTTGAAGAAGGAAAAGAGAAGGGATATCAATTCACCAGCTATATTCATTCCAGTAACAAGCCCATTGGGGAATTCAAGATGGGTGAAAATTGCTTCATTATGGAGAATCAATCGATTAATACGGGCGTTACGATAGGGAATAATGTGACGATATGGTCAGCCAATCAGATCGGAAATAATTGCCGGATCGAAGATCATGCCTGGATATCTTCCCATGCGTGCATTGCCGGCAATGTCACCATCAAGGAATACAGCTTCATTGGGATTAATGCCAGTATTTCGCACAATATTGTTATTGAACGGGAAAATTATATCGGAGCTAACGCTCTGATTGCAAAAAATACCGAACCTAAAGCGGTCTATGTGCTTTCGCCTACACCAAAGGCTGGCTTGGGATCGGATAAATTCATGCATTTCTTAAGAGAAACAAGTTGATTTAAAAAAGTTTCGATAGCGATGAGCCTTTTTATTGCAAAAATTCTTGGTCCTTGCCTTTTGGTTCTATCCATTAGTTTTATCGTCAATAGGGATCTTTGCAAAAATGTGATCGAGGAATACACCACAAAGCCCGCCTTTATTTTTTTAGGCGGAATTTTTGCCTTGTTAGTTGGTCTAGTTCTTACCATCAATCACAACCGATGGGTCGCGGATTGGCCGGTCATTATAACGATCTATGGCTGGGGCGGGATTACTAAAGGGATCTGGCTGTTGGTCTTTCCTGACTCTATGAGAAAAATGGGAAAATATTTCCAGAAGAATAAAGCTCTTGCGACAGCCCACTTGATTATTGTTTTTGTTTTTGGCGTAATTTTGAGCTTGTTTGGGTATTTCGGAAGTTAAAAAGGGATGAAATATTCTTACAAAGAAACGTTTAAGAAATAATTGAAAAAGAAAGATTCATGAAATCTGTCAGATTGCTCATTGCAGCTTGCGTGGTGAGCATATTTGACGATATCGTTGGCATAAAAATAAGTTTCTGGACTTGATTTTCGGACAGGGGAGATGAATTCTTTTTGAAAAAATATTTTGTTATCCCGGAAAGACTTTAAATCAGTATAAACTGTGTTATACTTAAATTAAGAAGCAAAAACTTAAAGCACAAAAATTGATATGAGAAAAACAAGAGAAAAAATTATCATTTTGGGAATTCTCCTATTCAGCTTGACAAGTATTAAGTCAGGAATGGCCGTCAGCGCGTATGATAAAACGGAATTCTTTGAGAAGTATGGTGTCGAATGGGAAGAGGCGAATAGAGAGCAAAAAAGGGAATTTACCCTTTTTATCCGGGAACGGAATAAAAAAATTAGAAACGAAAAAAGAGAGGATCTTTTAAGAAAGCGTGAAAACGATAGGAGAAAAAGAGAAGAAAAGAAACGAATACAATTTAAAAAGAGAGAGCAAGAAAGAAGGAAAAGGGAGTTAAAGAGGAAAAAACAGATGATTTTAAGAGAAGAAGCGCGTCAGCGCCGAGAGTGGCAAAGAAAGAAAAGAAATTATAAAAGATAATCCTTTTACGCATGGACTATCAAAAAAGAGTTATTACTTTAAATAACTCTTTTTTTTATTATAATAAGAAATTAACGGATTTAATTAGATAATAAACAAATAACAGCTAATGAAAAAAATAATTCTTTTTCTAAGCATCCTGTCTTTCTGCTTTTGCGCGGAGTTGCGGGCAGTTCAAGAAGACGTTAGAAAAGCCGTTGTAAAAGTTTATGCCACCTCCAATAAGATTGATTTCTTTAAACCCTGGCAATCGGAAGGAAATAATCCAAAGTATGGATCCGGTTGCATTATCTCGGGCAACCGCATTTTGACAAATGCCCACATCGTAAGCGACCACACGTTTATTCAAGTCAGAAAATATAATGATTCAAGGAAATATACAGCAAGATTAATATCGATCGGTCATGATTGTGACTTGGCCTTGCTTACTGTTGATGATGAAAATTATTTTGACGGAGTTCCGTCTATTAAATTTGGAGATCTTCCTTTTTTACAGGATACCGTTAATGTTTTAGGATACCCTATAGGCGGTGACAAGATCTCCATTACAGAAGGAGTGGTATCGAGAATCGAGGCTCAGCCTTATGCCCACAGCGGTAAAAGACTTTTGGCTGTTCAGATAGATGCGGCTTTAAATCCAGGCAATAGCGGAGGACCTGTTTTTCAAGACGACCGACTGATCGGCGTAGCAATGCAAGTTATCACTAATTCCCAAAACATCGGATACATTATCCCGCGCCCTGTGATTGACCATTTCCTCAAAGATGTTGAGGATAAAAAGTATGATGGCTTTCCGCTTCTGGGAGTAAATTTTGATAGTACGGAAAATCAATCGTTGAGAAAATATTACGGGATCGAAGAGGAGGAAGGTGGGATTCTTATCTTTAGCATACTGCCCTTTTCGGGAGCGCAGGACTTTCTCGAACGGGAAGATGTTGTTCTGGCTCTGGACGATATTCCGATTTCCGTTGATGGGACGTTTTCATTTCGGGATAATGAAAGAATCCTGATGAGCCATATTATTACGATGAAAATGATCGGAGAAGAAATCAAGGTATCTCTGGTGAGAGACAGAAAGAAAATGGATATCTATGTCCCGCTTAGAACTTTAGAGAAAGCAATTCCTGAACCATATCAGGTTCGAAGGCCGAAATATTATATTTTCGGAGGGATGATATTCTCTGAGCTGACATCCGATCTGGTTTCCAAGTGGGATCGCTCAAAATATCGAGGCCCTATCGATTATGCTTATTATGAGTACGGCTCTGGGTCGCTGAACAAAGAGCAAAGAGAAGATATTGTGATACTGCTTAATGTCCTGCCCGGAGAAGTTAATTTGGATTACCATAACTACAATCATGAAATCATTAAGAGAGTCAACGGCCGCGAGATTAAGTCTTTTGAAGACTTGGTTCTAAGGCTCAATGAAAAAGACAGAGTGTTTTCCGTCATTGAAACCGAAGGAGAGCGTATTATTATTCTTGAAAATGAAGAATGCCGCAATGAAAACGATATTCTCATGCAGCGATACAATATACCCAGTCCTTATTCGCCGGACATCGCCCCCTTGCTAAGCGAATGATTTTATAGTATAGTTTGCCCATCTATGAAAAATAAATATATTACCATAAAAGAATCCCGTATACATCACCGGGGAGTTTTTGCAAAAATATTTATAAAAAAATCTACTCTCATTATCGAGTATGTCGGTGAGAAAATCACCAAGAGAGAGGCAGAAAGAAGGGGTGATTTACAGCTGCAAAATGCAGGTCAAGATCAAGCAAAGGGGCATGTCTATATTTTTGAGCTCAATAAATGCTATGATATTGACGGCAATGTATCTTATAATGATGCCCGCTTTATTAATCATTCCTGCGATCCGAATTGTGAAGCTGTTAACATTGATGGTCATATCTGGATTGAAGCGTCAAAAGATATCCCTAAAGGGGAAGAGCTAACCTATAATTACGGTTATCAGTTCAGCGGCGAACAGGAGCACGAATGTTTTTGCGGATCCCGTAACTGCGTTGGATATATCATTGATCAAGACCAATGGCATAAGCTTGAGAAGTGGAAGTATGAGAAAGTTAACTCATCCAGAAATCGTTGACCGCCAGCGAAGCCGTACCCGAAAAGCCAAACTTCCCCTTCATATTGTTTTGAATAATATCAGAAGCCTCTATAATGTAGGTAGCATATTTAGAACGGCCGATGGGGTTGGTGTATCAAAAATATGGATTTGCGGAATTACGGGTAGGCCGCCTCATCCCCAAATAGCCAAAACAGCTCTGGGAGCTGAGGATTCTATTTTATGGGAATATCAAGAAGACATTATCGGCGTTGTGAAGGATTTGAAGGCTCAAGGGTTTCAGATCGTTGCTTGTGAGCAGATTGATCAAAGCGTTTTTCATGATGAATTTATTCCCAGCGAACCGGTTTGTCTGATCATCGGAAATGAGATTGATGGTGTTTCGCCAGACCTGCTTGATCTATGCGATCAGGCCGTTGAAGTCCACATGGCGGGAATAAAGAATTCTTTAAATGTCAGCGTGGCCTTTGGAATCATTGCATATCATGTTCGCAAAATACTTATTGAGAAAAGAAGACGCCCGCAGTGAGTCAGTGGATAAAACAGCGTATTACCTCTTCGGCTCTTAGGTTGAATGAGGCCGCATGAAAATAATTCATTTAAAATTAAAGGCGGTTATATTCGACATGGACGGTGTGATCACTAATACCATGCCAGATCACTATCGTGCCTGGAAAGAGATCTTCTCTCGATACGGCATTGATGTTGATCATCAAGATATCTATAAGCGGGAAGGGCAGACCGGCATTCAAAGTGTTTTTGAGATTTTTCATGATTACAATAAATCGATTAACCGTAAACTTGCCTGTAATATTTTGAAACAAAAAGAAAAATTTTTTAAAAAGATTGTTAAAAGAAGATTTGTGCCGGGATCCCGAAAATGGATTAAAGATTTAAGAAAGGAGGAATTTTGTCTTGGACTGGTTACGGGAACAAGCCGCCATGAGCTTAAGCGCATCCTGCCAAAGAATATAAGAAAATCCTTTGACGTAATTATTACCGGGACGGATGTAAAAAAAGGAAAGCCGCATCCTCAACCTTATGTCAAGGCTATACAACAATTGAAGATAAAGCCAGTACAGGGAGTGGCTATTGAGAATGCGCCTTTTGGAATCGAATCGGCCCGGAAAGCAGGCCTCAAGTGTTTGGCTATAGAAACCTCTCTGGACCGAAAACACCTAAAGAAAACGAAATTTATCTATAAAAATATTCAAGATTTAAGAGAACACGTCACTTTTAATATTAATGAACCCAAATGACATCATGATTTTGCTCATCTATAAAAAAAGCGCATATCAAATATATTTCATAGATAATAGAAATTATTTTGTTAAAGATCGCAGTGTTTTAATAAAAAAGGAGATTGCGCTTTTAAAAAAGTCACACGAAGTCCACGAAAATACTCTGTTAACGGTTGAGGCCACACTGCAGAAGCTTAATCTGGTCTACGAAAAATGTTATCGCGCGCGTGGTTGCAGCACCAAGGTCTTTGACCTTATCATCACTGTTGGGGGTGACGGAACATTTTTAGAAGCGGCTTCCCGGGCTGAAAACCAGCCTTTGCTGGGTGTGAATTCGGATCCCAAGAGAAGCCTGGGAAAGTATTGTATTGCCGAGGCCTGCAACTTTGAAGACATTCTTAAAAAAGTGCTTGAAAAGAAAATCAAACCCAAAAAGATAAATCGCCTTAAGGGGAGCATAAACAGAAAAAAAAGTTTTTGTTTTGTAAACGATATCTTGATCTGCCACAAGAATCATGCGGCGATAAGCCGTTATGCTCTGGTGATTGGCCGGGAGCAGGAGATTCAAAGGAGTTCAGGGATTTGGATATCAACGGCTACCGGGTCCACCGGTGCTATCCGATCGGCGGGAGGGAAGGTTTTAAGGGCTTCTTTACCTCACGGACAGTATCGACCGCGCGAATTACATCCCTGGCCGATTAAAAACTATCGATTTAAAGGCCATGTGCTTGATTTTAAAGAAAGATTCAGAGTTATCAGCCTTATGAGGAAGGGTGTTATCTACGTTGACGGTTCACATGTCAGCTATGATTTTTCATTCGGAAAAACAATAGAGGTCCGGCTGTCAACCAATCCGGTAAAGGCATTTCTGAAATGAGTGAGCCCAATAAGATAATCGCCGCTAATTTATTGCGATGGTATTGCAGAAATGCCCGGAATTTGCCTTGGCGAAAAACAAAAGATCCTTATAAAATTTGGATTTCAGAGGTTATGTTACAGCAGACAACCGTAAAAACCGTGATTCCTTATTATGAGGGATGGATAAAAACATTTCCGGCTGTTCAGGAAGTCGCTCGCGCATCCTTGCAAAAAGTTTTGAGGATATGGCAGGGGTTGGGATATTATTCACGCGCAAAAAACATTCATAAATGCGCCAAGATTTTTGCAAAAAAATACAACGCAAGAATTCCAAAGAATCCTGAAATTCTTAATTCCTTGCCCGGATTTGGCCCTTACACAACAGGGGCTGTTTTGAGTATTGCCTACGATTATCCTATACCCATCATCGATGCCAATGTGCGACGAGTAATGATGAGATTGATGAAAATCAATGGATACTCCTTAGCGACTCAAGATAAAAAGATTTGGCCCGTACTTATGGAAATCCTACCACAGAAATATTCGGGTGATTTTAATCAAGCTCTCATGGAGGTGGGTGCTCTGATTTGCAAAAGCAACGAGCCTTTATGTGAAAAATGCCCTCTTAAAAATCAATGCGAAGCGCGAAAGGACGGGATTCAGGATTCCATTCCTCGCGTCAAAGCAAGCAAAATCCAGCGTATTAAAGCTGTTGTGGGCGTTATTGAACATCAAGGGAAGATTTTGATTCAAAAAAGAACTTCCGGAAATTTATTTGCCGGGCTTTGGGAATTTCCCGGAGGAAAGATTGAGGAGCGGGAGCAGCCGCATCAAGCGCTCAAGAGGGAATTAATGGAAGAATTGGGATGTCAGTTACAATCGTTCCACAGACTGACATCTTTAAAACATTATTACACCAAATTTTGTGCGCATCTTGATGTTTTTCAATGCACTCTTAAAGGACAGCCGGTTTTAAGCAAAAATAGACGTTATGTCAGTTTAAAAAATATGGGTCACTACCCCATGCCATCGGCTTCAGTGAGAATCATAAAAAAATTGAAATCAATATAGATGAAGAACAGAAAGAGCAAAAAAACTATTTTACTGACCAATGATGACGGCATCTTTTCAGATGGGATTATGGCCGTTTATAAACAACTAATCAAAAAGGCCCATGTGGTTATTGTTGCTCCCGATTACGAGAAGAGTTCAGTCAGTCACGGCATTACGCTTTCGTCCCCTTTGTCCGTCAATCAAGTAAAACGTGAAGGAAAGTTATTCGGCTATGCTGTTAATGGAACGCCGGCCGATTGCGTGAAGCTAGCCTGCGCAGAATTATTGAACAAGAGGCCTGATCTGATTGTTTCCGGTATCAATCTTGGTCCTAATGATGGATGCAGCGTTTTTTATTCTGGAACCGTTGCCGCAGCGAGAGAAGGGGCGCTTTTGGGGATTCCTTCGGTCGCCGTTTCGCTTGCGACATTTGTTGATCCTGATTATCAGCTTGCGGCTCGTTTTATGGGGAAAATCGTTGAGTTTATGAACATGCATAAACTACCCAAGGGGTGTTTCTTGAACGTGAATGTTCCCAACAAGAAAAAAGACTCAATTAGGGGAATCAAGATCACAAAGCAGGGTGAAAGACCCATTCACAGTCGATTTTATGTTCGAACCAATCCTCATTCGAAATTATATTATTGGCTCGCCGGAGAAGTCGACCAAACCGAAAAGGATCTTGAGACCGATACCTACGCTTTATCAAAAAATTATGTGACAGTGACTCCCCTATCCTGCTCCACAAATAATGAATTGCTGATACGTGAAATCGAGAAAATCGGCACTCTTCCTAAGAAAATATAATTTAGGGTTAAAATTATACCAAAGTGCTATAAAATAATAGTGTTATGATGAAATGTAAGTCATTGACGAGTGCGAGCGTTTTAATTATGGATGATCAGAAGCTTCATATTAAGCTTCTGGAGTCTATTTTGCATAATCATGGATTTACCAATGTTCAAAGCTCCCAGGATCCTCGCCAGGGAATGATCCTTTTCGAAAAAGTCAAGCCCGATCTTTTGATTTTAGATCTGAATATGCCTCATTTGGACGGTTTTCAGATCATGGAAAAACTCCAAGATAGACGCAGCAGCGAATTCCTGCCTATTTTAATCTGTACCAATGAACTGGGAATTGAGGGTCGCGTCAAGGCTTTTGAACGGGGTGCTAATGATTATATTAACATTCCTTATGAAAGCGTTGAGATTATTACGCGCATCAAAAATTTAATCGAGATGCGACATTTGCATCTTGAACTGTCTGATCAAAAAGATATATTGGAACAAAAAGTCAAAGATCGGACCAGAGAACTTAAAGAGACACAGCATGATATTATTCGGCGATTAGCCCGGGCCGCAGAATACCGGGACAACGAAACCGGGATGCACATAGCCAGAATGAGTCATTATAGCGTTGCCCTAGGAAAGGCATCGGGATTGTCAGATGGTCAATGCGAACTTCTTCATCATGCGAGTCCGCTTCACGATGTCGGAAAGATTGGAATTCCCGATAATATCTTACTAAAACCGGGCAAATTAACTAATCAAGAGTATGAGATTATGAAGACGCATACAACTATTGGCGCGCAATTGCTTTCAGAAAGCAGCTCGCCCTTGATGCAGATGGCAGAGATTATAGCTTTAACTCATCAAGAGAAATGGGACGGAAGTGGTTACCCGAAAGGCTTAAAAGGAGAAGAGATTCCATTAGTAGGGCGCCTTTGCGGTCTTTGCGATTGTTTTGATGCCCTAACCTCGTCACGACCGTATAAAGAAGCCTGGCCGTTCGATAAGGCCATTGAAGAAATTAAGAAACAGAAGGCGAAGCAATTTGATCCCCGGATTGTTGAAATATTTCTTCAAATCCTAAAGCAAATACATTCCATTTATTGTCAATATAGAGATGAATAATAACAGCCAGAAAGTCAAAACATTTTTCTATCCTCGTATTCCCGTGCTCGATTTGAGCGATGGTCCGGATATGTATGCGGAATTCACGACGGAAGCTCTCAGCTTTCTGATGATGATCGAAAACCTGATCTATACGATAGAATCCGGCTCCGACACTCAGCAAAATCAAGAAACGATTTATAAGATTTTTCACACGATAAGAGGTTTATCTGATTTTCTTAATCTCGAAGATATAAGTTTTCTGGCTTTCGAGGCGGAAAAACTATTGGAGCAGACCAGAAAAGGACATCTCTTATTTCAGGGTGAAATCAAAGACACGCTGGCGGAGGCGATCAGTACTATCAGAAAATTGCTGATTCTTCTCAATGAACAGATTAACAACGTCGGGGAACTCAAAAGCGACTATATTAATATTGGTCCTGTTATTGAAAAAATAAGACAATGCCGGGAAAAGGCGGATACTCAAAGTCCTGCTGTTTATGATGATCAGAGAATGCTTTCGAAATTCAAGAAAGATATTCGAGATATTGATCTCAAGAATCTGGAAGCACGTTTACAGGCCGATGATCAACAACCGCTTTGCGATAAAAAGACCTTAAGAAAATTGATTCAAATAGCCAAAGAAGCTAAAAATAATATAAAGGACATCGAAAATAAACTTTTCGCAAGACAGAATGAGTTGATCAAAGAAAGAGATTTTGCCATCACCCTCAGCCAGCAGGCGCAAGGCGTGGCCAGGATGAAAAGTAATTTCCTGGCAAGCGTCACTCACGACATCAGAACATTGATTACATCAATTTTAGGATTCTCCGATCTGCTTTCAAGAGATGCTCTTAACGAAAAACAAAAAGAACGAATTGCCATGATTACATCTAGCGGATCATTGCTCTTGAGTCTGGTGAACAACATTCTTGATTTCTCTAAAATAGAACAGGGCAAGCTAAAGCTGGAGAGTATTGAATTTGATCTAGACCAATTGATTGACGAAACGATAAATATTCTTTCGTCCAGAGTCGATGAAAATAATCTCAAGCTTGATTATCATATTGAGCAAAATATTGAAACAAACTTGATAGGTGATCCAACTCGCTTAAAACAGGTGCTGTTGAATTTGATCGATAATGCGATTAAATTCACGCCCAGTGGTTATGTAACCTTAAAAGTTATGAGCAATCAACAGAAAGAACGGAAAGATAAGGATGTTCTTCCGCTAGTGTTTCAAGTAGAGGATACGGGAATAGGAATACCAGAAGAAAAGAAAGAATTAATTTTTGAATCATTTACCCAGGCCGATATTTCAACGGCAAGACAGTTCGGCGGAAGCGGTCTAGGTTTATCCATATGCCGAAGCTATGTTCAGCTTATGGGAGGCAAGATCTGGGTCAAATCAAAAACCGGGGAAGGAAGCACTTTTATCTTTACTGCCGATTTCAAGAAAAAGAAGGAATCGATTGGGAAAGAAGCAAGTGAAAAAGTAATATCTCAGAAAAATCGCGAGGAAGAAATTCTCAAAAGCGATTGTTCCAAAGCCAGAGTGCTTGTGGCCGAAGACAGCGTGACAAACCAGGAATTGATGTCGGCTTATTTTGAGTCTTTCGGCTGTATGGGAGATTATGCGTCAAATGGAAAAGAAGCCATTGAAAAAATAAAGAATAACGATTATGATATGTGTTTGATGGATATTCAGATGCCGCTTTGTAACGGATTGGAAGCCACGCGGGTTATCAGAAGAGAATTGAACAATAAGATTCCGATTATTGCCTTAACGGCTGCGGCTACGGAAGAAGAAAAGAAGCAGTGTCGGCTGGCGGGAATGACGGATCACCTGTCAAAGCCCTTCCAAATGATTGAATTAAAAGAAATTGTTTTGAAATACAAGAAGCGTTAGTTAAGGAGAATTTTGTGAAAATACTTGTGATTGACGATTCGGACCTCGAGCGGGAGCTACTTATTGAGGTTCTCAAAGGAGCCGGTGTTAAGGATGAATTCCTGCAGGCGCGAAGCGGTGAAGAAGCGATCCAGATTTTGGGGACACGGTTTAAGGAAATAGGATTAATACTTCTCGACTGGCAGATGCCGGAAATGTCCGGAATGGAATTTATGGAAGGTGTGGTAAAAGTGCCTACGGTTGCCAAAATTCCCATCGTTATGGTGACCGCTTCGGGATCGGAAGAAAATAAAAAGAAAGCCAAAGAAGTCAATCCGAATTTGGCAGGTTATGTGGTAAAACCTTACACGCCCAACTCATTACTCGATACGATCAAACCCTATATTTCATAACAATATTTGATTATGTTATTTGGAAAAAAACAAAATCCTGAACTGGACAAATTTGGAGAGGTTCTAAAAAAGAGCATCAAAGCACTCTTTATGGAAAGAGGAGAATTGAAGTTTTCCCAAGAGCCTGAAATGGTCAGGCGGGATATCTTGGAATATGAGGGACGAATGAGGGCTGATGGGATGGAAAAATTTAATGGTCCGACCTATGTTGCTACCCTCAATTATTATTTAAATACCAGCGATATGGAAAAAAGCAAGGCTGTCGGAGTCTTGGTGGTATATATTCTTCAGAGCTATATGGCGATATTGATGAAAAAGCTAAAGTATCCAAAAGTCGATGATGAAGATGAGGATGCACTCAAGGATTCTTGCGGAACATTATGCAATATCATTGGGGGAAGGTATAAATCGGATATTTCATCAAACGGTTATCAGGAGTTAGAAATGTCTCCTTTTGCGACGTACCGTAACAGCGCATCTGACGGCGTCGCCTTTTGTTTTAGCGAGTATGAAAAAGTCGAAATATCTTTTTTTCTGGATAAAGAAAAAAAAATGGTTGTTGAAGTTTCAATGGGCATTGTCCCAAAGCGATAAAAACAAAATTAATTATTTTATTATTCGACTCAACTTTCATTTATAGTACAATAAGGACGGTGAAAAATGAATACTAACGATCATACTGATTTCAACTACAATTTAGATGCTGTCAGCGAAGAGCTCAAGATAAGACCAGAGATACTTAAAAAGCTGGTCATAAGCTTTTCCAAAACACTGTCGGAGAAAATTCAGGCTCTGGAAGAAGCTTTAAAGGCTGATGACGTCATCAAGATGCGCGCTCTTTTGCATGAAATCCGTGGGACTTCTGGAAATCTTAGACTGGAAAGTATTGCTACAACCGGGAGGATTATGCACGAGGCTGTCAAGTCAGAAAATCAGAAAGAGAAAATCCACGAATATTTTGATGCTCTTAAAGCCCAAACTCATGCTTTGGGATATTTTATAGCCAGAATGGAGAATCAGGAGAATGTGGAGAATCCTCATAGTTGACGATAATCTGGAAAACCGCGAATTACTTTCTGAAATTCTCAGAAATAACGCTTATTGTTTTCAGGCGGCAAACGGCGAAGAGGCGATCAAAAAATACAATGATTCTCTAAAAGACGAGCCGTATGATTTGATTCTTCTGGATATCGTTATGCCGGATGTCGACGGTTTGCAGGCTCTGAGAACGATCCGTCAAAATGAAAGGAAGCAAGGTATCGAACTCGGAGACGGCGTACCCATTATTATGGTCACAGCCCACAAAAAGCCTTTTTTGGATGCCTTTTATCAGGGCTGTACGGATTACATTATGAAGCCCATCGAGCCCGTCAAGTTGATCAACAAAATCAAAGAAAAAATAGGCCAGCCTTAAATTCTATTACTTCTTAGAAATTTGCAAAGCTGAAGACGCTTTAGTATATTACACGTAAATTAATGATTTAATTTAGTGGAGAAAATTTTATGAAAAAATATGCCGAATTAAAAATCAATAATAAAAAGTACAGAATGCCGATTGTCGCTGGCACAGAAAACGAAAAAGCTATTGATATAACGAATTTAAGAAAAAACACAGGCTATATTACACTGGATCCCGGATTTGCCAATACGGGTTCCTGCAAGAGCGCGATCACCTATATTAATGGAGAAAAGGGGATTTTGAGATATAGAGGCATTCCCATAGAACAGATTGCAGAGAAATCAACCTTCGTTTGCACGGCTTTCCTTTTAATTTACGGGCATTTTCCTATTAGAGCTGAGATCGAACAGTTTTCGCAGTCCTTCACACGCCATTCCATGATTCACGAGGATATGAAGAATTTCTTTAATGGCTATCCATCCGGTGGTCATCCGATGGGTATCCTTTCGGCCATGGTCTGTTCTCTTTCGGCCTATTATCCCGAATTGATAAAACCGAACCCATCACTGGAGGATATCAATACGATTGTTGTGGAATTGATGGCCAAGGTTCGCACGATTGCGGCATTTTCTTATAAGAAATCGATCGGGGAACCTTTTATCTATCCCCGACATGATTTGCGCTATATTCATAATTTTCTTCACATGATGTTTTCTGCACCGGCCCGAGATTATGTTATTCGCGATGAAGTTGTCGATGCCTTGCAAACATTGCTTACCTTGCATGCTGATCACGAGCAGAACTGCAGTACTTCGACGGTTCGAATGGTAGGAAGCGCAAGAGCTAATTTGTTTGCATCAATTTCCGCAGGAATATGCGCCTTGTGGGGCCCCCTGCACGGCGGAGCCAATCAGAAGGTCATCGAAATGCTGGAAGCTATTCATAGAGACGGCGGCGATGTAAAGAAATACGTTCGCAAAGCAAAGGATAAAAAGGGTAATTATCGCCTTATGGGATTCGGTCACAGAGTTTATAAAAATTATGATCCTCGCGCGAAAATAATTAAGAAAAAAGCGGATATTCTTCTTAATAAATTGGGTATAAATGATCCTCTTTTAGAAATTGCGAAAAAACTTGAAGAAATTGCTTTGAAAGACAGCTATTTTGTCGAAAGAAAACTATTTCCCAATGTGGATTTTTACAGCGGCATCATCCTAAGAGAAATCGGTATTCCGGTCGATATGTTTCCGGTTATTTTTTCTATCGGTCGTCTACCGGGATGGATAGCGCAATGGAAGGAAATGATCGAAAGCCCGGCCTCGCGCATCAGTCGTCCGCGCCAAATTTATGTCGGGTCCAAAAAAAATGATTATATTCCCATCGAATTGAGAAAGGTGGGAAAATCAAAAACAAAGACATTTAAATTAAATCCTTTTACACCTATCTGATCGTGATTTGTTTTAGAAAAATATTTTCATTTGATCAAGAAGCAGCCGTTGTTTTTGTTTCGGAGTTAGACGTAAAAAGGAATAAATTTAGCAGCATTCCCGGTATTCTACGCTCTCCCTTAAAACGAATCATCAAAAAAGGATTCTTTTCCGCAAAGAAAGCAGAATCATTCCCTCTGGAAATAGAAGGGAAATGCGTCCTTTTTGTCGGTCTTGAAAAAGAGATTGAAACGATAGACTTCCAAGTCAGCGCCAAAAAAGCATTCCTATCCCCTTATTTGAAATCCGCTAAAACCATAGAAGTGCTTGTAGATCAGAGTGACGAAGAAAGGATAAAAGCTCTCATAGACGCCATTTTAATCGGAACATATCGATGGGATCGATATAAGACAAGTAACTTTAAGAATATAATAAAAAAATATATCATTATTGCAAAAAAATCAGTTGATTTTCAAAAACAGATTACGATTTGTCGAAATGTAAACTTGGCCCGCGATTTAATCAATGAAAACGCTGATATTAGGCATTCTGGTTTTCTTGAAAAAACGATCAAAAAATTCATAAAAAGCAAAAAGAACGTCAGTGTAAAAATCTTAGACAGACGAGAGCTTAAGAAACAAGGATTGAATCTCATTTTGGCTGTTAATCAAGGCAGCGCCAATGAGCCTAAGCTTATCATCGTCAAGTATATAGGAGCACAATCAAAGTTGCCCTATACGGCTATAGTCGGGAAGGGAATCACATTTGACTCTGGTGGTCTGAATCTAAAACCAACCGGCTATATTGAAAACATGAAAGATGATATGAGCGCGGCGGCGGCTGTTATTGGAATTATGCGCAGTATCATTGAACTTAAAATCCGAAAAAATATATTTTTTGTTTTTGGCATGGCTGAAAATGCAATCGGGTCACGTTCCTATAAGCCCGGAGACACAATCAAAAGTTATGACGGTAAGACGGTTTACATTGCTAATACGGATGCAGAAGGAAGGCTAGTTCTCGCGGACGCCATAGCCTATTTGCGAAAAAACTATAAACCAAAAGAAATCATTGATTTAGCCACCTTAACTGGCGCTTGCGTGGTTGCACTGGGTCATGATTTTTCTGGCCTGATGACAAACAATGAAAGGCTTGGAAATAATTTACTTGCATCCGCTCGAAAAACAGGTGATTGGGCTTGGAAACTACCGAATTATCCTCAATTGGGCGATCATTTGAAATCTCCGGTTGCCGATTTAAAAAACACCGGACTTCCTAAAGGAGTAGCCGGAGCCTTAAGCGCCGGCGAGTTCTTGAGGCAATTTGTTGGTGGTACGCCTTGGGCCCACCTTGATATTGCCGGAACCGCTTTTGTCGAAGGTTCGGATCGTTTTTATTTCGGACATGGAGCGACGGGAGCCGGTATACGGTTAATGACGGATTATTTATCGGGATAAAAAGGATGAAGAAAAAGAAGGCTGGATTCCGGATAGAGAAAGATATTTTGGGATCTGTGTGCGTACCGCAACAGAGCTATTTCGGGGCGCAAACAATGCGCTCTTTGCAGAATTTTCCAATAGGTAGCGAGACTTTTCCGTTTGTTTTTATTAAAGCCCTTGCGATAATCAAGAAAGCAGCCGCCTTTACTAACCATCAATTGAAGCTTCTTCCATCCCGTAAATCAAGAGTGATTATCAAAGCCTGTGATGAAATCATAAAAGGAAAGCACAACGATCAATTTCCACTGTTCATTTGGCAGACAGGTAGCGGAACTCAAACCCATATGAACATGAATGAGGTCATCGCTAATCGCGCGATCGAATTACTTCACGGAAAGAAGGGAAGCAAAAAACCTGTTCATCCCAATGATGATGTCAATTGCGGCCAATCGTCAAATGACGTTTTTCCTACCGCCATGCATATAGCCGCTGTGGAGATGCTTACCAGAGAGTTGCTTCCGGCAGTACAGATTCTTATTAAAGAAATAGAAAAAAAGTCATGTCAATATAGATCCGTCATTAAGACAGGACGTACGCATTTGATGGATGCGGTTCCAATCTCTGTTAAGCAGGAATTTTCGGGTTATATTTTCCAGCTCAAACGGGATCAGCATCGCATCCAGCAGTGTCTAAAGGATCTCTATCCTTTGGCTCTGGGCGCTACAGCCGTCGGGACAGGTCTTAATACCCACGAAAAATTTTCTCGTAAAACTATTGCTGTGATAACGAAAATTACCAAATACCCCTTTAGGGGTGTAAGAAATAAGTTCGCAGCCGTTGCCTCGCATGATGCTTTGCTTCAGGTGAGCTCCGCATGCAAAATTTTGGCCGCTGATTTAACCAAGATTGCCAATGATATTCGCTGGTCAGCCAGCGGACCGCGATGCGGATTGGGAGAATATATTTTGCAGGCAAATGAGCCTGGAAGTTCCATTATGCCGGGAAAAGTCAACCCAACGCAAGCCGAAGCTTTGTTAATGGTATGCGCGCAAGTGGCGGGAAATGATACGGTCGTTCACATAGCCGGATCTCAAGGAAATTTTGAGCTTAATGTATATAAACCTGTTATTGTATACAACATCCTGCAATCGGTTCGTTTGCTATCTGATGCGACACGAAGTTTTGCTCTTCGATGTATCAGAGGATTAATTATCGATAAGCAAAGAATTGAGAAAAACCTAAAACGTTCATTGATGTTGGCAACCGCTCTAAGTCCCAAGATTGGATATGATAAATCGGCTCAGGTTGCTCAGAAGGCTTATCGGGAAAAAACAACCTTGCGCCAGGCCTGCCTCGAACTAGGTTATCTTTCTGCCAGTGAATTTGATCGGCTGATTCGACCCCGAAATATGATTAAACCGAATCTATGAAAGACACGATTAAGATCTTGACGATTCGATAAAATATAGTATTGTGAAGTTAAGTTCATATGCCTAAGAGAGCAAGAATAGAAAGAAGAAAGCATCCTCGAGTCAAAAGGGTTTTGTGTATTCATCATAGGATGCACAGGCCGCATACCAGATTTGCAGAAGACAGCTGGCACTGGCATCTTTCTGATACGGATAATATGAGCGCCGGAGGACTTTTGTTCCATTCGGACGTTCAATATAAAATCGGAGATATTATTGAATTAAAGATTGTTGTCTCCGGAGTGCTGGATATTTACGACGGATTAGCCGAGGTTTTGAGAATCGAAAACAGTAAAAAGCCAAAAATATTTCCTACCGCCGTTAAATTTCTTAAAACAGGTAAAAGTAACAGAAAGAAAAAATAGAAAAGTTAATGACCTTCCTTGAATTCTGCCACGAGTCGTGAAATGGACTTTTTTGCGTCTCCAAAAATCATTCGCGTGTTAGCATAAGAAAATAGTTCATTAGGGATACCGGCAAATCCGGTGGCCATTGATCGTTTCAAAACAAAAACGGTTTTGGCCTTATCCACATTGATTATTGGCATCCCGCGTATAGGGCTTGAGGTATCTTTTCTCGCAGCAGGGTTAACCACATCATTGGCCCCGATTACAATAGCCACATCAATAGTATTCATTACCGGATTAATAGTATCCATTTCTTTGAGTTGATCATAGGGAATATTGGCTTCAGCCAAAAGAACATTCATATGACCGGGCATACGTCCTGCGACCGGATGAATCGCATAGCTGACATCGGTTCCATTTTTTTCCAAAATATCGGCCAATTCTTTAACCACATGTTGCGCCTGGGCTACGGCAAGACCGTAGCCGGGCACAAAAACAACACTGCGAGCCGCTTCAAGAATGAAATAAGCATCTCCGACATTAATCGGCTTAACTTCCCCTTGATAAGAAGATCCCTTTTTCAGGATTGAAGAACCAAAACCGCTAAATAGAACATTAGCCAAAGAACGGTTCATCGCTTTGCACATGATATTGGTGAGGATCAGACCACTGGCCCCGACAAGAGAACCGGTGACAATCAGCATTTTATTCATAATGACGAATCCGGTTGCGCAAGCCGCCATACCAGAATAGCTGTTAAGAAGCGAAATAACAACAGGCATATCAGCCCCACCGATCGGGATAACACTCAAGATGCCGAAAGTCAAACTCATAACAATAATGGCCAAGAAATAAAAGTAATGTTCCGATGGATTCTGGCAAAAAATAATGCCGAAGACAATAACAGCGAGCAAAAGAAAACCATTGATGATTTGCTGGCCTTTAAAAAGCAGCGGCTTGGAATTCATCACTCCCTGAAGCTTGGCCCAGGCAATGACACTTCCGGTAAATGTAATTCCACCAATAAGAACCGAAAGAAGAATCGGTACACTTACAAAAGGACTAATCGAAAAGTTTATTTGATAGGTGGCCCAGGCAA
The DNA here is from genome assembly GCA_964478715.1 of uncultured Planctomycetales bacterium. Taxonomy (GTDB): domain Bacteria; phylum Omnitrophota; class Gorgyraeia; order Zapsychrales; family JBDRMG01; genus CAYZIY01. Next base: position 26,957 of record CAYZIY010000010.1, read on the forward strand.
CAAGCAGACTCGCTAGACCTCCAAATCCATTTAAAAGGGCTACCATTTGCGGGATACTGGTCATCGGAATACGGTAAGCGGCAAAAGATCCGATCAAGCTTCCCATAATGATTCCCGCAGCGATCCACTGAAAATGCAGACCCCGCGAGAATAGAGTCGCCACAACAGCTAGAAGCATCCCGATGGCAGAAACAAGATTTCCTTTGCGGGCCGTTTGAGGGGAGCTCAGCATCTTTAAGCCCAAAGCAAAGAAAACAGTGGCAATAATATAGACGAAGAGTTTAATGATTTCCGATGTCATTATTTTTTGTCTTGAGATCTTTTTTTAAAAAATCCCAGCATGCGATGCGTTACAAGGTATCCGCCTGCAACATTGATCGTTGCAAAAACAACAGCCAGTGTTCCAAAAACCGTAGCCAAGACACTGTCCTGAGCTGTGCCTGAAGCGATCAAAGCCCCGACAATCGTTATGCCGGAAATGGCATTACTGCCCGACATAAGCGGTGTATGCAAAGTAGAAGGGACCTTAGAGATTAACTCAAATCCTAAGGAAATAGCGATGATAAAAAGGAATAATGTATCGGCGAAAGTAAATATATCCATATGATTTACCCATTAATGGCCTGCTCAACTTTTTCATTAATAATGCTTCCTTTATGCGAAATCAGGCAGCCTTTTAGAATTTCGTTTTCTGTATCTAAGTTGATGGTTTGTTTCTCTTGATCCCAAAGTTCCTCAAGAAGGCTGACGATATTATTCGAAATCATTTGACTGGCAACCAGACTGACCCGGTTGGGCAAATTGCGTAATCCTATAATCTTAACCTGATTGTGCGCGATTTCTCGGTCGGCTTGAGAAAGCTCCACATTTCCTCCTCCTTCAACTGCCATATCAACGATAACGCTCATAGGCTTCATGGCTTCAATCATTTCCTTGGTGATCAATAGGGGTGCTTTCTTTCCAAACACTTGGGCCGTTGTGATAACCACATCAGAGTTAGAACATATCTTCTTCATAGCTTCCCGTTGCTTTTGAATTTGTTGATCGCATAAGTCCTTGGCGTAACCCTCTTTTGTTTGACCGGTTTCTCCAAGATCAATTTTCACAAACCGGGCCCCGAGAGACTTGACCTGTTCTTCGACTTCGCTGCGGGTATCAAAGGCCTCCACAACAGCTCCCAACCTTTTTGCTGTGGCGATAGCCTGCAATCCGGCAACTCCGGCTCCGACAATAAAAACCCGGGAAGGAGCAATCGTTCCGGATGGAGTTGTCATCATCGGGAAAATCTTTGCAAGGCGTTCCGCGGCCAGAATCACGGCAACATAACCGGATAAGCTAGCCTGGGAGCTGAGAACATCCATTTTCTGGGCATAGGTGGTTCGCGGTATCATTTCCAAGCTAATCGAGGAGATCTCATTTTGGGTCAAAACATGAAGAAGTTGTCTTTCCTTAAAAGGATCCAAAAAGCTAATATGGATACATCCCCTTTTTAGGAGAGACGCTTCCTGAAGGTCCGGCTTATTGATCCGGACAATCATATCGCAACCAGAAATTAATTTTTCTCGATCAGGTTCTATTTTACACCCAACTTTTAGAAATTCTTTATCAGAAATCCCTAAATGGAGGCCAAGGTCTTTTTCGATAACCAAACGCATGCCTGAATCAATAAGCTTAGAACAGGACGCGGGTACTAGGCAAATACGTTTTTCTTTTTGAGTATTTTCCTTGATAATACCAATAAACATAAAAATATTATAAAGGAAATAGATGTACAACGCTAATTTTTTCAGTCATTTCATTTTTGTTTTACAAAACACTTATTCATAGATATACTACTAAAAACAGAGAATAAGTAAGGAGGATAGAATGGAAGTACGTGCACTTATCGGAGCATTTCTTATTATCGGCGCTTTGACATATTGGATTATCAGAAAAAAAGGTTGCTGCAATAAAGAATCTGATCAGAAATAAGTAATCCGATGTCTTTTCTTAATCTGACGAAACAGCGATATAGCTGTCGGCAGTATCAATCATTACCGGTTGAGCGAGAAAAAATCCTGCGATGTCTAGAGGCAGCCCGCTGGGCTCCATCGGCCTGTAATTCCCAACCTTGGCATTTTATTATTGTTGACGAGCGGCTCACTAGAGATTTTTTGGCCGAGCAGGCATTCGGGGGGATCTATAGAATCAATGCCTTTGCAAAGCAGGCTCCTGTTTTGATTGCAGCTGTGCGTCAGAATTCAAAATACCTTGCTGAACTTGCCGGCAGAATGAGGGGTGTCCGGTACAGTCTGATCGATGTGGGGATAGCCTGCGAACATTTTGTCCTTCAAGCGCAGGAAGAAGGATTGGGAACTTGCTGGATCGGTTGGTTTGACGCTAAAAAAGTAAAAAAAGTTCTGAAACTTCCCTGGCATTCTAAAGTGGATATCATTATCAGCGTGGGTTATCCGCGGACTAATCAAAAAGTCGAGAAAAAGAGAAGAGCTCGTAGTGAAATCATTACTTTTTTTAATGAAAATCAAGGAGAATCATCACAATGAACTGCCCTAATAAAAAAAGAAATATGGAATATTGCAATTGCAGCTATCCCGGATGTGAAAAGAAAGGGATTTGTTGCGAGTGTCTTCATTATCATCGAAAAAAAGGTGCCATGCCGGCCTGCTTTTTTCCTCCTGAAGCCGAAAAAACCTACGATCGATCAATAGAAAATTTTATCCGGGTTTATCAGCAATCTAAGAGTCGATAATTTTAGAGCGCGTGTCTTGACACTGCCATTAAAGAAGGATAAACTAAACCATTCTTCTATTGGAGAATATATGCGCCATAAGGGAATCATCAAAGATATCGATAGGGATACTGTTGTAGTCAAAGCAGAAGAAATTGAGGCTTGCCATCAATGCAGGGCCAAGCAGCTTTGTCAACTGGAGAATAGAAATGAAGTTCGCTTGACTGCGCCAAGCGCCGCCAAGAAGTATCATGTAGGTGATGAAGTCGATATAATAATCAAAGAAACCCTGGGTATTTTGGCTGTGATTTTAGCCTACGCTGTTCCCTTTATTTTGCTGATCACAATCATCGTTACGGCGGTCACCCTTACCGATAATGAGATTTTTTCCGGAATTGCGGGTTTGACGGCGGTGGGCCTGTATTATTTTTGCCTCTCATTATTTAAAAACCATTTAGCTCAAAATTTTCCGATGACTATAGAAAAAAGATGAATATGATCATTATCTATACTGTTGCGTTTTTAAGCCTCCTTGGCATATTAGCTGCTATCATATTGTACATAACGGCTAATAAATTTCATGTCGAAGAGGATCCTCGCGTCGGAAAGATTGTGCAGGTTTTACCGGGTGTCAATTGCGGTGCTTGCGGTTATCCGGGGTGCCATCATTTTGCCGAGGCCTTGATTCAAGCGGAAGATCTTGAAAAATTAAATTGTCCGGTAGGAGGGCGAGAATGCATGAAAAAAGTGGCGGAGATTTTAGGCAAAGAGGTCAGCGTAAAAGATCCCATGATTGCGGTTGTGCGGTGTAACGGAAATCCACAGAGTCGTGTCCGACATAATAAATACGATGGTGTAGAAAATTGTGTGATCGTCCATAGTTATTATATAGGAGAATCGATGTGCCCTTATGGCTGCTTGGGGCTGGGAGATTGTGTAAGGATCTGTCCCTTTGATGCCATTCATATGGAGCAAGAAACAGGCCTGCCAGTAGTGGATGAGGAGAAATGCACAGCCTGCGGGAAATGCGTTGGGGCATGCCCCCGTAATATTATTGAACTACGCAAAAAGGGCGCTAGAGGCCGTCGCCTTTATATTTGTTGTATCAATCAGGAAAAGGGAGCTGAAGCAAAAAAGTCCTGCACTGTCGCCTGCATCGGATGCGGAAAATGCGTTAAAGAATGCCCTTTTGAGGCTATCACCTTAAAAGATAATTTAGCTTATATTGATTACAATAAATGCCGCTTGTGCCGTAAGTGTGTGATTGTCTGTCCAACGCATGCGATTCACGAAACACATTTTCCTCCCAGAAAACCCCAAGCAGATAATGAAACCAATAATCAGGAAGCTGGCAAAGAAAAATGAGCTCTTCCAATATAAAAACATTTGTAAAAGGCGGAATCCATCCTCAGGACATGAAAATTTCCGCCGATCGACCGATTGAAAATCTTTCGGTCCCCCAAGCCGTAGCTGTTCCCGTATCGCAACATATCGGAAAACCGGCTATCCCTGTAGTCAAACCACAGGATGCGGTCAAGGTAGGGACGTTGATTGCCAAAGCAGACGGTTTTATCTCAGCCAATATCCATAGTCCGGTATCCGGAACGATAGAGAGGATTGATCAAAGGCTGGATGTGACCGGCTATAAAAAAACCTGTATTACTGTTAAAACACAAGGGGATCAGTGGGAAGAAAGTATTGACAGATCACCGGATATCCAAAGAGATATTACTCTTTCGGCTTCCGATATTATCAAAAAAGTTCAGGAAGCAGGTATTGTCGGTTTGGGAGGCGCGACATTTCCTTCTCATGTTAAGCTTAATCCTCCAAAAGACAAGAAGGTAGAGTATGTGCTCATTAACGGAGCCGAATGCGAACCTTATCTCACTTCAGACCATCGCTTGATGATTGAAAAAACGGAAAAGATTCTGATTGGGACAAGAATCATTATGAGAACTTTGGATGTTCAAAAAGCTTACGTTGGCATTGAGGATAATAAACAAGATGCCATTGAGCGCATGCAAACGTTCTCAAAACAATATGAAGGAATCGAGGTGCGCACGCTTAAAACACTTTATCCACAAGGGGGCGAGCGTCAAATTATCAAGGCTTTTACGGGACGGGAGGTTCCACCGCCTCCAGCGGGTTTACCGCATGATGTTGGATGCGCTGTCTTCAATGTGGCGACGACCAATGCTATTTATGAAGCTGTGCAAAAGAATAAACCTTTGATCGAAAGAGTCGTTTCGGTGACCGGGAAATCAGTTAATAATCCTGCCAACCTATTGGTTCGTTTCGGAACACCGCTGGAAGATTTAATTAATCACTGCGGCGGTTTTCCCTCAGATACAGGAAAAGTGCTTTGCGGCGGTCCCATGATGGGGCGCTCTCTGTCGACTTTGAACATTCCTTTCACCAAGGGGATGTCCGGAATCGTTTTTATCCCAAAGGATGAAGCCGGTCGTAAAGAAATATTAAATTGTATTCGGTGCGCGAAATGTGTTTCGGTCTGCCCCTTAGGTTTAGAACCTTATATGCTGATGGCCTACACGGAAAAGGGGATGATCGATAAAGCCTGGAAAAGGAAGATCGCCAGTTGCTGTGAATGCGGATGTTGCAGCTATATCTGTCCGTCTAACAGGCCTTTATTGGATTATTTAAAATTAGGAAAGTCTATTGTTAACGCCAAAATAAGAGAGAAGAAAAAGACGCGTGGTTGAAAATAAAAAACTAATCGTTACACTGGCTCCGCACGTTCAAGGACAATATTCCGTAAAGAAGATGATGTGGTCAGTTATCTTGGCTTTGTTGCCGGCTTTAGCGGTATCTATTGCGGTTTTCGGATTTCGCGCTTTAGAGATTGTCCTTTATTCGGTAATTTGCTGCATTTTATGCGAATATATAATCCAACGGTTTCTACTCAAGGTCAAGTCTAGTATTCATGACGGATCTGCGGTTATTACCGGAATTCTTTTGGCCTACAATGTTCCTAGCAGTATTCCGCTGTGGATGATTCTTGTCGGGGCTATTGTTGCCATTGGAATCGGGAAAATGTCTTTTGGCGGCTTGGGAAATAATCCCTTCAATCCGGCTTTAGTCGGACGTGTATTTTTGCTGATTTCATTTCCTGTGGCCATGACCTCATGGCCCAAACCATTTGCTTATCGCTTTGCTATAGACGGCATCACCGCGGCCACTCCCCTGGGCATTCTCAAAGAAGGTATGAAAAACCAGGTGCCGGTATCAGCGATTATGAACAAAGTACCAAGTTATGTTGATCTTTTTATCGGACGTGTCGGTGGTTGCATCGGAGAGATCTCTGCTTTGGCTCTCTTGATCGGTTTCGTCTATCTGATTTTTAAAAAAGTCATTACCTGGCATATTCCCGTAGCGGTGTCGGGTGGGATTTTCTTCTTTAGCGGTATTCTTTGGCTGATGGATCCTAGAAATTTTGCTGATCCCCTTTTTCAGATATTGACCGGTGGTGTTATGCTAGGAGCAATTTTTATGGCTACCGATTATGTGACATCGCCGATGACACCTAAAGGCATGCTGATTTTTGGTTTAGGAATAGCTTTATTGACAGTTTTGATCAGAACATTCGGTACTTATCCGGAAGGTGTTTCCTTTGCTATTTTAATCATGAATGCTTTTGTTCCATTGATCGATCAACATTGTCCGCCGCAGAGATTCGGAGAATAAGATGTCTAAAAGAAAATCCAATTTCAGCAATATGACTATCACTATGACATCGGTTGCCTTCATAGCCTCTTTGGCTTTGGGTTTTGTTTATGAAAGAACAAAAGAGCCTATTGAAAAATCTGTTTTGCAAAGAAAGATTCGCGCTATTCGTCAGGTTGTTCCCGTATTTGATAACAATCCCATTGAAGAGAAGAAGACGGTTGGTGATGCTGAGGGGTCGTTTGTTTTTTATCCGGCCAAAAAAGACGGTTCCCTGGTTGGCATGGCTGTTGAATCTTCTTCAGAACATGGATTCAGCGGGACTATCCGCATTATAGTCGGATTTTTACCCGATGGGACCATTGAAAATATCGCCGTTGTGGAACATAGGGAAACGCCGGGCCTTGGTGATAAAATCGAAGCAAAAAAATCTGATTTCATTGATCAGTTCAGAAAGAAAAATCCGGCTACGTTTCAATTGAGCCTTGAGAAAGATGGGGGAGATGTAGACGCCATTACGGCAGCGACATATAGCTCAAGGGCGTTTTGTGAAGCCGCTAAAAGAGCTTATGAGGCTTATAGAAAACAAAGGATGCGGGAATGAATCATTGGCAAAATTTCACGAAAGGTTTCTTAAAGGAAAATCCTGTTTTTATCCTTCTTCTGGGCTTGTGTCCGACACTGGGCGTGACCACAACCGCCATCAATGGAATCGGAATGGGATTAGCGACAACTTTTGTTTTGGTGATGTCAAATATTGTTATATCAATTATTAAAAATCTTATCCCTGATAAGGTAAGAATCCCTTGCTTTATCGTCATCATTGCTTCATTTGTAACGATTGTTGATCTGATTATGGCGGCCTATTTTTCACATTTGCACGAACAACTGGGATTATTCATACCTTTGATCGTGGTCAACTGTATTATTTTAGGAAGGGCCGAAGCTTTTGCCTCAAAGCATAATTTTACGTCTTCTGTAATTGATGGGCTGGGAATGGGCCTTGGATTTTCTTTTGCTGTCACATTACTTGGATCAGCGCGCGAATTATTGGGAAGCGCAAGTTTTTTTAATAACAAACTCGTTTCAAGTGATGGTATGCTTTTGTTTATCCTGCCTCCCGGGGCCTTTATTGTGCTGGGGTATCTGATTGCCATTGTTAATAGAATCAATCGAGGACAACGCTGATGGAATATTTCTTAATTATTATTTCGGCCATTTTTGTCAATAACATAGTCCTGAACAGATTCTTGGGCATATGCCCGTTTTTGGGAGTTTCTAACAAAACAACGAGCTCAATCGGCATGAGTGCGGCGGTTTGCTTTGTTATGACTTTAGCAACGGTTGTCACCTATTTGATTTATCATTATATTCTGATCCCTTACGACATTCGTTTTATGCAGACGATTGTCTATATTCTTGTAATCGCTTCTTTAGTTCAGATGGTGGAAATCATCATTCGCAAAGTCAGCCCTGCCTTGTATCAGGCTCTCGGTGTATATTTGCCGCTCATTACGACCAATTGCGCTATTTTAGGTGTTGCGATTCTGGTCATTCAAAAACAGTTCAACTTAATTGAAAGTACGGTTTTTGCTTTTGCGACTGCTGTTGGTTTTGGACTGGCCTTAATGGTTTTTTCATCGATTCGAGAACATCTTGACACATTGGATATCCCTGAATCTATGAAGGGTGCTCCTATTGCGCTTATTGTCGCCGGTCTTTTGTCCTTAGCCTTTATGGGTTTTGCCGGTCTTATTCGATAGCAGGAAAGCTCATCCCTCATGCCAGAAGACAGTTTTCAAAAAGATTATCTTGCTAGATATGCGACTTACAATCCAGATGGAAGTATAACCTGCACGCTTTGCCCAAGGGGTTGTGTTATTAAAGAAGGGAAAAGAGGATTCTGTTTTGTTCGAAAAAACGTAAACGGAAAAATAGTTCTGACCGCATACGGACAAAGCAGTGGTTTTGCTATTGATCCGATTGAAAAGAAACCGCTTTATCATTTTCTGCCCGGATCAAAAACATTGTCTTTTGGAACAGCGGGATGCAACTTAGCTTGTGAATTTTGTCAAAATTGGAATTTAAGCCGTGCCGAAACAACCCAGCGTATGAGCGAACGCGCATCGCCTGAAATGATCGCCCAAGCGGCCCGGAAATTCGATTGTCGAAGCGTGGCCTTTACCTACAATGATCCCGTTATTTTTCTAGAATACGCTGTCGATGCTGCCAAAGAGTGTCATGCGGCCGGCATTGGGACAGTCGCTGTCACAGCCGGGTATATCAATTCCGCAGCTCGGGAAGAATTCTTTGAGCACATCGATGCCGTTAATGTTGATTTAAAATCAATCCGAGAAGAATTTTACAAAAAAATGACCAAAGGACATCTTCAGCCTGTTCTGGATACCTTGATTTACATAAAGAAGAAGAAGAAAACGTGGCTTGAGATTACGAATCTTCTGATTCCTGAGAAAAATGATTCCGAGAAGGAAATAATCCAGATGTGCCAATGGATCATTGATCAACTGGGAAAGGATATTCCCCTGCACTTTAGTGCTTTTCACCCCGATTACAAATTATTAGATGCGTCTGCCACGACGGTGGAGACATTGAGAAATGCGAGGGAAATTGCTTTATCTAAGGGCATTCGATATGTATATTGCGGAAACATCTCTATGGAAGAAGGGTCTGATACCCATTGCCATAAATGTCGGGAAGTGCTGATTTCTCGCGATTGGTTTGATGTTACGCAATGTCATCTTAAGCAGGGGAAATGCCCTAAGTGTCAAACACCTTTACCGGGAATTTTTTAGGCAATGAAAAGGATTATCAGCTGGAATGTTAACGGAATCCGAGCTATCCTGAAAAAGGGATTTATCAGCTGGCTCATGAAAGAGAACCCCGATATTCTTTGCTTGCAGGAAACGAAGGCCGATCCTGAGCAGTTAAGTAATGATTTGCTTAGACCTTACGGCTACTATTCTTATTGGAACACAGCCGAGAAAAAAGGCTATAGTGGTGTTTGCATTTACTCAAAACAAGAGCCGGTTTCTGTCAAAAAGGGATTAGGGATAAAAGAATTCGACATCGAAGGCCGGCAGCTCGAGCTTGACTTCAAAAAATTTGTTTTAATCAATACTTATTTCCCCAATGGGGGAAAGGGTAATATCAGGGTTCCTTATAAGATGAGGTATTATGAAGCTTTTCTAAAAAGGATCAAAAAATTAAGCAAACAAAGAAGGGAGATTATCTTCTGTGGCGATATCAATACGGCGCACAAGGAGATGGATTTGGCGCGTCCCAAACAGAATGAAAAGAATACCGGTTTCTTGCCCGAAGAAAGAGCCTGGATCTCGCAAGTGGTCTCCAAGGGATTCATTGATACCTTTCGGCATTTCTGCTCAGATCCCTGTCATTATACCTGGTGGGATTATAAGACAAGTGCTCGCAAGCGAAACGTTGGTTGGCGTCTCGATTATTTTTTTATTTCATCAAATCTGTTGCCAAATCTTAGAAATGCCATTATTCTAAAAGACGTGATGGGTTCCGACCATTGCCCCATCGCCATTACACTCGATAAAATATGACAAAATCAATCGAAAAAATCAAAAATCGACTCGAGACGATCGGCGAAGATCCTTTCCGGCGACATGTCTTAGAAACAGCATTGAAATTTAGAACATCCTGGATTGAATTGGGACGTTCGCTGTTTTCCGTTTACAAGGATAAAAAATACCGCGAGTGGGGTTATCAAACGTTTGAGATCTATATCGTTAAAGAAATCGGTATCCGCAAGCAAACGTCAATGAAGCTGCTTCGAAGTTATTCCTTCCTAGAAAAGGAAGAGCCGCAGATTTTAAGCCATGTACAGCACGGAGATGTCAAGACCCACCATTTTCCGGACTATGAATCGATCGATATTCTCAGGCAGGCCAAGAATAAAAATATCGATAAAGATGATTATGTGTCTCTTAAAGAAAAGATATTTCTTAAAGGAAAAGATGCCAAGGAAATCAGGAAAGATTTAACTACCTTGATCAGAGAGCGCGAAGAGATGACACCTCAAGAGGCCTTTGAGAAAAAGAGCTCTGTACAGATCAGGAGAGTGATCTCAGTGCTCAAAAGCTTAAGCCGTGAGATTGAAACCTCCCAGATCATCCCCCATAAGTATATTCAAACGATCAAAAAATTAATTGCAGATATATCAAGTATTTCTCAAAGCAAGGAAGAGTAAAGAAGATGAAAAAATTGCTGATATCTTTGATGGTCGTCTTTTTGATTTGGGGCACAGTCTTGGCGCAAGAAAAACTTGAGCCCCCGCAAGAAGGAGCTATACAGACCTATTATCCTGATGGCCAATTGAAAGAAGAAGTTTTTTATCAATCGGGAAAGCTTCACGGACAAGCTAAAAAATATTTTAAAAACGGAACTGTCCATCAGGAGGCTGCATTTGAAAAGGGTGAGCTTGTTGGAATAGGCAGAGTATATTATCCGACAGGAATTATCAAAAACGAGTATCAGTATAAAGATGGAAAAGTTCATGGTATTAAGCAATATGACGAAGCTGGCAAACTGATAAGCAATACATTTAAAGAGAAACCTAGAGAAGGCGAGCTTATCCAGGGAAGAGATAGGGTCTGGGGCCAAGAATCAACGGTCATCACTTTAAAGGGATCCGGGTCTCAAGCCGAGACAATGGAAGATTTTTTTAACAATTTTGAGCAGCCCTCCGGCGAGAAGCAGGTTGAAATGCTAGTCAAGAAATACTCCAAAGAGTATAGAAAAATTATGAAAGAAAATCCCTGGCTGGTTTATGCTGTTCTTTTTGTGGTAATATTTGGATACTTAATCATCAGGGTGCCGGTTTATTTACTCGCCCAGAAAACGGGAAACGGATCAGCCGGATGGTTGGCCTTCTTGCCGGTTTTTGATATGCTTCTAATTCTCTGGATGGGTCAAAAAAGCGGGTGGTGGATACTCGTTTCTCTGGTCCCGCTTGTAGGGCCTCTCATTTTGCTTATTCTCTATATTATCTGTTGGGTTGTTATTGCCGAGACGAGAGGCAAGCCGGCCTGGGTTGGATTGCTGGTCATCATTCCGGTGATTGGATTCTTTGTGAAGTGGTATCTTGCGATCGCGGATTAGAAACGACTTCTACTTTTTTCTTCAACAGTTTCTTTCTCACTCTTATTTTGATCCATCTTGGAAATGCCATAGAAAATAACCGCTGAAACTAAAACCGCTGGAATCAAAAAGCCCAAAATCAAACCCGGAATAAGAATATCTTTTTTCTTTGTTGTTGGCATAACTGCATCCTTTTAAGAATATTATATTGCAAAAAGCATTAAGCCGAAACTCTTTATTTGTAAATTATGGATAAGATTTTAATTAAGAAAGGTGACACAACAGATGAGGGCGCAGATGCCATCGTCAATGTGCCGCCAATGCAGGGCTTAAACGAGGCGGGGTGTTGACGGCGCTATTTGACGATCCGCAGGGCCTTCGGTGTCGAATGAGTGTTAAAAAATAGGTTATTGCGAAACAGGCGGAGCTGTGACTGCTTAAGCAGGTCAATTGAAGGCCAAGATCATTAGTTATATCAAGAGTTGAAAGACAGGGAGCAATGAAATGAGGGAAACATTCATGGCTGTAACGATAAGCATTCTGTTAATCGTTTCGGCATACGCGCAAAAAGGAGGTGGGGAAATGAAATTAACGAGTCCGGCCTTTGGGCACAATGAAATGATTCCGAAGAAATATACTTGTCAGGGTGATGATATTTCACCGCCTTTAACTATTAAAAATATTCCAGCGGAAACAAAAAACCTGGCTCTTGTCATCGATGATCCCGACGCGCCGATGGGGACCTGGGATCACTGGATCGTTTACAACATTGATCCTGCAGAGGAAATTAAAGAAAACTCGATTCCTGGAGTGGAAGGTCACAATTCTTTCGGACGGCTTCATTATGGGGGTCCGTGCCCACCCAGCGGAACACATCGATATTTTCATAAAATATATGCCTTGGATGAAAAAATGGACTTGCCGGAAGGGATTTCAAAATCTCAACTAGAAAACAAAATGCAAGATCATATTCTTGATCAGGCTGAATTAATTGGCCTTTATCGAAAAAATTAAGGATTTTTCTTCGATAAAAAGTAATGACAGAAAGACCTTAATCCGTAAATTTTGCGCAGTAAATCTCCCCTGTCTCTAATAGATGTCAACATCCTCAGGATTTGGCCGGGTCTTAAGTAAAACTCCTTCAAGCCGATATCGATCCATTGATCTATTTCTTGACGGGAAAGCTGGGGATAATTTAATAGCGTTTGCTGTTCGCGCTCTGGCGAAAGCCATTCTCGCCAATTTCCCGGAATCAGCCAACCATTTTTTTTGGCCTGCCGATACATCTCGGTTCCCGGATAAGTCGCAATGCCGGTAAATTGAACCGTATCCAGAGGTAGTTTTTTGGCAAAATCAACCGTGGCCCTGGCGCTCTCTTGGGTCTCTCCGGGAGCTCCAATCATAAAACAACCATGGATAACAAAGCCAAGATCATGAGCCCGCTGAGCAAATTTTCTTGAGATATCGATACTGACGCCGCCTTTTTTTACCGACTTTAAGGCTTCATCGGTGCCGAATTCAAAGCCAACCATGAGCATACGGCAACCGGCTTTCTTCATTAAAGGGAGAATATCCAAATCAATATTGACCCGCGCATTACAGGACCAGCAAATCTTTTGATGAATATTTCTCTTTAATATTTCATGACAAATATCGATAGCGTGGTCGCTGTCGGCGGCAAAAGTATCGGTTTCAAACATAATTTCTCTGATGGAGGGATGGACGTTTAGATCGTACTCCATTTCATCAACAACGAGTTTTGCATCTCGATTTCTTAGTTTTCGACCGTACATAATTTGAGGATCACGGCAAAAAGTGCAGGCATTGTTACAGCCTCTTGCCGTCAAAAGCGTCAAGAAAGGATATTTTTTCCCCGCGTCCGGATACCACTTAGGATCAATTAAATGCCAGGCGGGAAAAGGAAGCGAGTTGATATCCAGAGACGGCCGGTCTTTATTGCGTATAATCTTCTGGTTGTCTTTAAAGCAAAGTCCGGGTATGTCTTTAGGGGCTAACCCATTGGCTAAATCCAGAAGCGTTAAATCATATTCGCCGATAGCAATATAATCAATTCTATCTTTTGCTAACCTAAAGGTGTCTTCATATTCTGCTGAAACATGCTGACCGATAAAAACGATTCGGCAAGATACAACATCTTTGATTTTGCCAGCCAAATCGAGATCCTCATAAATGGAGGGGGTCGTAGCGTAAATGATCACTAGATCAGGACCGCTTTGCTTGATTTTCTCTACAGTTTCTTCCGTCATCAAATTCAAAGCGGCGGCATCGCAGAATTGCACATCATGTTTGTTGTTCAGTAAAATTTGGGTCGCAATAAGAAGATAATCCGGATGGCGTTGGACCCGCCCTCTTGATTTGGCAGCCCACCGAGCGGATCGAACAAAATTCTCACCAAATGAGGGGTTAAGGACAAATATTTTCATGCAGAATCTCCTGCATCCAATCTTAGCGGAATTTATTCCAAATTCAAGGGATATTCCACAATCCTCAGGCGCATATTGACGCAATGCTCTCCTTCGCCTATAATGGGCAAATACTAAAGGGGGATGAACATGCTGAAATCTTACAGCTCGTCACAGATCATTGAGGATTTAAAGACAAGTGACGGCACGTTTACTCTTTATAGCCTGCCTAAGCTGGCAAAATCCGGTTGGAAGGATATCAATCGCCTGCCATATTCTATTCGTGTTCTGCTTGAAAATGCTTTGAGGAATTGCGATGGGCAAAAAGTAACGGTTACCGATATCGAACGCATTGCCGGTTGGTCTCCAAAGTCAAAGGCACTCAAAGAAATTGCCTATAAACCGGCCCGCGTTCTTCTTCAGGATTTCACTGGAGTTCCCTGCATTGTCGATCTGGCCGCGATGCGAGATTGCATGAGAGAAATCAACGGAGACTTTCAAAAAATTAATCCTCAGATTCCATGCGATTTGATCATCGATCATTCTGTCAGTGTGGATTGCTACGGCCAGAGGACAGCTTTCAGGAAAAATCTTGAACTCGATTTTAAGCGTAACAAAGAACGCTATCGTTTTTTGAAATGGGCCCAAGACTCTTTTGAACATTTTCGCGTCATTCCCCCGGCAACGGGAATCATCCATCAAATTAATTTAGAATACTTGGCCCAAGGGGTTATGACATCTCAAAAAGATGAAAAAATTATCGCCTATCCTGACACTCTGATTGGAACAGACAGTCACACGACCATGATTAACGGGTTGGGTATTCTCGGTTGGGGGGTCGGAGGCATTGAAGCCGAAGCTGTTATGCTGGGAGAGCCGATCAATATGCTTCTTCCGGAGGTTGTCGGCTTCAGGCTCACGGGAGCTCTGCGCAAAAATATTACGGCCACCGATTGTGTTTTAACGATTGTTGACATTCTACGCAAGCAGGGAGTTGTGGGCAAATTTGTGGAATTTTTTGGACCCGGTCTTCGATCATTGAGTTTAGCGGATAGGGCCACCATATCGAATATGGCCCCTGAATATGGCGCTACTTTAGGATTTTTTCCGATAGATGAAGAAACCCTCCATTATTATCGCATGACAGGCCGATCGCCACAACAGATCGAACTCATTGAGCGATATATGAAACAACAGGAGCTTTTTTATCAACCCAAGCACAATAATATTTCTTATTCACAGATTATTGATTTCGATTTAGAAAGTGTCGATATCTCTCTTGCCGGACCAAAACGACCTCAGGACCGCATCCCCGTATCAGATATGGATAGTTCTTTTAAAAAATCTCTGTTGTCGACTGATTCCAAAGAGGGTTTTGGGTTGAGTCAAAATGATATCGAAAAAAGTATCCCTATCGACAAAAAGGGAAAGGAGCGCCTCACCCACGGCATGGTCGTTCTTGCCTCTATCACCAGCTGTACCAATACATCTAATCCTGAATTACTTATCGGGGCCGCATTATTGGCGAAAAAAGCTATCGAGAAAGGACTCAAAGTTAAAAAATACATTAAGACATCGCTTGCGCCAGGTTCGGGAGTTGCCACCGAATACTTAAAGAAGGCCCGCCTGATGACATATCTTGAGCAGCTGGGATTCCACCTGGCCGGATACGGATGCATGACCTGCATTGGTAATAGCGGACCGCTTCCTCCTGAAGTTCAAAAAGCTATTGAAAAAGGAAATCTTGTGGCGGCAAGTGTGATAAGCGGAAATAGAAACTTTGAAGGACGTATTTCGCCTTTTATTAAAGCTAATTATTTAGCGAGTCCGATTTTAGTGATTGCTTATGCTTTAGCCGGAACAGTCCAAATCGATTTATTGCGTGATCCGATTGGAAATAATTCAAAGGGAGAGGCGGTTTACTTAAAGGATATTTGGCCCCAGCAAAAAGACATCAAAAAGGTGCTAAAAAATTCTCTTTCTCCTGTGATGTTCAAAAGTCGCTACAAGAAAGCGTTAAAAGGGACACGTCACTGGAACAAAATTAAATCGGATTCGCAAGATCTCTATCGATGGGATCAAAAAAGTACATATATTCAAAAACCCCCGTTTTTTGAAAGTTTTTCCAAAGAAATCAATCCGATCCAAGAGATTCAAGATGCTCATGCGCTTTTGATTTTAGGAGATTCGATTACCACAGATCATATTTCTCCGGCCGGCCCGATTTCTATGGACAGTCCGGCCGGCCGGTATCTTTTGGACCATCATGTCAAATATACCGATTTCAATACCTATGGTTCTCGACGAGGTAATGACCGGATTATGACCCGCGGTACATTCGCTAATATTCGTTTACGTAATCAATTAACGCCGGAGAAAGAAGGGTCCTGGACCAAATGCTTTGTCAATAATCGGGAAATGAGCGTTTTTGATGCAGCCGAATTGTATAGAAAAAACAATATTCCCTTAATTGTTATAGCGGGAAAAGATTATGGATGCGGATCATCCCGCGATTGGGCGGCTAAGGGGACTGCTCTTTTGGGAGTAAAAGCTGTTCTTGCGCAGAGTTTTGAAAGAATTCACCGGAGCAATCTGATCGGAATGGGCGTTCTTCCGGTTCAATTTAAGAATAATGACAGCGTTGATTCATTATCGATCCGCGGAGATGAACGCTTCAGCTTTCAGGGACTTCATGATAAAATGAAACCCGGCTCTTGGTTGACAATTAAGGTTGAGTCAGAAAGCGGTCGCAAAAGAGAATTTGAAGTTATCTGTCGACTGGACACGAAAGGCGAAATTGAGTATTACCGCAATAAAGGAATTTTGCAGACTGTAATTCGCAAAATGCTGTAGTCTTATGGGACAAACTCTTTACGAAAAAATATGGAATCAGCATGTTGTTTATGAGGATCCACAGGCAACAACCATTCTTTATATCGACCGGCACTTCATGCATGAAGTGACAAGTCCTCAGGCTTTTGAAGGATTACGGCTTAATTACAGAAAAGTTCGTTCCCCTAAACAGACATTTGCAACGATGGATCACAATGTCCCCACCAAGGCCAAAGATCTGAACTTAGCCAGCGATATTTCCCGTCTGCAGATGCAAACCCTAGAAAAAAACTGTAAACAATTCGGTGTCAACCTTTACGATTTCTGCGATCCTAATCAGGGAGTGATTCATGTGATTGGACCTCAACTGGGTTTGACTCAACCGGGGATGACAATTGTTTGCGGGGATTCTCATACGGCTACCCACGGGGCGTTTGGTGCGCTGGCTTTTGGCATCGGAACATCCGAGGTTGAACATGTTCTAGCGACTCAAACACTGCAGCAGAATAAATCCAAAACCATGCTGATTGAAGTTGAGGGTGCACTTCAAAAAGGAGTAACAGCCAAAGATATTATCCTCTACATTATCGGACAGATCGGAACCGATGGAGCGACAGGTTATATCATCGAATATGCCGGAGACGCGATCAAGGCCCTGAGCATCGAAGGCCGAATGACTGTCTGCAATATGAGCATTGAGGCCGGTGCCCGGGCTGGGATGATCAGCGCAGATGAAAAAACTTTCGAATATCTTAAAGGCAAAGCGTATGCGCCTGACCAACATCAGTGGGAGAAAGCCGTTAAGCGGTGGAAAACTTTTCATAGCGACCCTGGGGCCGTTTTTGATCAAAAATGGCGATTTAAAGCCGAAGATATCTTGCCGCAAGTTACCTGGGGGACAAGTCCAGGACAAGTCATTTCAATCGAAGAAAAAGTACCAGATCCATTACGTATTCAAAATGAAACAAAAAAAGAAGCCGGCTTAAAGGCCCTCAGATATATGGATTTAAAACCAGGTATGGATCCGAAAGAAATAAAAATCGATGCTGTTTTTATTGGGTCTTGTACAAATGGGCGGATAGAAGATTTGAAAGAGGCCGCTCAGATTCTTAAGGGAAGAAAAATTAACGATCACATTCGCTGTCTTATTGTCCCGGGATCCGAACTGGTGAAGAAGCAGGCAGAAGACGAAGGACTGGATCAAATTTTCATTGAGGCGGGTTGTCAATGGCGATACTCGGGTTGCTCTATGTGTCTGGCAATGAATGATGATTACCTTAAGCCCGGTGAACGTTGCGCATCCACATCGAACCGCAACTTTGAAGGACGGCAAGGACGTAAGAGCCGTACGCATTTGGTCAGTCCGATGATGGCGGCCGCTGCTGCCATCGAAGGCCATCTAACTGACGGAAGGAAATATCTCTGATGAAGCCGTTTCATCAACATACAGGCATCGTGGCCCCGATCGATCGTTCAAATATCGATACGGATGCAATCATCCCCAAGCAATTTCTGCGTCGGATCGAACGGAAAGGTTTCGGCCGATATCTCTTCTTTGACTGGCGATATATTGACGGCGATGAAGATCAAAAGAATCCGGAATTTATTCTTAATCAGTCAGGCTACGAAAAAGCGACCATTCTTCTTGCTCGGGATAATTTTGGCTGTGGATCTTCCAGGGAACATGCGCCATGGGCTCTGATGGATTATGGATTTAGAGCCATTATTGCGCCCAGTTTTGCTGATATATTTTACAATAATTGTATTCGAAATGGACTTTTACCGGTTATCCTTTCGCGAAAAGAGGTCAATGCTCTGTTTCTTGAAGTCAATAATCAGCCATTAGCTAAAATTACGATCGATTTAAAAAATCAAAAAGTTATCAGCCCGGCAAAGGAAAGCTTTTCTTTTGATATTCAGCCCTTTGCCAAAGAATGCTTAATCAAAGGCTTGGATGCCATTGGCTGGACTCTTCAGTTTCAAAGCAAGATCAGGGACTTTGAAAAAAATCACCAGCATCAAATGCCATGGCTTTTTTCTTGAAAAATTCTTCTAAACTTATTCAACTCTATGGTAATATAAAATAACTATGGCTGGAAATTCCTTTGGAACCTTGTTTCGTGTGACAACATTTGGAGAAAGTCATGGTGAAGCCGTTGGCGCTGTTATTGACGGGGTTCCTTCCCGTTTAAAACTTTCCATACAAGATATTCAAAAGCAGCTTAACAGGCGACGACCCGGACAAAATCGTGTTGCTACGCCACGGAAAGAGCCTGATCAGGTGAATATATTATCCGGTTTGTTCGAGGGGAAAACAACCGGAGCACCGATCGCTTTGGTTATCCGCAACACAAACGCAAATCCCAAGGACTACACGAATCTAAAGGACTTGTATCGTCCGGGTCACGCCGATCATACGTTTGATCAGAAATTTGGTATTCGCGACTGGCGGGGTTCGGGACGCGCTTCCGGACGCGAAACCGCCGCTCGTGTTGCCGCCGGCGCTGTCGCGTTAAAATATTTGAAAAGTAAGGCTATCACTGTGCAAGCCTACACAAAGTCGATCGCATCCATTGAAGCAAAAAAAATCGATCTCAGTCAGATTGAAAAAAATATCGTACGCTGCCCCGACTCTCAACAAGCCAAAAAAATGATTCAAGCGATCGAAAAAGCCAAGGCCCGTAAAGATTCATTGGGGGGTGTTGTCGAGGCAATTGTTCATGGCTGTCCGTCTGGATTAGGGGATCCCGTTTTTGATAAACTGGATGCCCGCCTGGCTCAGGCCATCATGTCGATTGGAGCAGTCAAAGCCTTTGAAATCGGTGACGGTTTCTCAATTACAAAATTATACGGGTCGCAAGCCAATGACAGTTTAATCAAAAGAGGAAAGAAGATCCGCAGTGCTACGAATCACGCTGGAGGAATAGTCGGCGGCATTTCCACCGGAGATGATATTGTCCTTCGAGCGGCCATTAAACCCACTTCTTCTATCGGACAAAAACAAAAGACAATCAACGTCAAAGGAAAGGCGAAAAATGTAGCGATAGAAGGTCGTCACGATCCCTGCATTTGTCCGCGCGCTGTTGTTGTCGTAGAGGCCATGATCGCCCTGGTCTTGGCCGATTGTATGTTGATTCAAAAATCAATCCGTTGATCAACCAGTCCATGAAATCACCTGAGAAAATTATATTGATAACAGGCTGCTCCAGCGGTTTCGGATTAAGCTCTGCCGTCTATTTGGCTAAAAAGAATCACATTGTCTATGCGACAATGAGAAATTTAAATAAAAAGGATTCTTTGTTAAATGAAGCGTCCGCTCAACAAGTTGATTTAAAACTTAGAGCGCTGGATGTAACCCAGACAGAATCCATCCAAGCGGTTGTTAAAGAGATCGAAGAGGAGCACGGGGGTCTGGATGTACTTGTCAACAATGCCGGATTTGGAATGGGCGGATATTTCGAAGACTTAAGTGATGAGGATATCCACTTGCAAATGGAGACGAATTTCTTCGGCGTTTGCAATGTGACTCGATACGCTATTCCTTTAATGCGAAAGAAAAAATCAGCAACGATTATCAATATTTCCAGCATATCGGGGTTAACGGCCAGCCCCTGTTTTAGCGCTTATAATGCCAGCAAATGGGCTTTGGAGGGATTTACCGAAAGTCTTTATTTTGAACTTAAAGAGTTTGGTATTCGTGTGTCTTTGATCGAACCGGGTATTTATAAAACCAGAATCTTCTACGAAAACGCACGCCGGGCCCAACATTTTTCTGATCCCCATAGCCCCTATTATGAAAAATCGCGATATTTAAAGCAAAAGATCACCGAGATGACCGACGCTTGCCGGAAAGATGTTAAAGATATCGCCTGCTTGATTGAGCGTATTATCAATCATCCCCATCCGCCGTTACGTAATATTCCTGATTTTCGGAGCAAGGTGAGATATTTTTTAAGAAAGATTTTTCCCTTATCGCTTAATCTTTACCTGGTTCCGAAAGTGATTTTTGCCGATTTCAATTCAAGCGAGAAAAAGAAAAGGAAGGGAAAGGCCTAAAATGAAAAAACACTGGCAGCTCTTATGCTCGGAATGGCTTTTATTGCTTTTTTGGCAAGCTCGGTGTGTCAAGCGCAAAACTACCAGTTAAATATATCATCCTTCACTTCTTTCACTTTGTCACCTGGAAAGCAAAGAATCCCGATATTTGCCAGCGCGTAACAAGCGAACAACAAAAAGATTTCTGTTTCGCGCGCGTTACTTTTGAAACTTGCGAATGCAATTTATGCAGAAAGATCTCTGAATCCCATCGTGACAATATATGCGTTGAGGAAATCGAAAAGCATAAGAAATGCGAATTCCCCTCTACATTCTCTCATTGATAAATTCTTCAAGACCTTTGCAAGTCAAATAATGATTGGTCTTTTTTTGATTGCCGAGCGTATCCGAAGATTTCCCTCCATAACTGTGGCCTGGATAGATGATTGTCTCATCAGGAAGTTGACTGATTGTTTCATAGAGAGAATAATACATTTCTTGTGCGTTGCCTCCGGGTAAGTCACAGCGTCCGCAGCCATTGATAAAAAGAGTGTCACCCGTTAACAGAATATTTTCAACATAAAAACAAAGACCACCCGGTGAATGACCGGGGGTATGCAGGCATCGAATTTCAATATTTCCGATCGTGATGATTTGATTATGGCGGACTTTGTTAATATCTTTATGAATGCGATAGACACTGTTCTCTGACTCATGAGCATAAATAGCAATGCCGTGATTCTTTAAGATTTCTTCCACTCCGTCTGTGTGGTCATAATGGCCATGGGTCAGAAAAATGGCAACGGGTTTTAGATCTTCTTCCTGAATAACTCCCAGAATCTTATCGATATCCCAGGCCGGGTCAACGATGGCCACTTCTTGTGATTGCGCATCCCCTAACAGATAGCAATAATTCTGCATCGGGCCGACCTCAATCTGTTTCAGGAAGATTTCGACTGCTTTTGACATAATATTCCTCTCTGTTATAATATGTGTTATAATTTTTGATTATTATAAGGTGTAAAATCACGAATCTCAACAGTTATTAAGATTGACGAAGAAATGGCGCTTTTAGAATCTATCAAAATCCCCCTAGGCACATCGATGCCCGATTTTACTCTCAAAGATCCTCACGATCAAACATTCACGGGTTCCGAGTGGCTTGGAAATAAGGGTCTCTTGGTTATTTTTACCTGCAATCATTGTCCTTACGCGCAGGCGGTTTGGCCGCGGGTGATTAAGCTGGCGCAGTTGGCCCGACCTCTGGGAATTAAGACCCTTGCCATTAATCCGAATATTCATCCTGATTATCCGGATGATTCTCCTGAAAAAATGGTCGAATGGATCAAGAAAATGGGGATAGATTTTCCCTATTTGGTTGATGATTCCCAAGAGGTTGCCAAATTATTCAAAGCGCAGTGTACACCTGATATTTATCTTTTTGACAAAGATCAGAAGCTCATATACCATGGACGCATCGATGATAATTGGAAAGATTCGGCACAGGTCACCAAAGAAGACTTAAAAGAGGCTATCCTTTGCTGTTCGAAAGAAAAACCTGTCTCACCGCAACAGTATCCCTCGATGGGATGCTCAATTAAATGGCGATCATAAAATGACTGTTCCCAAACAACATCCCTCTCAAATCGATTTGAGTTTTTCCCGAAAAGGTCAATCTGTCAAACAATACCGAAGCGGAAAAATCTTTAACTGCGTTAAGGTGCCTTTTAGAAAAATTGATCTATCCGACGGAAGCTTGGTTGAACTCTATGATACATCCGGTCCTTATACGGATGGCCAGAAAGATATTAGTATCTGCAAAGGTCTACCTCTCATAAAAGAAGAATGGATCGAGCAAAGGAAAGATACCCAGACAGAAAGCTCGGTTTATCATTGTGACTGCGACTGTGAATTTCCTGTCCGGATCCATCCCATACGCGCCAAATCAGAAAAAAACATAACCCAACTTCACTATGCCCGCAAAGGGGTGATAACGCCGGAAATGGAATTTGTGGCCCTGAGGGAAGGCATCGACGCGGAATGCGTTCGCGAAGAAATTGCCAAGGGGCGAGCGATCATTCCCTGCAATATTAATCATCCTGAATGTGAACCGATGGTCATCGGCCGCAATTTCTTAGTTAAAATCAATGCCAATATTGGAAATTCGGCGGTTTCCTCCAGCATTGCCGAAGAAGTGGAAAAAATGGTCTGGTCCATTCGATGGGGAGCCGATACGGTGATGGACTTATCGACCGGCGCGTGTATCCACGAAACACGGGAATGGATTATTCGAAACTCTCCAGTCCCTATTGGAACGGTTCCCATTTATCAAGCCGTTGAAAAGGTTGAAGGCGTCATTGAGGAACTGAACTGGGATGTTTTTCGTCAGACGCTCATTGAACAGGCGCAGCAGGGAGTGGATTATTTCACTATTCATGCCGGTGTGCTTGAGGATTATCTTAAGAGCGCTCAAAATCGGACCATAGGAATTGTCTCACGAGGCGGATCGATTTTGGCCAAGTGGTGTCAGGCACATAACAAAGAAAATTTTCTCTATACTCATTTTGAAGATATCTGCGAAATTATGAAAACTTATGATATTGCCTTTAGCCTGGGAGACGGACTGCGCCCCGGTTGCATAGACGATGCCAATGACAAGGCTCAATTTGCGGAACTAAAAACATTGGGCGAACTCACGCAAGTGGCCTGGCGCCATGATGTCCAGGTCATGATCGAAGGTCCGGGTCATGTGCCGATTCAAAAAATTCATCAGAATATGCAAGAACAATTGAGGCTCTGCCATGAAGCTCCGTTTTACACACTCGGACCTCTGGTGACCGATATAGCCGTTGGATACGATCATATTTCTTCAGCTATCGGCGCGGCTCTAATCGGATCTTTGGGTACTTCTTTGTTATGCTATGTAACCCCCAAAGAACATTTGGGCCTGCCGGATAAAGAAGATGTTAAAGAAGGGATCATCGCCCATAAAATTGCCGCTCACGCGGCTGACTTGGCCAAGTCTCACCCTCAGGCCTTAGCCTGGGATAAAGCGCTCTCTAAGGCCCGAAACGAATTCCGCTGGGAGGACCAGTTTCGACTCTCCCTCGATTCCGAGAAAGCGAGAAGTTATCATCGTAAGCCTATCGCGGATCAAAAAAAAGAAGAAAAAGATTATTGTTCGATGTGCGGACCTAAATACTGCTCGATGAAAATTCATAAAGAAGCTAACCAGATAAAGCATGGGGATTCAGCTCATGTCAATTATCCCTGACACCCTAAAAACAATAGATCCCTTTCTCAAAGAACTGCTTGAGAAATCCCTGAAAGGGCAAATCGGCCAGGCTGAAGCCCTTAACGTTTTGACTGATCCTAGTCTCGAGCTTTTTGATCTTCTAGGGGTGGCCTTTCTTGTCCGTCGACAATTCTGGAATAAAGACGTTTTAATACATATCCTTAATAATGTTCAAAACGGTCTCTGCTCTGAGGATTGCGGATATTGCGCCCAGTCTCGATCATCCAAGGCAAAAATATCAACCTATCCCCTAAAAACCAAAAAAGAAATCATGGAAGAGGCTCATCAGGCCTATCAAAAAGGCGCTTTTCGTCATTGTATGGTGTTTAGCGGACGCCAGACATCACAAAATCATATTGAATTTATTTCGCAGATCGCAAAAGAGCTCAAAGAGAAATATCCTATGGAGATTTGTGTTTCGTCTGGTATTCTTAATGAGGAAAGCGCGCGGGCACTTAAAGACGCCGGGGTTGATCGAATCAATCATAATATCAATACTAGCGCACATCATTATCCTCATATCTGCACGACACATTTCTATGAAGATCGTATTCGCACGATCAAAATCGCCAAACAGGCAGGATTACAGGTGTGCTCCGGAATCATCATCGGCATGGGAGAGAGTGCGCATGATATTATCGATATGGCTTGGACTTTAAGCAAGCTGGGCGCGGATTCAATTCCCGTCAATTTTCTTATCCCCATTGATGGCATCTCCCTTAAAACAACACAAAACCTCACTCCAGAATACTGTCTACGGGTATTGTGTCTGATCCGATTTCTCAATCCCAAGGTAGATTTACGCATTGCGGCCGGTCGCGAATTTCATTTACGAGATTTACAGGTTCTTTCCTTGTATGTCGCCAATTCACTTTTTTTAAACGGATATTTAAATGTCAAAGGTTCCAGCCGGATAAGAACATTAAAAATGATCAGAGATGCTGGTTTCGCGATCAAATCCGAATTTGATTTAAATGAATTAATCCAGTATGAGCAGAAGATGCAGGATAGAGATAGTGATTTCTCATCTTGTGTGATCAAATCGATAGATGAATTGAGACCTCTTAGCAAATAGCAATATTGAATTCTCAAGGAGATGATGCATATGGAAAATGTTGTGATTATCGGTTCGGGACCTGCCGCTCATACGGCCGCTATTTATGCAGCCAGGTCAAAGATTAATCCACTTTTGTACGAAGGTTTTATGGCGGCCGGTATTCCCGCGGGAGGTCAATTAACGACAACCAGTCACATCGAAAATTTTCCGGGATTTCCCGAAGGAATTAGCGGTCAGGATTTGATGATGAGGATGCGTCAGCAATCTATAAATTCCGGAACAAGAATTGAGACAAAGACGGTTGATAAAGTTGATTTAAAAAGGCGTCCCTTTAAAATTTATGTGGATAATGAAGTCATCGAAAGCAAAACGATGATTATTGCTACCGGGGCCACAGCTAAACGATTAGGTCTGGAAAATGAAGAAAAATTTTGGCAAAAGGGAATTTCGGCCTGTGCAGTCTGCGACGGAGCCCTGCCGATGTTTCGTGATCAAGTTCTCTGCGTCATCGGCGGAGGAGACACCGCGGCCGAAGAAGCCCTGTATTTAACCAAATATGCCAGTCTGGTCAAGGTTATACATCGTCGAGACCAGCTTAGGGCTTCAAAGATTCTGCAAGACAGGCTGTTGAAAAGTGAAAAAATCGAGATTGTCTGGAATTCGATAGCCACAGAAGCAATCGGTGATAAAACGTTAGAAGCTATCCGCGTAAAAAATATCAAGACCAGCGAAAAATCGGTTCTTGCAGCCAAGGGATTATTTTATGCGATCGGCCATAAACCCAATACATATTTTCTTGGAAATCAGGTCGAGTTAACACAAACAGGTTATATTGTGACGAATCCAGGAACGACGAAAACAAGCGTGGAAGGAGTTTTTGCATGCGGTGATGTGCAGGATGCGGTCTATCGCCAAGCTGTCACCGCGGCCGGATCTGGTTGCAAAGCTGCTATCGAGACGGAGAGATTCTTGTGTTGATAAAGAACTTTCGTAAATGGTTTATGGCTATTAGACCGATTTCTCTTTGGACTTCGGCCGTTCCCATCCTCATTGGAATCGCCATGGCTTTTGGTGATGGCATTCATCATGTCTTTTCAGCAGTTATGGCGCTTATCGGCGGACTTTTGATCCATATTATCTGCAATCTTACGAATGACTATGGTGATTTTCAAAAAGGAGCCGATCGCCTAGGGGATTCAGATACAATGCGACAAAATCCTATCGGCACAATTTCCCAAAAAGAACTTTTTTCGGCGATCATTGTGACTGGCGTATTAGCGATTTTTCCGTGTGTCTATTTGGTTCAAAGGGGCGGCTGGCCCATCGCCGTTATTGCCATCTCATCACTGGCTGCTGCCGTTTTTTATACGATCGGCAAGCGTCCTCTGGGTTATAGGGGACTGGGAGATATCCTGG
Source organism: uncultured Planctomycetales bacterium (assembly GCA_964478715.1). Taxonomy (GTDB): domain Bacteria; phylum Omnitrophota; class Gorgyraeia; order Zapsychrales; family JBDRMG01; genus CAYZIY01. The sequence continues at coordinate 53,548 of CAYZIY010000010.1, forward strand.
TTCTTGTTTTTATGGGTCCGGTGGCCAGTGCGGGAACGTATTATGTGCAAACTTTTGAGATCAATGCCGCGGTTGTTTTGGCTGGCTTAGGTCCCGGGCTGCTGACACTGGGAGTTTTGACTGTCAATAATATTCGGGATATCGAATCGGACCGGCAGGCTCAGAAAATGACTTTGGTAGTACGTTTTGGAAGAAAATTCGGTGAATGGGAATATTTTTTTGTTGTTCACACTGCCTGCCTTATGCCGCTTTTGATCTTTTTGATCACTCGGGATTACAAACTTTCGTTAGCAGCTGTTCTGACGATATATTTTGCTTATAGCCCCATTAAAGCAGTTTTTGCAAAAGATGATCCGGCCTCATTGAATCAGGCTATCGGCCAGACCCTGCAGTTATTACAAATCTATCTGATTTTGTTCTCGCTGGGATGGATTCTTTCATGAATAATCGCCAATGCTTCAAATCACCGACCATCGTTACAATCACATTGACAGCGGATCAAAATTTTGTCAGTTTTGATTTTGCGCGCTCAATTTGTGACCAATCGATAAAAGACAATACGGCTTTTGAGAATTTCTGCGAAGGAAAAGGGGCGCGGCAACTTCTCCTGATGTCTTTTGAGGAGGCCGCAGGTACATGCTCTGTGAGCGAAGAAGAAGACAGGTTTATGCTTTTTCTTGAGTGGTCAGCTCTTCGATCCGGCCTGGCTCAATATCTGGGAGAAGAAAGCGAAGACTTTGACAAAGACCGCGCAGAAGTGATCTCGATCGAATACGACAATTCTAAAATCATCATCAAGGAACTACTCTTACCGCCGAAAAAGCTTCCCCGTGTTCTCAATGTCTGAACCTCTCTGCTTTGCCATTTAATATCGCACCCATTAAGATAAAATCAATGTATGCGCGGGTGATCATATTATTGCCATAGAGAATACATATACAGGTATTTAAAAATCTTGCTATTTTTTATTTAATACAAATAGAGAACATGATAAAATTCCGGAAAAAGAAATAAGAGAGAGAGGGCATCGATGAGCAAGGCGATATTTTTGGATCGGGACGGAACAATCAATGAAGATATGGGCTACATTTGTAGCCCCCAGCAATTCCATTTGATTGACCAGGCCGTCGAAGCTCTTTTAATTCTTCAAGGATCATTCCGATTATTTATTGTCACCAATCAATCTGGCGTGGCCCGCGGTTATTTCAGTGAGGAACATCTGAAGAGTTTTAACCGCTATGTGGAAGATCTTCTTTTTAAAAAAGGAATCGAAATTCAAAAAACATATTATTGTCCGCATTTGATAAATGAGAATTGCGTGTGCCATAAACCCAGCAGTTATTTCTTAAAAAAAGCTGCCGAAGAATTCGTGGTTAATTTACGGCAATCGTATGTCATCGGCGATCATCCCCATGATGTAGAGATGGCCCACAATGTCGATGCCAAAGGGATTTATGTCTTAACAGGGCACGGCCGGAAACATCACCATGAATTAAAATCAATCCCGGATCATATTGCCGATAATCTCTATGACGCCAGTCGATGGATAGTTGAAAATGAAACAAGAAAGCAGTTATTCTAAGAGAGATAATATTTCGAATCGATTAGGTCGTTTCCCTGCCCAGTCCCATCAAAAGCTTTCCGGAGCGGATCATCTCGATAATGTCAAATTTCTTGAGTTTTTCTTCAAACTCATCCAGCTCATCGGACGTTCCGGCCAGCTCTAAAATAATGGTTTCTTCGCTGATATCAAGGATTTTGCCGGCGAATTGTTTCAGCAGGCTCTGCAGAGAACCCTTCTTGTAAGATTGGAATTTGATCTTAAATAACGCCAGTTCTTGCGCAAGCGCGTCTTTGGGCGTATGCTCAGTGATATGAATGACATCCACTAGCTTGCGGGTCTGTTTGATAATTTGGTCCAGAATATTAACATCACCTGAAGCTACAATGGTCATTCGTGAAAAACGGGGATTTACAGACGGGGAAACCACCAGGGAATCAATATTAAAACCGCGGCGGGCAAAGACCATGGCGATGCGCATCAGAACACCCGGTTTATTGGCCACCAGTAAACTGATGGTGTGCACGTTTCTCTTTTTATTATTTTCTTTTTTTCTTTTTGGCATGGGATCGTTTTTTTATTTTCTGTTTAGGGGGGTCGATAATCATGTGATACGCAGACTTACCGGCCGGAACCATAGGAAAGACATTATCCTCTTTGATCACTTCCGCGTGGATCAATGCCGGACCTTTGTAATCGATAGCCTGCTTGAGCACTCGTTTGGCATCCTTCACATGATTGACATAAAAACCTTTTATTCCAAAAGCCTCGGCTAATTTGACAAAATCGGGATTGCCTACTAAATCGACACCGGAGAGGCGATTGTCAAAAAAAAGCTCCTGCCATTGGCGCACCATGCCGAGATATTTATTTTCCACCACAATCACTTTAACCGGCAATTTATGAATGGCCATGGTGGCCAACTCCTGTGCCGTCATCTGAAAACCGCCGTCACCGCAAATCGCGATCACGAGTTCTTTAGGGCAACCGAATTGGGCGCCAAGCGCTGCCGGAAAACCGTAACCCATGGTTCCGGCCCCGCCACTAGAAAGCCAAGTATTGGGCCTGTCAATCAAGCAAAACTGAGCCGCCCACATCTGATGCTGACCCACATCGGTTACAAAAATAGCGTCACCGCCGCTCAGTTCATAAGCTGTTCTGATCACATGCTGAGCTGTCAAGCCTTTTGAATTATCGTAATGAAGGGGAAATTCCTTTTTATTAAACTCTAATTCCTTAAGCCATTCTTTGGTTTCCAGCGGCTGAATTTGAGGCAGGAGGTCTTTGAGAATAGCCTTGGCATCACCAATGGCATAAACATCAGGCTGAACAATCTTGTTGATTTCGGCTTCATCAATATCGATGTGCAGTTTCTTGGCGCTAATGCAGAATTCGGTCGGATTCCCGTTGATGCGGTCATCCCATCGGGAGCCGATCGAGAAAATGAGATCACAGCGCGTTAATGCCTTATTGGCATAAGCTGTTCCGTGCATACCCAACATGCCCAAAGAGAGGGGGTGCGTTTCTGGAAAAGCACCTTTACCCAGAAGTGTGTTTACTACCGGAATGTTAAGCGTTTCAGCCAGCTTTTTAACTTCGGCTTCGGCCCGGGCAATCACTGCACCGTGGCCAGCCAAAATCAAGGGCCGTTTGGATGATTTTAAAAGCTCAGCCATTTGACTGACGCTTTTTTTATCGAATGAAGTTACCGGTTTATAACCGGGTAAATCCATGGATTGATTAAACGATCCGGTAAATTCGCCGGCCGTAGCATTTTTAGGCAGATCGATCAAAACCGGACCGGGACGTCCCGTATTGCAAATATGAAAGGCTTCTTTGACGACCCGGGGGATCTCATTCGAATTCTTCACAAGATAATTATGCTTAACGATCGGCATGGTCACGCCGAATATATCGGTTTCCTGAAAAGCATCTTTCCCCAAAAGGCTGGTCGAAACCTGTCCGGTGATAACAATCAGAGGGATGGAATCTAAATGAGCCGTCATGACACCGGTGACGATATTGGTCGCTCCGGGTCCGCTGGTGGCAATCACGACACCCGGTTTGCCTGTAGCGCGCGCATAACCGTCAGCCATATGGGCCGCGCCCTGTTCATGGCGGGCCAAAATCATCTTGATTTTGGAATTAACCAAAGCATCGAAAATAGGGATCAATACACCCCCAGGAATACCAAAAAGATACTCCACTCCCTGATCCTCGAGACAGCGGATAAAGGCCTCAGCGCCTGTCATCGGCTTTTTTCTTTTAGAGGGTTTTTTTGTCACTGATTTTTGTTTAGCTTTTTTCTTAGTCATTTAGAACCTTATGAACTTAATTAAAGTATTTTGAATTCTAACACAACCATAAAGATGGATGCAAGGAATTTATTACGGCCTTCTTCGGCTTGCTTTTTACTTCTTTTTCATTTATTATGCCCCTTAAAGGAAAAAAGCCATGCAAAAGAGGTTATCAAAAAGAAAAAAAGTCATCAAGGCGGTGGGGTTGATCAGCGGCGGACTTGACAGCGCACTAGCCCTTTGCATGATGCAGGATCAAGGCATCCAGGTTTTTGGTCTGCATTATATTCTGCCCTGGGAAGAGAAAAGAAAACGCAATGCGCAAGCTGTAGCTCAAGAATTGAGAATACCGCTTAGAACCATATGGCTTAAAGAGAAGTTCTTTGAGATGGTTAAAAATGCGCGTTATGGATATGGCACGGGCATTAACCCCTGCATTGATTGCCGGATTTTTACCTTTCGATTAGCCCAAAAATATATGAAATCTCTGGGAGCCCACTTTGTTTTCACGGGAGAGGTGCTCGGACAGAGGCCGATGTCGCAGCTTAAAGACAGCTTAAAGATTGTGGAAGAAAGAAGCGGACTCAAGGGGATCCTTTTAAGACCTTTGTGCGCCCGGTTTCTTGAACCGACCATAGCTGAAAAGGAAGGCTGGATCAATCGAGAAAAGCTTTTGGATATCAGCGGGCGCTCACGAAAGAAGCAGTACGCGCTTTTGAAAAAATATAGAATCAAACACACGACTCAACCAGCTGGTGGGTGCATCTTGACAGATAAAAATTTTGCCTGCCGAGTCAGGGATCTGCTCAAGTACGGGTATCGGGACTTTTGTGATGTGAAGGTTTTATCTCTCGGTCGACATTTTCGGTTAACAAAAAAGCATAAAGCCATTGCCGGCCGAAATCAAAGGGAAAACAATAAAATGCTTAAATATACGCATGCAGAAGATATGATTGTGGAATTTGAAAAACACTCAGGCCCAACGGTTGTTCTTCAGGGAAAAAATCCTTCGCGGGCGATGATCAAGAAAGCAGGGGGGATTGTTCAGTATTTTTCACGCTTCAAAAATGAAAGTCCGCTTGAGGTTATCTATTTTCAAAAGGGTCAAAAGAGAGAGAAGAAGAAAATTGTGGCGGCCGAAATGTTTGATGAGTTCATCGGCCGCCACAAAATCCAACACGCCAAATAGATTAGACGTCTTTTTTTATATTATCCTTCAGCCACTGAATAATATCATCCGATTCGTACAGAGGTTTTCCATCAATAAAAAGGCAGGGCACCTGCGATTTTCCTCCCCCAGTAACCAGTTCCTGCCTGGCCTGATCATCGGCATTGATTCGTTTAACTTCCATTTCCATCTTGTTTTCTTTTAAAAAGCTCATCACTTTTGCGCAAAAGGGACAAAAATCCCGAATATAGAGCGTCAGGGTCATTTCATTTTCCTTTCCTTAACCATATTTTCGATTTGTGCAATCACCGGTGTCCCTAGATCCTCACCTGTCAAGCGCTCGATTTCCTGAAGACAGGTCGGGCTGGTGACATTGACTTCGATTAAATAATCTCCAATCACGTCAATGCCCACAAGAAAAAGCCCCAAATCTCTTAAATGAGGGGCAATTTCATCAATGATTTCATGTTCTCTTTCTGTTATATCACAGGCCATGGGCTCGCCACCCGAAAAGAAGTTATTGCGATGATCATCTTTGCTGTGTACCCGCAGAACGGCCCCCAAGAATTCTCCATCAAGCAGGAGAATCCGTTTATCACCCATATTGGCGTCCTTGACAAATTTCTGTAGAATAATATCCTTTTCGTAATTCTCTGTCAGTGTTTCTAAAATCACATGAGCATTATTATCGCCCTCATTGATTAGAAACACCTTGGAACCTCCGTAACTATTGGTGGGCTTGGCGACCACAGTTTTGTGCGTTTTAAAAAAGTCCCGCAGTTCAAGCTTCTTTCGGCTAATGATGGTTTTTGGTATGTACTGAGGAAATCGCGTTACCCAGATTTTCTCATTAACGGTGCGCAATCCTTCAGGCCGATTAACCACGACAATTCTTTGAGAAATTCGATCAAGTAACCAGGTATTGAGCAAATATTGCTCGTCAAAGGGCGGATCATTGCGAATAAAAACTGCATCAAATTCGTCTTCGCATGTCTGAAAGGCCTCGATCAAGCTGATGGGTATTTCATCCTGTCGATTTACCTTGATACGGCAGGCATCAAAATACAGTTTATCATTCTTGAGAATAATATCGCCGTCCTGACATATATAAATATTATGATTTCGCTTTTGCGCGCAGTCCATCAAGGCCAAGGACGTATCCTTTTTGGGATTAATGCTTTGAGGTTGATCAACTAAAAAAAGAAATTTCATATCTGGACTGTTTCCAACTGCTGAATTTCCCGGTGCGCGGCAATCGCCGCGATCCTGGAGAGAATCCGATAGACGTCAAAGATATTCATATCATGATGAACGCCGCAGTCACCATATTTTGTTTGGTGAGGACACATTTTCTGAAAATCCATGCCTACCGAATTAAGATTCTCGCGGTTGGATTTCGAGAAGTGACTGCGGTAAAATCCGCCCACCAAATTATTCTCTATTTGATAAATGCAGACTTCCGAAACTTTGTTTTCGATGTGATACATTGTCGGTACGCCTTCCTGAAGCAAAAAGCGATGAATCGGTTTGGAGTTTTTTCCTTTAGCGAGCTTATTGCGCATCTTTCTGTTCAAATGAAGCAAGTCTTGAGCGCTTTCGATTGCTAAAACTCCCATGCCGTATGTCCCGCTGTCCGACTTCAAAAAGAGAAAAGGTTTTTCGCAAATGCCGTGTTCTTCGTATTTTGAGCGAATTCTCGACATTAAATCACTAGCGTGATCAACAATTTTCTTACGATCTTCTTCGCTATTAATATCAATCGAATCGAGGATAGCATCAAAGCATGTCAGGAGCCAGGGATCGATATTCAGCAAACGACCAAATTCTTTCATCAGATCTGCGGTGTGGAGAAAATGATGGGATTTTAACCGGGAATGCCATCCGGCCTGCATGGACGGGTAGATGGGAATACCGGCTTGCAGTAAAACATCGGGAATGCCGGAGGTCAAGTCGTTGTTTAAAATAATCAAATCGTAATGGCGAGTTCCGTTTTTGATTTTCTCCAGAATGCGCTTAAAGCAACAAATCCTCACCATAGAATCGGTTGCGGTTTTCAACTCCACGCTAACAACATCTTCACAGAAACTCGGCTGAACGGATAAAAACGTTGCAATATCGGTTTCAAAACCGGCCCGGGAGATGATCTCTTTAAGAATACGGATATTCTCCAAATACCAGGTGTTTCGCGTATGTTCTTCAGCAATGATGAGAACTCTCCGGCAATGAGTGGAACGTCTCAGCAAGGCATTTTTAAGATATTCAACCGAATCATTGATGCCGTGTTCGCATAGATTATTGAATCCAGCTGGAAAAAGATTGGTATCTACAACGGCTGCTTTAAAACCGGCATCACGGATATCAACCGATGAATAAAGAGGAAGATCATGAAGAGTCTCATGTTTTTCCAGCCAATGGTAGATGTCGGACTGTCTGCTTTTTATTTTCTCAACGATATCAATCATTTTATGTCCGCAGTTTATAGCCGATTTTAAAAAGAGAAATGGTCAAAAAGAAAATTGCCATCGACGAAATAAAAGCCAAAACGATGCTGTAAATGATAGGTATTTCGGTGATTCCGGTCATGGAGAAGCGCATGCCGTTAACCAGATAAAAAATTGGATCGAGCTTGGTTAAAAAGCGAAATGTCCCGGGGATAGAATGCGCAGGATGAAAAACCCCGCCGATAAAAATAAGCGGCGTGATAAAATACGTACTGAACATTCCCAGCATATTGAAATCTTCGGCCCACAAAGCCGCCAGCATTCCCAGGCAGGAAAAGAAACAGCTAATCATCACCACAAAATAGATTAGGAGAAAAGGATGAGCAATCCGGATGGGATGAAAAAATCCTGAAATAAGAAGTACGCCCAGCGACACCAAAAAGCCCCTGACGACACCACCGCCAAGAAGCCCCAGAACCATTTCGAAGTAGGAAAGCGGCGATAAAAGAATTTCCTGAACGTGATTGTGCCAGCGGGCGATAAAAAGCGAGGAACTGGTATTTTCATACGAACTTGTAATCAGATGCATGGTCATTAAACCCGGCACAATAAAACTGAGATAACTCATCTGAAGATCCTCAAAAGCCAGGCGTTTTCCAATCGCCAATCCGAAAATGCAAATAAAAAGAACCGAAGAAATGAGGGGAGGAATAATCGTTTGGGTGGCTACAGACAGAAAACGGACAATTTCCCGCCGCAAAAGCGTTAAAACACCCACGGGATTAGTGATCATGACATGGTCGCCGTTCATTCTGAGCTTGTGACCTCCAAAAACACCGATTCAAGATTCTTTTCATGCAAAACGTTCTGCTTATCGCCTAAGCGCACAATTTTTCCCTGATGGATAATAGCGATTTTTTTGCATAACCGCTCGGCTTCTTCCATATAATGCGTGGTTAGAAAAATGGTCTTGCCTTCATTATTGAGTTTAATCAGATAATCCCAAATCCGGAATTTCAGCTCCAGATCGCATCCGGCGGTCGGTTCATCTAAAATCAATATCTCCGGATCGTGGATCAGGGCCCGACAAAGAAGAAGTCTTTTTTTCATTCCTCCGGAAAGGGCTCTGTGCTTGACATTTCGTTTTTCAATCAATTGAAAGCGTTCCAATAATTCTCGAGCCCGATTTTTGGCTGTTATGCGGGGAATACCGAAATAGCCCGCTTGATAAACCAGAATGCGTTCAACCGTCAGAAAGGGATCAAAATTTACTTCCTGGCCGCATAGACCGATCAACTTGCGGGTTTGGCGGTATTCACGGACTCCGTCATAACCGAAAACTTTTATTTCTCCCTTTTGATAATTAGAAAGGCCCGTCACGCAGTTAATGGTTGTCGTTTTGCCGGCACCGTTGGGTCCTAAGAACGCAAAAAAATCACCTCTTTGGACTTGAAAGGAAATATCGTGGATCGCCTCAAAAGATCCGTAATATTTACGCAAATTTTTTATATCAATAGCAATGGTCGAATCACGCATGGCAATGATTATAGGTCTTTGCTCAGTTCATGTCAAAATTTTTAACCACAGGGGTGTATTTTTTTAAAGTTCTTCAGCTGCTCTACGATTGACTCAATATCTTTCATTTGCATAAGACGGGAGCGGAATTTAGCCACGCCGGGAAGCTCGCGCAAGTAACCGGCATAGTGCTTTTTGAAATCATTGATGCCGCAGCGTTGGCCGTGAAATCGTATGGATAATTCTAAATGATTAATACACAGTTGTATCTTTTCTGTAAGATCAATACTCCGGGGCGCTGCGCCCGATTGTAAAAATTCTTTTGCCTGCCGAAAAATCCAGGGATTCTTGATTGCGCCCCGGCCAATCATGACACCATCACAGCCCAGATCATATAATGTCTTGACATCATTAACCGTTTCAACATCACCGTTGCCGATCAGAGGGATTTTAATCGCCTGACGGATTTTGGGCAACCATGACCAGTCAGCCTTTCCATCAAAACCTTGCATGCGTGTACGGCAATGAACGCATAAGGTTTTAGCCCCGGCTGTTTCGCACATACGGGCCACTTCGGTGATATTAATTGAGCGCGTATCCCAACCCAAACGGGTCTTAACGGTTACCGGCAACCTTGTACCCCTGACCACGGCCCGAACGATCTTTTCAAATTTGCGGATATCTTTAAGTAAGCCGGATCCCTCCCCGCGGGACGCGTGATTCGAAACCCAACATCCGGCATTAATATCAATAAAATCGGGATGAGCGCTCTCGGCAACGGCAGCCGCTTCGCGCATAGCTTCTTCACGGGCACCGACAATTTGAATGGCAATGGGCCGTTCTTCATCCGTTACCAGAATCTTATGCAGGGCCTTGCGGGCATCACGAATGAGAGCCTCAGAGCTGGTAAATTCCGTATAGAGCAGATCAACCCCTAATCGTTTGCAGATCAAGCGAAAAGGAGTAGAGGTGATGTCATCCATCGGTGCTAGAGCTAAAGGACGATCGATGTCGATAGATCCGATTTTCATAGAAGGAGCATTATAACTTAAATTAATAGTGATGAAAAGGAGTTGCTTGCAAACAACTCTTTGTATTTAGACTAATAATGATATACTGATAATCATCATGAAGGAAAAAATAACTTTTTACACGATAGGATGCAAAGCCAATCAGGCCGAAACCGCCAGCTTGAGAAATTCTTTTGCGCAAAACGGCTTTCATTGCGTTGATAACAATAGTTTTGCCGATATTTCTGTTATCAATACCTGCACCGTAACCGGGAAAGCGGACAGCGATACCCGTAAAACAGTAAATAGAATTATTCGAAAAAATCCAAAAGCGCGCATCGCCTGTATCGGATGTCAGGCCCAAACCCAGAAAGAACGCTTGGCGCAACTTCCCAATATACGATGGATCGTGGGCAATGAGCAAAAAATGAATTTGATACAATTGATAAACCTGCCCGCTCAATCCCAAAAACCTCTTATGATCGTTCCGAAAATCCAAAAAAAAAGCTTTACGATGTCTCTGACCCAAATGGATTCCGTTCATACCAGAGCCAATCTAAAGATTCAGGACGGCTGTGATTTTTTTTGCTCCTTTTGCGAAATTCCTTATGCCAGAGGAAGGCCCCGCAGCCGGATCTACGATGATATTATTGTAGAAGCACGAACCCTCGCTAAAAACGGTTATCAGGAAATTGTTTTAACCGGCATTAATCTGGGCCGCTATCAATATCGCGGAAAAACACTGCTGCATGTTTTGGATGCTCTGGAAAAACTGCCAAAGCTAAAAAGAATACGTATTTCTTCTATCGAGCTGACCACAGCTTCTCTCGAGCTGGTCAAGCGCATGAACAACAGCCGGCTTTGCCCTTATCTGCATATTCCTATGCAGAGCGCAAGTGATAAGATTCTTCGTTCCATGAAACGGAAATACCGGGTGGGTGAATTTGCGGATTTTGTTTTAAAATGCGCTTCTGCCGTTGAACGAATCTGCATCGGGACGGATTTGATGGTTGGTTTTCCGGGAGAAAAGGAAGAAGATTTCCTTCAGACATGCCGAACCATTGAGCGCCTTCCAATTGTCAACTGTCATATCTTCAGTTATTGCCCGAGACATTTTGCTAAAAGTAAAAATCTATCAAATGCAGTGAGTGAGTCTCTTATCAAAAAACGTCGTCGTTTATTGCGTCAAATAGCTCTTAGAAAGAGACATCAAATACTGAAAAAATTCCTTCATGCCACCCAGGAAGTGCTCTTTGAACAAAAAAAAGGTGAATGCTGGTCGGGGTTGACCGATAATTATATCCGTGTTCTTGTTTCGTCTGAGAAAAGACTTCATAATCGTATCGTTCCTGTTAAAATAAAACAGATTGAGAATCAGAATCTTAAAGGAGTTTTGTCGTGCAAAAGCATCAAATGAAGATTAATGTTAAGAAAATTGCGCAATCGCCCGATATTTTCGAGTTTACAATCAGTTCACCTTTTCTGCGGACTCAGTTTCGTCTTCCGCGTAATCAGGTCAATGAGCTTAGGATTCTTCTCGAGAAAGTCCTTATTGAAAAATAGGTTATAAATATTTTGAGAATAAATAAAAATTGCCGCCTCTTCCAGACTTACCGACATTCCCATTATTTTTTAATATACATAAGCTAATGTATGAAAATAGGTCGAGAGTCTTTCTAAATTTAAATGAAATGCTAATTTTTATCCATGTTCCTCGTTTAACTATTGGGAACAAGGGATGGTCATTTTACAGTCATAAATTTCTTTTAAAAAATGATTCCTTTAATATAATAAAACACATACAGGGATCACTCATGAGTAAAGCCATTCTTTTAATCATAACCCTTTTATTATTGCCTTCAACAGTGCTTGGGGCGGCAGCCGCGGGTCAACGGCAACAAATGCAGCAACAACAAATTCTAAAGCAGCGCGCTGTTATGGAGAAGGTTATGCAGGAACAGAAAAAGGCGGTTGCGCGGGAAGTCCAGCGAAAATATGGAGATATGGCCGCGCAGAAAGTAGCGGAACAAAAAATTAAAGAAGCGCAGAAAGCTATCGCCATCAAAAAGGCTGCACAGGCCAAAGCTGCCGCAGCTCAGATTGGTGCGGCCAAGGAGATCATGGAAAAAACCGCCGCTGTCACCCGCGGTGTTGCGCTTGAGCAAAAACAAATCATCGAACGTATCGCGGCTGAAAAAATGGCTCAAGAAGCATTGAAGAATCAACCGATCCAAGAATTTGACCCTCGTCCCATTACCGAGGAAAGCGCCGATAATGTGCTGGATGTTCTTTCTCAAAACGCCCAGGTCTGGCGGCAGATTATTGATGATGAGGCCAAAATATTCATCATTAATTTTTATAAAGAGCAATATTACCAGGATGATATTTATATCCGTAAACCATCATTTCATTATGTTGAGCTGATTGATGAGATGTATGCCCAGACACCGGAGATGCTTAACCGGCCCTTTGAACAGGTCTTGCAGCTGGTAGCTATTATGGAGTATGATTTTGACAATGGAACCAGCCCCGATGACCTGGCTCGTCAGGTGTTGGGCGATGAGATGTACGAATTCAACCGTCAGAGGATTACGAATCCAAATTAACTTATTGGAAAGGAGCCGATAAAATGAAAAAGTGGTTGAAAGCTGCAGTCCTGGCCATCGTCGTTGTTTTCGCTTTGGGTGTGATTAAAAATTTTGCTCTCAAAATGGCTGTAGAGCAAGGCGTTCGATCTGTCACGGGTTTGCCCATGAGTATCCGTAAATTTGATTTAGGTCTGCTCACAACCAAAATCGATATACGGGAAATGAAGGTCTTCAATCCAAAAGACTTCCCAGAAAAAACCATGCTCAGCATGCCGTCTATTTACGTGGATTACAACCTCACATCTTTTTTCAAAGGGAAAGTGCATATCACGGATGCCGTTCTCGATTTGAAAGAATTTTTTCTTATCAAAAATAAAGAGGGAAGATTTAATATTGATGCCCTCAAATCATCCGGCGCCGCTCCACAAGAGAAAGAGGGGCCCAAAGAAGAAAAGCCGTCTCAAGCCCCCGAAATTCAAATCGATAGCCTCGAATTGAAAATCGGTCGAGTGATTTATAAAGACTACACAGCTGGAGATGAGCCCCGCGTTCAGGAATTCAATGTCAACCTGGATGAGCGCTATGAAAATATTACGAATCCACAAGCGCTGGTGGGTCTGATTGTCTTTAAAGCACTCGCTAAAACGTCTTTAAAGAATCTCGTGAATCTTGATACCTACAAAAATCTGGCCAAAGGAGCACTGGCTACTGCTCAGAAGGTTGTGACCAAAACTGCTGAAACCGCCAAAAAGGCGGCTGAGAAAACCGCTGAGACGGCTAAAAAGGCTGCTGATAAAACCGCCGAAACAGCTAAGGAAGCAGCCAAAAAGACCGGAGAGACACTGGAAAAAGCGACGGAGAGCCTTAAGGGTCTGTTTCCGACAGCAGAATAATCGTCTTAATCTTTGGGGATATTCTGAAGCAGGATTTAAGATCTCCGATAAGAAGATGCGGGAATTTTTAACAACGTGCGGTATTTGGCCACGGTTCTGCGGGCTAGCCGGATTCCTTCTTCATGAAAGCGCCGCTGGATGTCCTGATCAGACAGCGGCGCTTTTTTATCTTCTTCTTCAATCATGCAGCGAATCTGTTCCATAATCCCCCGGCTTGCCACGAATCCATTATTTTCCGTTGCGATAGCGCTTGAGAAAAAGAATTTAAGGGGAAAGATCCCCCGCGGGGTATCCATATATTTGTTTCGTATTGCTCTTGAGACCGTTGATTCATCACGGTCAATTTCTCGGGCGACATGTGAAAGAGTTAAGGGGGCTAAGCGGGCATGACCATATTGGAAAAATTCTTTTTGCTTTTTTAAAATCGATTCGCAGATAGAACGTAAAGTGTCGGCTCTCTGATTAATGCTTCTTAAGAAATAGAGAGCGCTTTGCATGCGCTCTTCAATAAATTGCCGTTCGCGCGCGGTCAGGTTAGGTTTCCTCAACATTTTTTTATAGAACTGGCTGATGCGCAATGGCGGAATATCTTCATCATTGATAAATATTCTTAGATGATGCTGATGATATTTGATCAGAATATCCGGCTCAATATAAATATTTTCTTGATGAGGCCTAAAGGAACGCGCCGGTTTAGGTTCTAAAGAAGCAATAAAACGGGCCGCTTCTTTGACTTCTTCACAGCCGCAACCAATTTTTTTTGAGATTTCCTGATATTTTCGTCGGCCTAATTCGGCAAGAAAATCTCTGACGATGCGCTCTGCCAAATCTTTCGTTTCGAAATCAAGCATTTTAAGTTGAGTCAACAAGCAATTTTTCAAACTGCACGAGGCAATGCCCACTGGATCCAAATTTTGAATGACACCGAGCACGCCTTCCACAAATTCCGCTTCCAGATTGAATTCCTGGGCAATATCCCGGCAAGAGGATGTGAAATACCCGTCATGATCGATGTTGCCGATAATCTGCTCGCCGACAGCCAAAGACACCTCATCATCAATTTCCAGCCTAAGCTGACTCAGCAGATACTCTTCAAGAGAAATATTCTTGACCAGATGGCGTTCTCGGCTGATATCTTCTTCGGCTTGCTGTCCTTGGGGCAAAGGACCATCCGATATTTCCGTTAACCGCTGGATCTTCAACTGCCATTCAGAATCCAGAGACTCATCCGTGCGCCGGGATTCTTCATCGATCTCCAATAAAGGGTTATTTTGGATTTCCTGCTCAATAGTTTGCAGTAAAGAAGAAATAGGCATCAGGAGAACGGATATGCTTTTTTGCATGACCGGGGCGAGAATGTGCCGCTGGATTTGTTGCGTAGAAAGACGCGTCTTCATTGGTCAAAGTATAACATTTGAGCAATAATCATGCCAGTTATTCTTTAGTTTCTACTTTAGTTTCTACTTTTTTAAGCACGTAAAAAGTATACCCCTGCCCGCACACGCTTCAGGCAGAGAATCTTAACAAAGACCCGGCCGCGGCCGTCTTTACGGATGGTAATCCTTTGATCTTTGAGAACGCTGCCAATTAAATGCTCGTAAACCGTGAGCCTTGAGTGGCCCAGCCCGTAATTGCAGCCAGATAGGCGAATCCTTTCAGCAAGCTAATGCATGTGATATCCGCGCGCCAGACGTGATTGCCCCGGGCAATGGTAAACCCTTTTAGAAAATAGGGATAAATCTTGTGCTGTTTATGGCAAAAGCTGAGTTTTTGACGTCTCTGACCGATGTCTTGGTAAATCGGGCTCCGACCAGGTCTTTCAGGGTTTTATCCAAATCAAACTTATTAAGGTACGGTTTATCATAATAACCGGATCGATTGATGCCCATCAGGCGGCATTGTTCTCTAACACTGACATCCCGGCTCTAAGATTCGACAAGCAGGCGCTTGTCGCTTGCTATCAGCCTCCGATCCTTTTAAAGCCATTCGTTAATGAATTATTCTGCCGTTACCCCCCCAAACTTAAGCCTTGGGGGAATAGGTTCTTCGGACAAATGTTCAGATGATAAACGGGGGGTGCATGAGATTTCGGAGTTCGGCCCGCGCGGTTTACAATGTACAGTATCATTTTATGCGGACGCCTCGCTATCCAAAGAGAATCTTGTTGAAAGAAGCGGGTAAATATCTGAAGAAGGGCTTGCGAAACCCAGAGGGATTTCAGGAAGATAGAGAGGTAAAAAAAGGTTAATTCTCACCAAGATTATGTCCACTTCGTGATTGAGATTCTCCCAGGAGTACCAGTTTCCGGTGTGATGAAATATTTAAAATCAAAGACGGACCAATTGTTGAACAAGAAATTTGATTATTAGTGATAAGCATTATAAGGGAAAGAAGGGATAGAGTTACAGGGAGATTGCGTGTCTTTGATTGGGCTGAACGAGCAGATGATTTTAAGATATTCAAGGAACCAGAAAAAGTTAAAATGGAATACCGTCGTTCCTGAGTGACGTAGATTGGTAGCAATAG
>CAYZIY010000011.1:0-66099 GCA_964478715.1 uncultured Planctomycetales bacterium
CTGGAAAAGAAAGCAAAACTAATACAAAACAAAGACTTTTTAAGAAATTCATTCGCTATTCCCTTTGAACCTGTGACATCAGATTAATTTCGCGATATCCTCTGCCGACAAAACTTTACCCGCGGCTTTGACTTCTCCGTCGATAACGAGCGCGGGTGTTGTCATGACCGCGTATTCGGTAATTTTTGCCAGGTCTTCGACTTTGACTACCTCGGCTTCTTTGCCGCTATTTTTTAAAGCTGATAGTGTGTTTTCGTATAGAATCTTGCACTTCGGACAACCCATACCAAGTATTTCGATTTTCATTTCTTACCTCCCATTTGAGTTAGAGAAGGACGCGCTCTAACGGTGTTTAGTTAACAATAGCGCCAAACAATATCCCGCTTATCGTCGCCATGACGACGACAAGGCTGACATAAACAACTGTTTTCTTTGTGCCGATGACACCGCGGATAACAAGCATGTTCGGCAAGCTCAAAGCAGGTCCGGCTAAAAGAAGCGCTAAGGCGGGCCCTTTGCCCATACCGGCCCCGATTAGCCCCTGCAATATCGGGACCTCGGTAAGCGTCGCGAAATACATAAAGGCGCCCACAATCGAAGCAAAGAAATTCGATAGCAGAGAATTACCGCCGACAGCTTTTTCGATTATCCATGACGGGATTAATCCCTCATTCTCTGGCCGGCCGAGAAGCAGCCCGGCTACCAGCACGCCGGCAAGAAGTAACGGCATGATCTGTTTGGCAAACGTCCATGACGCTAAAGTCCATTCCTTCATCTCATCCTTTTTAAACCAGATTGAGAGTATCGCGCCTGTCATAATCAGAAACCCCGCCGCCAGATACCATTTAGCCGCGAAAATTGACGCCCACAATCCACTGTCACCCTCCTGCGGCCTTGCCCAGTTAGCGAAAATAAGAAAACCGACCATGGCAAGAAAATACAGGGCGTTCTGCCATAAGGCACGAGGCTCTTCTGCCTCACCGGCAAAAAGGTCACTCTCAGCTTTGCGCGCGCGTTCTTCCTTAATAAAGATGATATGCATGAGAAGCCCGATAACAACACTGAAGATTATCGCGCCGACTGCTCTGGCCAAGCCGAGTTCCCACCCCAGAATCCGCGCCGTCATAATAATCGCAAGGACATTAATGGCGGGCCCTGAATAAAGAAAAGCCGTGGCAGGCCCCAAACCGGCTCCTCTCTTATATATACCGGAGAATAAAGGTAAAACCGTACATGAACACACTGCCAGGATTGTTCCGGAAACAGATGCTACGCTGTAGGCAAGGAACTTATTAGCTTTCGCGCCGAAATATTTTATTACAGACGCCTGGCTGACAAAAACCGAAATCGCGCCCGCGATAAAAAACGCGGGAACAAGGCAGAGTAAAACATGCTCGCGCGCGTACCAGCGAACCAACGCCAGCGCTTCAAATACCGGGTTCCTGAAAGGCAGCAGTTCAACCGGAAGGTAAAAACAGGCAAGAAAAGCCGCGATCATTAATAATAATTTCTTTGATTCTTTCATAAAACTCCTCCCAAATAGCAATCTGGCTATTTATCAAGGCAAAAATTTTTTTCGTTAAACATTATTCTCTCTTTAACGATGCAGGCGGACAGCAGAGTTTTTCCCTGTCTGCCTTGTTTACTTTCTTTTTATCCCGCGCGAGAACGCTGTGGCCGTTAACCCATGAATCCAGATTTTTAATAAAATTCTTCGCGTAAGGATTTTGCGGGCACAGATAGTAATTTGTCCAGAAACCTTCATTCTCGCTTTCGATAAAACCGGTTGATCTTAATTTTTTAAGGTGGCGCGATACACTCGGCTGGCTGATCCCCAGCACAAAAGCAATCTCGCAGACGCACATCTTCTTCTCCTGAAGCATGTTCAAAATTCGTATCCGGTTGGCGTCTGCCGATGCCTTTACGATCTTATCTAAGTCTCTTATCAGTAAATGTTTCATCTGTCGCTGATCCTTCTAAATAGCCAATTTGCTATATAGCTTAACGTATTCCTCATGCATTGTCAAGATAAAATCTCGCAGAACAAGTGGTCAGCTTAGGAATGTAGTGATGCTTCCCGTAAAAGTAAGGGTCAATCGATGCATGGCGCGGGTACAGGCGATATAAAGCAGGCTTCTGTCCATAACGTTTGAATAATTGACATATGTGCCCTCGGGCACAATGACCCGGTCAAACTCCAGGCCCTTGGCCATGTGCGCGCAGCAGATAAGAACTCCCTGCCTGAAAACCGAACTATGCGAGGTTAATAGATGAATTTTATGGACGGATTGATGAAGACGTTCGTGTAATGTTTCCGCCTGTTTCTGGGTTTTGCAGATTATCCCAAGAGAGTGGTGGCCGGATTCCTGAAACTCGTTAATGATGTTTATTATCTTGGATATCTCATCTTCGGCGTTTTTGCAGGACAAAATACGCGGGGTTTCGCCTCTGCGTTCTATCGCCACAAGGTCATCGTTGGGCTGAATCTTTTGCGCGAATTGGGTTATTTCATAGCTCGAGCGGTAGCTTTTACACAATTTCACACAGTCAGCTTCTTTAAAAACCTCATTGATTTTTTCCGCGGATGACGAACTGAACGGATTAACCGATTGATTGGCATCTCCCAGGATCGTTTTTTTACAAGAAAATAATTCTGAAAGAACCGTATACTGAATCGGTGTATAATCCTGCATCTCATCGATAAGCAGATGTTTCACGCCGCTATAGGGGCTTTCAATTCCTTCAAGCCGCATCTTAAGATAAATCAAGGGAAAGGCATCCGAATATTCAAAAACAGAATTCTTTATCGGCTTAAAGAGCTTGGGCCGCCCCATCCACGCGTAAAATTCTTTATAGGCACTTCGAAGAGTCGGCAGTGAAAACATTTTTCTTACGGCTTTTTTTATTGCCGCGCGTTCTTGGGATGTAATATCGTAATGGTAACAAATTCCTATATTTTGCTCGATCTCCCCAGCGAGCTTATCTAAACGTTTAAAAACCGGCATGCCGCGCGCGTCGTTAAAACGTTCTTCCATAAACCATGAAGGCACCAGCCTGCCGTTGATGATTATATCCTTGGCATGAAAGCAGGTCTTATCAATATGACGGATATATTCATCCAGTTTCGATACAAATTCGACGGAGGATTTCTCCTGAATGCGCTTACGCAGTGCATCATCATTCTTTTGTAGAAGCAAAGTGACCTGTTCAAAAAACGTCTGGAATTTATATTTGTACCCCAAAAGCTGATGTGCCAGTTTTTCCATCTCGATTTCAGGGATATTTTCTTCACCCAGTTCCGGCAGGACGTTAGAGATATAGTCCGCAAAAACCTTGTTCGGCGAAAGAATAAGGATATCCTTTGAGGAAACAGTGTCTTTAAACCGGTAAAGCAGAAATGCGATGCGGTGAAGCGCGATGGAAGTCTTGCCCGATCCGGCCACTCCCTGGATGATTAACACCTGCGAATTTTCATTGCGGATAATGGCGTTCTGGTCGCGCTGAATGGTAGCGACAATGTTCTTCATCTTATCGTCGGAGGCGCGGCTCAGTTCTTCCTGCAGGATATCGTCATGGATATTAAGAGCGCTCTCAAGCATAAACTCCATCTGGCCGTTACGGATACGGTATTGCCGCTTTAAAGTGATTTCACCCGAGACGGTTCCGTCCGGGGATTCGTAGCGGGCTTCTCCTGTTTCGTAATCATAAAACATGGTCGAAACCGGCGCGCGCCAGTCATAAATGAGATTTTTATTCTCATTCTCATCAAAGAAGGCGTGAATCCCGATATAAACCGGCAGGGATTGCGTTTTCCCTTGTTCGATAAAATCAAAACGCCCGAAATACGGTGAGGTTAGCAGCTTCTGGATGCGTTTTTGTTTGGCGAGCATTGCCTGTCCTGTCAGTACGGACATGTCGATAGACTGGCGCACCGATATTTTCTCGGCGTGGTCCATCCCGGTCTTATTTTCCCAGAGAAAGTTCTTGTGCTCCCTGATCTCGCGCGCGCGGCTTGCCACCTTATTGTGAATTTCAGCGAGCGCCCCATGGAGCATATTCTTCACTTCTTCCAAGAATTGTTTTTCGTCGGTTTCGGTTCTATTGATCATAACATTTTCAAAAGACGCGTTTTTCATAACCGATATAGCGCTCCTATAATAAAAATAAAAACCCTGTGTACAGATTATTTGTTCATTCCCTTTATGAAGCTCCGTTTTAAGGAATCGCCCAGTCTTCCCTTTTTCAATTCCCCCCAGAGAGCGGCAACGAGCAAAACAGGTATTTCTAATACAAAAACAACGAGTTCCATGGGTGTAAAAAACTTTACAATAAAAATATTCTTAAAAAGTATTTTCAAAAAGCGTCCGGGCGTATAAAACATAAAGCGCATGCGCCGTCCTATTTTCTTTAATTTGGCATGGCTGTATTGATCCGAATATAATTCGCCGCGGTCGGTAATATGATAACCGGGTGTTTTCTGGGCAATTTCCCGAAGAGCTGAAAATTTTTCAATCCGCAGTTTATTAAAGGTAATTCCATCAACTCCTATTTCTTTCGCGAACTTTGGAATACACAACATCTCCTCTTCCGTCTCACCGATATTGCCAAAAATAAAATAACCGTGAAAGTATATAGGAAATTGATTAAAGACCTTAAAAGCATCTCTGATCTGCTGTGAAGTAAATCCCTTATGAAACTGCTTTAAGATCCAGTCATGCGGAGACTCTATGCCTACCAGAAGAACTTTAAAACCAGCCTTAACCATTTTTTCTAATAACACCGGATATTTGGCGATATCAATTCGGGTCTGGGCAATATAGCGTTTTTTGATTTTACGCTTGATGATTTCATCGCATAACCGCTCGGCCCGTTTCTTACTGGCAAACACCTCGTCATCCCCAAAAAGTATGACCCCGGCCTTTGAACTTTCGATTTCATCCACTACCGATGAGATATTGCGCTCAGAATACTTCCGTTTTTGTCCCAGCGGATTCATGTTAAAGGTGCAAAACTTACAGTTAAACGGACAGCCACGGGCTGTCAAAACCGAATCAAATGAAAGATTCGCCACGCCTACTCCGTGTAAACTTAGACGATAATCATAGCGCCTTAAACTCCTGTCGAAAGCAGGGATATCGCTAGCATTTTGAAAGGCACGAAAATCATTGTGAACCAGATTGCCGTTATCCCGAAAAGAAATGCCCAGTATGTCTTTTAGAGGCCTGCCTTCCAAAATCTCTTTTATTGTCGCCTCTCCCTCGCCGCGCACGACAATATCGACGTTGGGACATTTTTCTAAAAGTTCAACCGCCCGTTCCGTTGCTTTGTATCCGCCGGCTACTAAGGTGATGTCGGCGGGCAGATGGTTTAACAGTCCGCAGATCTCCTCAAACTGCCTGTCCCAGGTAATACTTACACCGATAAAATCAATACCTTGCTCTTTAATAAAGGATAAAAGGTTGTCCGCCTCACAGAGCTTTGTCTCTTGCCTGAGGTCCATGATAGTGATTTTATCGATAAGTTCTTTGGCGCTAGTGGCAATATATTCCAGCCCCACAGGCGGATAAATACGCATGGCACTCGTTGAACTGCTTTCACGGTATGGATTTAAAAATAAAGCGTGTTGATATCTCATGTGTTATTCACATATCCTTCCCATGTCATTGATGATAGATAGGCCGGGAATTGTAATGGCCGGAATCATCAACGTTGTTGTTAATAAAACCTGAATCCTTATGAAGCAGCAAGAACTGTCATATGTCCTGGTTTTGCGGGTACTTCTTTTTAAAAAGCCGCTGGGCAAGCATGGATATGTGCGAACGGCCTTTATCTCCGTCTTCAAGCGCGTTTATCCATCGCTCGGGAATCGCCGCAGCTCCGTGAAAAGCACCGGCCAGAGCTCCTGTCATCGCCCCGATGGTATCACTATCTCCTCCCAGGTTAACCGCGTATACAACAGCGTCCTCAAAACTTCCGGGATGAGACAGAAATGAATAAAGCGCGGCAGGCCAGGAATGCAATGCCGTTACGTCATTGCCCAGCAAGCTAACGACTTCGCTTTCATCCGGGAACTTTCTCAGCAGCATTCTTACATTTTTTAACGCCTGATAGAAAATACGCCCTTGTTTAGAAACCGAATCAAAGAGCTCGGATAACGTTTCCGCCGGGTCGAAATCACGCGATACATGCCGCTTTTCTATCATAATGGCGATAACGCGGGCTTGCAAATAAGCGCCTTCACAGGCTACAGGATGGTAGTGCGTCACCCGGCTCTGCTCATAAGACGCCCGCCTTAAAAGATCCGGTTTGTCCGAATAAAAGAGCCCTACGGGAGCCGAGCGCATAACAGAACCGTTTCCGTAAGACCCTCCGGGAAAAACCGTTAAAGCCGCTTCATTGACGCCGGTTCCATTGCGAAGCAGATCAAGGATCCGCCGCGTGCCCGGGCCATATCCGCGCCATTGGTGAAAATTGTCTAAAAAAGACCGGGCCAAATCCTCTTTATCCACTTTTTCCATTCGGATAAGTGATTCGGCCAAAGCGATCATCATTTCAGTATCATCGGTATATGTTCCTCTGCCCGCGCGTGAATCGACCATATCTTCTAAAACCCCGTATTGATATTTGATCTGTTCAGCCGTCCAGCCTTCAACAGGCATGCCCAGCGCGTCCCCTGCGGCTGTCCCCAAAAGAGCGCCTTTAAAACAGTCCAGTGTTACCACGCGCGCCATGTTCATATAAGGTCTTTGCTTCTCACGATATTTACGCCCACTTTATTCATTTCATCAAAAGCACTGTCGATATCTTCTTCATGCCGATTGACCCCTTTGCAGGCATCTTCGATAAAAGTTGTTTCAGATCCTAATCGTGTCTGCGTTTTTAACCGCAAGCGCGCCACCCGGACAAGAATCATTTTTCAAATCAATCATGATAAGTGTTTTCATGTTCCTTTACATCCTTTTAAGACGACAAAAGTATTTATACATTTTAATGTGTTTTCTTGAAACACCCTATTTCCGCGCGAAAAACAGCCAGTCGGTATGCTTTTCGTCATTGAGAAACTTATGCTTAAAGCACACCGGCTCAATACGGACTTCAGGAAAAACTTCATCAAGGGCGCTGGCGAAGGCCGAATTTTTTGCGTACGACCACACGCCCAGCACTCCGCCTTCGGCTAAATGTTTCTTTGCTTTTATAAGGCCCTCCCGCGTATAAAATTGCCTGCCTTTAGTATCCAGGCGTTCGTCGGGGGAATGGTCGACATCAATCAAAATCATATCAAACTGCTTCTTCGGTATTTCGCTGAGCCTGGCGTAAATGTCTCCTTGGGCCACTCTCAACCGCCTATCAGCCTTAAGTTTACCGCCAAGCGGTATCAGCCCTCTCTCCATCCATCCGATCACCTGCTTTAAAAACTCCACAACCTCTACATGGTGAACCAGGTCACAGCGAAGCGATTCATAGGCGGTGTATCCCAACCCAAGGCCACCGATCAGGAGATTCAATTCTTTTCCTTTGTGCATTTCGATAGCGATCGACGCCAGGGCGCGCTCGGAGTCTGTGTGATGACTGCTCATCAGAAATTCATGGTTAAGCGTAATCTCTGTCACGGTCGCCCCGAGCTCTTGAAGAAGGTTTCTCTTTCTTAAACATAACACTCCTAACGGCGTCTCTTCATACGCGAGTATTGTTACGTTTGATGAATCCATTTTCTACCCTATCTTTATCCTCGACAGAAAAATTTTTTAAAATACTTCTTCCGCGTTAAGCGCGTTTATCCTGACCGGAAAAATATCGACCACTTACATCTGTTCATGCCTTTGCGCGGCAGGCAATTGCCTGCTTATAAAAACAGCGGCCAAAATGACGCCCATGGATCCGGCGCTGATAAACGTAAAATTAAATCCCTGATCCAGTAAGAATCCAAAGAATGCGGGGCTCAATGCTGTGCCAAATACCGTAATTGACGAAAGCGCGGCCCTTATGCCGCCTAAATTTCGCGTCCCGTACACTTCGGCCAAAAGCGCGGTACTCAGAGTACTGCTGAATCCGACCGAAACGCCTGTTAGTATAAAATAAATGGGCGCGATGAGCGGATGGCTGAATATGGAAAGAACTAAAAGGCCAAGAGCGAAAGGAATCAAATAAAACGGGAAGACCGCCATAGCGGAAAACCTGTCGATCAATTTTCCTCCAACCAATGAAAAAACAGTCCGTCCGGCCGCGAATCCAAGGAATGAACCCGTAATCCACTTCACCGTCCATCCTTTCTCCTGCGCCAAAAGAAGCTGATAAAAAAACAAACCCGTTATTGTAGAAAACAATACAAAAGAATTAAACGCGATAATATAAAACCGCTTGTCCTTTAATAACCGCTGTCTGGAAAAAACAGGGATTTCGCCTGGCAGGCTCTCCTTTGGCCTTATCTGGATATTCTTATTCTTTAAAGCTGTTAAAATAAACGGAATCAAAATGAGACTGACGAATGCGGCGCTAAGAAACAAAGATCCGCGCCAGCCGGCGTATAAAATCACCATGCCGATTGTGATCGGGAAAAAGGCCTCACCGGCTGAATACCCTAAAGCGGAAAGGCTTAAGGCCATGCCGCGCTTGGAATCGAAAAACCTTGAAATGGACGTTTGGGAAATATGCGTAAGCAGACCCTGCCCGGCAAGCCTGAGCCCCCAAAGCCCCAAAAATACTAAAACAGGATTGACGGAGAAACCTAGAAGCGAGCAGGAAGCCATCAAAAGAAAAACTGCCGCGAGGGTATAATCGCGCAGATGAACCTGATCTATGAATTTGCCGAGAAAAGCGAGAGTCAATCCGCTCATGATCGTGGCTGACCCGTATATCATCCCGAATGAAAAACTGCTTAAATGAAATTCGTTCATAATATCCGGCACATACAGAGAAATCAGAAACGTCTGTCCAAAGCTGGAGAAGAGAGCCAAAGAGAATCCAAAGGAAATGAGTTTTTTATTGTTCAGGAAGAAGAAAAGGTATGACATTTGCCGATCATTATTCTCTTAAATTAGTTCGGGCGTGTAAATAATTTTCAATAATTTCCCCTATACGGCGGGCCGCAATCTTGTTTGCTTTTCTGTTAGGATGCGAGTCAGATCCCTCCACCCAAAGGTCGATGTCTTTCCGGCCGTAAAATGACGGGGTCAGATCATATGCCTCAATATCGTATGAAGAAAAAAATCTAAGCATAGTATCATGTATCGGATGAAATGGATGTTTTTCGTCGAGTTTATATAATTTGGGGTAAATCACCACAATGAGTTTGAAATTCATGGCCTCCGACATTTTCTTAAAATCAAGAAACGCCTCTTTACACTCTTGAAGTTCTTTCGATTCCGTGCGATAAGGCGTAAAATATTCGTTTATTGTTGTTTTTGTGAGAATGTGTTTATAGTATGCTGTCCGTATCGTGGTCAACAGCCTTGAGGAATACCATTTCTTTTTCTGTTCAATAATATTATCAAGCTCTCTTTTTAGGTCAACAGCGCCGCAATTAGAACAGACATCTGCCGCGCAGTCATTGATCAGGAAGCCTATAATTACCATATCGGGCTTATAGCGTGATGTGTATTTCCGAAAAAGATCATATTGGAATTGCGTGTCCGCTCCTGGCCGGCCCCCGTTTAAAATTTCTATATCATCCCATCCGGCTTCATGAAGATACTTTTCCGTCAGCTTTGGCCAGCTGCTGGCGTTGGTCAATTTAAAGCCATAGGTGAAAGAATCTCCCACGGCCAGTATCCGGAATTTTTCTGTCTGAAGAGGATATTCGGCATCCCGTAAACCCAGAGAGTTGCTTTCTCCTTCCAAGGTCATCCCGTTAAGCACGGATGTTCCAACATCCGATACCTCAACGTGATTCCAATTATTTGCTCTATCATTCTCTGCATAATGCCAATTGATTGCAATCGGCGCAAATTCAAAAAACCTTAAAATTATTTCTCCAACAAAAAAAGAAAAGACAAGCGACAAAACGACCAAAAAAGCATTATTGAAAACATATTTCTTATATTTTTTGTTATTCATATTCATGGGATAATAAAAAGGTTTTTTAATTAAAATGATATATTAAAGGCTTCATTATTTATTCCTTTATATGCGTGTCCCTCTGCGTCGCAAGGATTGCAAAATCCGTAATCATGGCACAAAAAATAATCCTGAGGCACATTAATATCTAAACCTTTCTGAAGAATATTCCCGAGCTTATCCGAATGCCCAGCATAAAGCTTGTAATGGCAGTTATATATGTCACCGTTCGGAGCGAAGAGCACCTTGTGCATACGGCAGAATATATCCTGGCGCCCCCTCTGGCCGAAACCTTCTCTGTAGTCGCAATAATTTCGTATGCCGTCTTGCTGTTGATATTCTATACCACAGCCCGATTCATTAGGATAAAGCTTGTCTTTATCGTACCCTGTAAAGCGCTGAAGTTTTACAAGAGGATGCACGTTACGCAATCTCTTCCTGTAGCTCTTGACATCTGCGCTATGTGCCGGATGGGCTACTATAAATACATTATGAGTGAAAAGTCCCGTTTTTTTAACTCTTTGAAGATTCTCGATGAATTTTTCGATTGGCATATAAAGAAAATGGTAGGAAAAATTAAATTTAAGCCAGTTTTTTCTTTTTATTTGCTTAAGCAGCGCGGCGTCTTTATAAAAAGGAGAGCACAGATTTGATGTTACCGTTATATTCCAATCGTTGTCCAGATTATTAATAATATACGCAAAATCGGGATGCAATGTCGGCTCACCGCCCGTAATGGATATTTTTTTGCGTTTGGCTTGCCTTAGAAAACGTTTCTGGCGCCTGCCTTTCAGGCTATTTAACGATTCAACCCACTTTCTGCCGCTTATTATGGGATATTTCTTTGTGGGCACGGCCGGGGCCGTTATCTTTTGCACGCAGTACTCACAGCTTAAACTACAATTTAGATTTAAAAAAACTCCGTAATAACTGTTAAATGTGTTATGAATCGTGCGCAAATTTTGTGACATAGATTACCTTTTTCAAGAATAACTGTCTGCGGCCAACATTTCTTAACAAAAATCGATTAGTTTCGCTTCGCGCGTTTTCTATCCAAAATACTGCGCTAATCTTCCCTCAAATCTTAAAGCAGAAAAACCAAACTGAGATTTAATCTTTGCGAGGGTGCTTTTTTGATAAAAAAATACGTGTGTGGGGTCATTTTTATAATACCATCTTTCGAAATCAGTATTCTCTGAAAATAAATCAGTCATGCAAAACAACACGCCCGTGGATTTTAAAAGAGACCGCAGGCGTTTAAACTCTTTCGCGGGCGAATGAAAATGCTCGATCACTTCACAGCAAATAATAAAATCATACTTCAGCTCAAGAGCCGCGGGATTGTTCCAAAAATACGGGTCGTATAACTCAATGGAATATCCTTTATCCCGAAGAAGCTTGGCGGCAACCGGTCCTGTCCCCGCGCCGTAATCCAGCCCCTTGCGCTCTTTGCCGAACATCTTTTGCACCCTATAAGTAATGGGTTCAACAAATTTCTGGTACCCGGGATCATCGACATTGTTGTTATGTTCCTCGTATCTTCTCTTCTCGGACTCCGGTGGAATAAAGCGCGTCCGGTCCAAAAACACCCCCAAACAGCACTCACACTGATGATATGTTCTGTTAGGTATTTCAAGAAAAGAGTTCGCGGGCCCCCCGCACAGAGGGCATTGGGCTGATGGAATTTTCTCTTTGTCCCTGGTGACAATATTATCGGGTTCTCGCATACAACGGCACCTTATGGTTCGCGCGCGGGGAATCAAAAAGAGCAATAGACGGATTGCCCTCGGCAAAATATTTTAAGGACCATTGCGATTCAAAGAGTATAACTTTTCTATCCTGATCATCCCGCGCCAAGACCGCGCCGCTTGGCAGAGCACGTTTTAATTCCTCATCCTCAAGAGACGATTCCATCCATCGCAATATTTTCCACGGCATCATCTCAAGACGGGTGTCCGCCTTATATTCGTCTTTCAAGCGGTACTGCAAAACCTCAAACTGCAAAGGCCCTACGGCGCCTAAAAGCGGAGTCGGCCGCTGAGAATTCTCCAAATAAAATGTCTGCGCAATATCTTCGGCAAGCAGATGTTCTAATCCTTTTCTGAAGGATTTGTAAGTGGCGGCTGAGGCATACTGTAAAAAAGCGAAACATTCCGGCGCGAAACGGGGAATTTCTTCAAAGGAAAGGCCGGTATCGGTACTTATGGTATCCCCGATCCGAAACTCTTTTTTTGTGACAAATCCGATAATGTCTCCTGGAAACGCTTCACTTGTAAGCTCACGGTCATGCCCAAAAACATTAAAAGAGTCGGACAAGCGGATTTCGCGTCCTGAGCGGGCGTGAAGCACTTTCATGTCGCGGTAAAATCTCCCCGAACAAACCCTGGCAAAAACCACGCGGTCGCGGTGTAAAGGGTTCATGTTGGTCTGGACTTTAAACACAAAAGAGGAAAAATGCGGGTGATCTATCGGAATGATGTTACCGTTAGCTTTTCTGGGTTTCGGCTCTTGAGAATACTTCAAAAAGCTTTTTAAAAGAAACTCTACTCCGAAATTATTAGCTGCGCTGCCGAAAAAAACAGGCGTTGTTTTTCCTTCCCGCACGGCGTCTTGATCAAATCCCGCGTGCGCGCCGTCTAACATTTCCAGCTCCTCGGCGATTTCCCTGTATGTTTGTTTATGCAACAGGTTTTTTACTAAAGGATCAGAGAGATTCCGCACTGCAACCGGAGCTCTGTATGAGCCGCCGGGAACCCGTTCAAAAAGATGTACCCGCTTGCCCATCCTGTCATAAATGCCTTTAAAATCGGTGCCGTTGCCTAACGGCCAATTAACGGGATAAGCATGCAGATGAAGAACTTTTTCTAATTGATCAATAAGCTCAAGAGGAGATTTGGCGGGCCGGTCAAGCTTATTCATGAAGGTAAATATCGGAATGCTCCGCTTGCGGCAGATTTCAAAGAGTTTTAACGTTTGGCTTTCTATGCCCTTAACCGCGTCGATCACCATAACAACCGCGTCCACCGCTATTAAAACCCGATAAGTGTCTTCCGAAAAATCTTTATGCCCCGGCGTGTCGAGCAGATTAAGGCGGTAGCCCTCATAATCAAACTGCAAGACGGTTGAGGATATCGAAATCCCGCGCTTTTTCTCAAGCTCCATCCAGTCGGAAGCGGTTTCGCGCTGTTTCTTTTTCGCGGTTACCGATCCGGCCAGGTCCAAAGCCCCGCCGTACAATAACAGCTTTTCCGTCAGCGTTGTTTTACCCGCGTCGGGATGCGAAATAATAGCGAATGTCCTTCGCCGCGAGGCCTCCCTTTTTATCTGCATATCCACGATTGATTTCTAAAGACTATTTTGTTTCAGCCTTCTTTTTGCTTAAGTTACACCGCTTCATTTTATCGATTTCGACCAACTTGACTTTAAAACGGTCACCTGTCTTAACTACTTGGCTTAAATCCTTGACAAAATCATTTGAAAACTCAGAAACATGAACCAGTCCCTGCTTGCCCGGCAGAAATTCACAAAAAGCACCGAAATTCTGAACTTTGACCACCACGGCGTCATAGATTTTACCGATCTCGGGAGCTTCCGTAAGGCCGTTAATAAAAGTAACGGCCTTTTGAGCGGCTTCTTTGCTGAAAGCCGCTACCAAAACCTTACCGTCATCGTCGATATCTATGGATTCGACCCCCGACTCTTCCTTAATCCGCTTGATCATCTTTCCACCGGGGCCTATAACTTCGCCAATCTTATCCTGCGGGACTTCGGTCATTACGATCCTTGGGGCGTGTTCAGAAATATCGCTTTTAGGAGCCGCGATAACGGAAAGCATATGCTCTAAGATCGACATCCGCGCTTTACGTGCCGATTCCATACCCTTAACCAGTATTTCCATCGGAAGTCCTTTGATTTTTAGGTCAAGCTGTATCGCGGTAACGCCTTTTTTGCTTCCGGCGATCTTGTAATCCATGTCACCATGATGGTCTTCCATGCCGATGATATCGGTTAAAAGTTCATACCGGTCTTTATCAAAGTCGCTGACAAGCCCGATTGAGATACCCGCGATCGGGTTTGTTATAGGCACTCCGGCATCCATAAGGCTTAAACAGCCGGAGCATACGCTGGCCATTGACGAAGAACCGTTGGATTCAAGGATCTCGGAGACCACCCTGATGGTATAAGGAAACTCTTCCCTTGAAGGCAGAACCGCCTTAAGAGCCTTGGCTGCCAAAGCGCCGTGACCGATTTCCCTGCGTCCCGGTCCGCGGCTTGGACGAGCCTCGCCGACGCTGAATGACGGAAAATTATAATGGAGCATAAAGTTGTTATACGCCAGATCCTGCAGGCCTTCGATCATCTTTTCATCCCGCTTTGTTCCGAGCGTGACAACCGCCATGCTTTGGGTTTGGCCGCGGCTGAATAAAGCTGAGCCGTGTGTGCGCGGCAAAACACCAATTTCCGCGCACAGAGGCCGCAATTGGTCCAATGCCCTGCCGTCAAATCTCTTTTTTTCATTCAAAACGAATTTTCGGATCACTTCGGACTCGATTGTATCGAATATTGCGCGGACATCTTTTTCCGTGACTTCGTTGCCTTCGCTCGCATATTCTTGATACACAGACATATCATTTAAAAGATCTTTCAGAATATTTTTACGAAAGTTCTCTTTTTCCGTTAAGTCTAAGATCTTAGAATAACCGTTGAGGCGGTCAAAACACAAGCGTGAAACATTTTCTTTTAATCCGGGATGACGCGCGGACAGTGTAAGCGAGGCTTTTTCTTTGCCCGTTTGATCACGCAGCTCATCCTGAATGGTAAGGATTCCTTTTAATAACGGTTCAGCGAATCTGAGTCCTTCGGCGACTTTTTCTTCCGGGACCTCTTTTCCTTCTCCCTCGATCATGACAATTCCGTGACGTGAACCAACGACGAAAAGCTCCAATAAACTTTCCTCGCGCTCGGTGTATCCCGGGTTTACGATAAACCCGCCGTCTTTCATCCCCACGCGTAAAGCCGCAACAGGCCCGTCAAAGGGAATGTCGGAAATGTGAAGCGCCGAGGACGCGCCGATAGCGGCAAGGACATCCGGATCATTCTCGCCGTCACTGCTGATGACATTACAGGTAACGACAACATCATAGTAAAATCCTTCCGGAAACAACGGGCGGATAGGCCGGTCGATGATCCGAGCCGTTAGTGTTTCTTTTTCCGTGGGGCGGCCTTCCCGCTTAAAAAATCCTCCGGGAATACGCCCGGCCGAATAAACTTTTTCCTGATATTCAACCATCAAAGGCAAGAAATCTGCCCCTGCCTTTGGGTTCTCAGACATACATGCCGCGACCAGCACAACCGTTCCGCCGCAGGTTACCGTTACCGCGCCGTTGGCCTGTTTCGCGACCTTGCCGGTTTCAATGATTATCTTCTGACTGCCCAATTGCACTTCTACTTTGCTAGAATTCATCGCTTCTCCTTTTTTTATTTAAAATCTACTTTTTGCACCTTTTTTTATGAAAATGTTTCCGCGCGCTTAATGCACATTTTTGTTTTCGGCAGTGCTCTGCGCCGTTTATCTTCAATAAGCCCCTTACCATATGCGCATATACTAAAATTCTGATTGTTAATATTAGCCAGGTTCTTTTCTAACCCCTGAAGCACATTTTTAAGAGAGCGTAACGTCTGTTCTTCCCATCCTTCCGTGGGATCGATTTGAAATAAAAGGCTTACTCTTCGCCTTTAATTTCTCAAGATTCCGCTTAACCGCGTCTATCTGCTTGTGAATCTCTTTTTTAAGCTTTTCTTTCTCTTCCCGTAGCATATTTTACCTTTTTGTTAAATAAAATCATAACGCCCATGCACTTCTGGACACCATCCGTCTGATATCAATTATTTTTTTAAGAAAATAAGGATACAAAACGTCACGGAGTTACTGCTTCTTAAGGCGGAGTAACCGGGGACGAAGTCGAAACTCGGAGAGGTACCAGCGCGAAAGGGGATTTACTGATATTATATTTAGGCTTCTTCATTTGAGTGGCATGTTACCATTTAACCGCGCGAAAGTCAATCTTTAACTGTTCCGTAACTGTTCCACCCATTAAAAATAATATTATCCTCAATACGGCTTCTTATCGATCCTAATCATGCCGAAAAGCGCTAACAATCAGCAGTTTTCCAGCTCGATCGCGCGATGTCCGGCCCCGAAACAGCTAGTGACAATCTTTAAGAATTTATCGCGCTTTATCTCCTTAAAACAACTTCTGGAATTATAGCATTCATTAGGATATAAGGAAAGCGATGGGTGATCAGAATTTGCCGGTGACCCCAATCAGAAAATTACGCTCCGGTGCCGGATAATGGTCTTTATCCAGGGATCCGCTCTTTTTGGCGGCGTAGCTGTAATATTTTCCGTCAAAAATATTATTCAGCTCCAGAAAGAATTCCAAGTGCTTAGCCTCAAAGCTGAATTTGCTGTCCATTACACAATACGGCTTAATGCCCGCTGTGATATTCTCAGTATCATTAAGCGGGTAACGAAATCCTGTATAGCGACCCGATAGGGTGATGCCGAAACGTTTTATAAAATTCAGACTCAAACCCCAATTGGCCTGATGTTTGGATGTCATGGGAATTTGCTTGCCGTTGTTGTCACCATCAACAAATTCCGGATTCTGATAGGTGTAATTCGTGAAGAATTCCAGCCTGTCCAAAATCTCTAGATCAAGCATTTTTAGCAGATTGGTGGTTTGGCTAACCTCGAATCCGGTACGGCGGGTTTTACCATAATTGTCGTTTGCTCCCGATCCCCAGGGGCCACCTTTGGGATCATAATAAATTTCATTATTGAGATCCATCCAGTAGAATGTTCCGTTGATTAGCACTTTATCCTGCCAATTATGTTTCAGGCCGGCTTCATATTGAAGACCGGTTTGCTGTTTCAAATCGGTATTAAGCGTTCCTGTAAAAGAATCATACCATTCATCGGTGGCCAGATATCGGAAGGTCTGCTCCACATCGAAGAAAGCATTAGACCCTCTGGCGTATTCATACTTCATCCCAAATGTGTTGACGGATTCCGCAGGCGAGGCCGTGTCATAGGTGATCGTTCCGGGAATAAAGCCGGCTCGTTGATCAAAGGTGTAATCAGCTTCATGAAAACGTGTACCGGCATTGGCGTGGATGTCGTCCCAAAATTCATATTCCGAAAATAAATAAAAGCCGCGTTCTTCTTTAGATATGGTCAGATTATCGCTGTTCGTGCCGCTTCCGATGATTTGATTAGTCGTATCATAATAATCGATTCCGGTCACAAAATTGAATTCTTTATCAAAGATTGTCTGATTAAAGACATATTTAGAGGTCAAGCCGAAGGAATCTATTTCTCTTTTGGTATTGAAATTAAAATCAGCGAACGAACCGTAGGTGTCACGGTTACGATAAGAAAAATCTACCACAAAATGACCCCAGTCAATATCTTCGGGCCAGGGCCTTACATCAATAACCATTTGTATAAAGCGGTCGGTGGCATTGGCAAAGTTATTAGGCTCAGCCGTTCCCTTTCGCCCGAAAGTTTGCAGCTCGCTGGCGCTTAATCCTCCGGGTAGTCCATAATCCGATTCGTGCCAACCGGTATGCAGATCAAGGCTGATTTTATCGGAAAGTTTGTATCCGAATTGACCGTTAAAATCTTTGGTTAAAATATCTCCGTTATCCCTATGGCCTCCGGTATCATAATATTTTGAGGAAATCATGTAGGAAAGGTTGTGATCAAGCCCCAGGAAATCAAATGGCTTAGATCCGAATAGCTGGGTATTAACGCCCTCTGTGCGGAAACTCCCATAAAGGGCCTGAACTTGGCCTGATAGATCCCCTTCGCCTTCTTTGGTAATAATATTGACGACGCCGCCAACGGCATTATCTCCATAAAGAACAGATCCGGCTCCGCGGATGATTTCGATTCTTTTAACGATTTCCAGAGGAATCTGTAGGAAGTCGGGTCCTGTCATATCGATGGAATTGACCTTGCGGTCATTGACCAGAACCAGGACATTCCGGGCGGCTGTGTCGCCGAATCCGCGGATATCGACAACAGCAGTCTGGATTGTTCCGGTGTCATAAACGCTAATACCCGGCTGTTGTTTTAGAATATCAGAAACAGTTTGAGCGTTTAAGACTTCGATATCTGTGGTATCGATTATTGTCACATCGGAGGAAACTTTATATCCATGCTGAGCGATACGGCTGGCCGTGATAACGATAGATCCTAAGTCAACAACATCTCTTTCTTGCCCCATCACCATACCTAAGCAAGAAAGAAGAAACGCGAAGCTTAACACATAAATACGCAAATTATTCATCATTCTTTCCTTTCCATAAAAAAAAATCCCAGCCGAAAATACGACTGGGATTGCACCCTTGATTTCTTGATCCCGATTTATTCGTTTGTGATGTTATACACCCGTAACGTGACAAACGTGAAACTATAGGCAGGCCTTCTGGCTTACGGACGAATGTCCTACTCCTCTTGCCTTCTCACCCTTATGAGTAATGGCTGATTAAGAGTTTCGTTTCCGATTACAGCGGCGGGACCGCGCCTGAATCGCACAGGCTTTCCTTTTAACTCTGCGTTTTTAAAATAAGCAGAGCACTCTATAGCGAAAATTGTTATGCTGTCAAAAGAACGCGGGCCATCTGTGTATCTTTGATCCGATAGGCAATGATCTCATAAATCCCAAAAAAGACAGTACTGTAAAACACAGTACTGATAAGCGTTTTTCTGAAAAAAGGCAGGGCAAGAATAAAACACTCCTGCAATCCCGCAAGCGTGTGGGGATACCATCCCATCAGCCAGACGCCGAAGTTGGTGGTCAGGAAAAATATGACCGCCGAAAGTAAGCTCGCGCCAAAAATCATAACCGGAGTTTTTCTTTTCCTTAAAGCCAGCCCAATAAAAGCCACAATCAAAATAGAGCCCCAGGTAAATAAAATAATATTATGCACTCCCAAAAGGACGTCAGTGATCATCATCAAGGCAACCGGCAGCAACAAGGCTAATTTCCGGTTTAAATAGACGCCTCCGAAAAGGATCAACGCCAGAAAGGGAGTAAAGTTTGCATCATGGGTTATGATTCGCGCCACTATACCAGCCAATAAGATAAGAATAGCAAGCATGGTTTTCTCCTGTTTTTTTACCTATTTTATTTTACCTATTTTTTTTCATCTGTATATTTCTCAAGGAAGCAAAAGGCACCAGGAAGCTCTCCTTATCCCTGATTCTTTTGTGTAATTTCCCTGATAAGAAGCAAAGATCTCTGCAGGCCTTCTTTGTTCTGATCTTGACTGAAAAGCTCAGCGCTTTTCTTAGCGCTGGCCAGCGCTTTTTTCGTGTTTCCTTTAAAATTATAATTAATGGCCAGCATGTAATGGAGATCCGGCTCATTGGGAGCGACGCGTGTTGCGGCAACAAATGTATCAATGGCGCGATCGGGCTGATTCAAATTCATGTAAGTCCGGCCCAGGATCAGATACGGGTCCAAATCATTGGGATTTCTTTTGATGGCTTCATCAAAACTATTGATAGCCTGAATAACATTTCTTTCTTTTAAATGTTGTAGGCCTTCCTGGATAAGATCGTTCTGCTCTTTTTTTGCGGAAGCGACTTTATTTTCGGATTGATTAGATCCGCAGCCGCCAACGCATAATATCAGTACCAGGACGAAAAATGATAAAAACTTCATAGTGCATCTCCTTTTCATTGATTATATAACTTAATATGGAATACTCTCCCTGTCAACCGAAAATATCTGATCAAGAATATTTATTGCAGATTATTGACGGCAATGGATGTCAGTTGCGATAAAGCGTCAATTGAATCGATGCTGTGTTGGTTAAAAATATCTTCTTCGCTTTTGGTGTGTAAATTCAAAATACCGATAAGTTTGTTATTTAAGACAAGAGGAGTAACATAGGCATGCTTGATGTCCTCTCGCTTGAGGAAAGGCTGAATCCGGTTATTTTTACAGCGCGTTCCGTGTATAATTACCGATGATCGCTGATCAGCAACGGTGCCGGAGAGGCCTTCTCCTATTTTGATTCTTGTCTTTCCGGCAATCTGCGGGTCAAGCCCTCGAGAGGCCATAATTTTTAAAGTTTGACTGCGCTGATCTAAAAGCATTACCGAACCACATTGCGCTCTAGTGACCTTCAGCACAGAATCAAGGAAATGGGCCAGGACTTCATCAGCATAAACAGTGGCAAACAATTTCTGGGCTTTGCTTCGGATTTCATCCGGGAGAAGATCGTGGTGGAGTGATTCTTTTTTGAAGATCAACTCTTTTAGCTTGAGCTGAAGAATATAATTTCCGATTCTGTCGATTAAATCCAGCACAGATTTGATGCCCACAAATGACAAGACCCGCATCTCATTAATTGCCTCCAAGAGATTATTGTCGTCAATCTTTAAAGAATCAGCGATTTTTTGATATTCTTTTTTTTCAAGTCTTTTATTTAGAATCACAGGACCTATGACAATGTATGCTATCGCTTTATTTTCATCGATATTTAGAGGAACGGCAAAGTTGTGCAGGTCAAATTGGTAGTTGTATTCCAAATAAAATCCATGTCGACGAAATTTGTCAATAAAGACACTATGCTCTTCATTAAGCAGATCAAAGTGGACCGGATGTGTTGAAAGAATGCTCCATCCGTAGCGATCCATTTGAGGCGGGATAATGGTTTTTCCCGTACGATCCGTAATGAAGATGTTAATCCGAAGGACATCGACTAAAAACCCAAGGATCTCACTCCATTTGTCTTTTTCTATAACTTGCGCTAACAGATTGTCAGATTTCTCCGGATTCATTCACTGACCTTTTTAAACGGGATATCGAATTTTTTCATTTTATTATAAAGAGTGGTTCGGTTTATTCCGAGTTGGGCTGCGGCTTTATTGCGGTTCCAATTCGATTGCCTTAAGGCCGAGAGAACCAGCTCCCGCTCAGGTTCTTCTAAAATGGATTTTAGCCCCTTTCCCTCTACGGGTTTCAGCGAAGAGCTTTCGAATTTATCGGAATTAGGGATATCCCATGCGTTGATGATGTGAGTTTTAGACATGATACAGGCTCCCTCAATTGCGTTTTCAAGTTCGCGAACGTTGCCGGGCCAGTTGTATTCTATTAATAATTTTCTCACATCCGGGGACACATTTTCAATGCTTTTGTTGTTTTTTTTATTAATTTTCTTTATAAAATGTTCGATCAAAAGTGGAATATCTTCTTTGCGTTCACGCAAAGGCGGCATCTCGATGCCGATTACGTTAATCCGATAGTAAAGATCTTCTCTGAACTGGCTTTTAGCAACCAGTGTTTTGAGATTTTGATTAGTTGCAACAATGATGCGGGCATTGGTCTTGCGGGTTGTATTATCCCCGACTCGCTCAAAGATGCCGTCCTGCAGGACCCTCAGCAATTTTACCTGCAGATTAGGAGAGAATGCGTCGATCTCGTCGAGAAATATCGTTCCGTCTTTGGCGAATTCGAATCGTCCCTCTTTATCCTTGATTGCTCCCGTAAAAGCGCCTTTGACATGGCCGAAGAGCTCGCTTTCCAAAAGAGTTTCCGAAAGCGCGCCGCAGCTGACCTCGATAAACGGTTTTTTACTGCGGACGCGGTCTGTCTTGTGTATTGCCTGCGCCACCAGCCCCTTTCCCGTTCCGCTTTCGCCCGTGATCATGATTGTGGCATGAGAATTGGCTACCGATTCTATAATATGATAAACTTTCTGCATTTTCTCTCCAGGTCCGATAAGATCATGAAATCGATGAGGGCGTGTTTTGGAAACTAGCTGGCGCAATTCTTTGTTTTCCTGCACTAATCTTTTTTGTTCCACTATTTTATTAAGCAGAATCTTGATTTCAGTGTCGTTAATGGGCTTGGTGATATAATCGGTGGCTCCTTTTCGCATGGCCTCCACCGCGCTTTCGATGGTTCCAAATCCGGTGATCAGGATCACTGCGCATTGCGCGAACTCCCTCTTGATCTGTTCCAGAAGTTCGATCCCGCTCATTTTGGGAAGCATCATGTCAGTGATCACGATATCGATAGGATTTTCTTTAAGAACATCGAGGGCTTCTTCCGCAGTGGGCGCCATGAAGGCATTATATTTTTCGATTCTCAGAATTTCATAAAGTGATTTTCGGATCAGAGGTTCGTCGTCTACAATCAGGATATTATAAGGGTGGTTTTCAGCTAGCATCGTCATTTAACAACGGGAGGGTGACTTTAAAAGTTGTCCCGCCTCCGATTTGGCTATCGATGGCAATATGTCCGTTATACGCTTTAATGATTTCACTGGTGATTGTCAATCCCAGTCCGCAACCCTTATCGATGTCTTTTGTCGTAAAAAAAGGCTCAAAAATATTCTCCAGGTTTTCTTCCGGAATACCGCAGCCGGTGTCTTTGATATGGATTTCAACAGCTTTATCCGCCTGTTGAGTTTTTATCGTGATATCTCCTTCTGCATCCATTGCATCAATGCTGTTACGTAAAAGATTGACCGCTATATGTTCAATTCCAAAATCTGTAATTTCGGGCAAATTTTGCGCAAATTGTTTATCGATTCGAATGTTTTTATGATAAATGTCGAGCTTGACGGCTCCCAGGGCATCTTCGATAGCGTGGTGAATATTGACTCTCCTGATTGTCCTCGGGGCATTACGGGAGCAGGCGAGAAGATTCTTGACGATATTGGCCATGCGGTTCAATCCCTGTTTTGCCTCAAGGAGATAGCCGCGGATTACCTCGTCTGCCTGAAGTTGATCGAGGCTTAAATTCACATAACGCAATACACCGTCTAGAGGATTGTTGAGTTCATGGGCGATCCCGGCTGTGATTTTACCGATCGAGGCGAGGCGTTCCTGAATAACGATCTGCTTCTGAAGGCGGTCGGTGGTCTCTTTCTTTTTCCCCAGCTCGTCTTTCAGAGTTTGAGATTCCCTTAGGACTGTTTTGAATTTTTTATACAATTGAGTGCGACGGTAATTGAGGGCGATTTGACTTGAGAGAAAATCCAGGATCTGAAGCTCTTGAGGAGAAAAATTCTGCCCTGATTCCTTATCGGCAATATTAATAACGCCAACCAGAATATCTTTGATCATTAAAGGTGAGCAGATAAAGGATGGCGTGCGGTAATTTTTGCGGCTTTGGTAATCGGGGAAACGCTTGTCGTTGGCAATATCGGAAACGAAAATGGGCTGTTTCATTTCAGCGACTTTGCCGACGATTCCCTCTCCCAATTTTTTCACCAGGGTATCCTCTTCCTGTCTTTGCATGCCCCTGGCAATCTTTAAAATCAATTGCTGGCCGTTTTCGCTCAATATAAAAATGGATCCTCTCTGGGCCTTGAAGAGCTCTAGAGTTTCTTTGAGAGAGATTTCAAGCAGGTCTCGGTCGGTTAACGAAACAGTGACAGCATTACAGATCTTTGAGATTTTCTTAAACAGATCTTCGTTTGTTAGGTCAACAAAGTGCGGGTGAGCCTCTCTATTCATTATGGTTTAAGCGTGACATCCGCATCAGCTTCTTCCACCACATCGAGTTTTTCGATCATCTGCTTGAGGATTTGGGCTAACGGATGTTTCGGATTTTCATCGAGGATGTCTTGATAGAGATTGATTGCCCTTTGCTTATCTTTTAGTTGCGTTAAAGAAATGATATTGATCGATTTTAAGATCGGCTCGGCTGTTTGAGGATGCGGATATTTTCTCAAAGAAAGCGACAGGGCGTCCAGCGCTTGATTCCAGCGCTTAGCGCTCATATAACAATTAGACAGTAAACCCAGGAGTTTGAATTCCAAATTCTTTGAAGGATCACTATTGAGCATCTCACGATAATGAATGATCGCGTTATTATAGGCTAAGGTGGCCTGCGGCTGATTCCCTTTGTTTTCGTAATATTTCGCGATATACAGAGGCCCGGAAAGACCTTCTTCTGTTTGAGGGTATTTCTGGATCATCTCTTTGTAGATCTTTTCGGCTTCTTCCCAGTTTCCCTGCGCTTCCTGAACTTTGCCCACAGAAACCATGGCTAAGGCACAGATGTTTCTGTTGTTGGGAAATTTTGGGCATATAGAACTGAAAATCTCTTTCGCTTTCTCATAATCTTTCTTGATGAGATAAACGCGACCCAAAATAATATGAGTTTGCGGAGTAAATTTGGAATCAGGGAAGCGCGTGATCACGGCTCGATATTGACCGGCCAGTCTCTCGAAGGCTTGATCAGGAAAAGATTCCGTGCTTTTAACCATTTTGGCAAATTGTCGATCGGCTTTCCAGAGCATTTTTTCCGCCGCAAAATCGTCTTTCTGAGATAAAAAGGTTAAAATGCCGAAGACCCCGATAAGGATAATGCAGAGAATAATGATCGTCTTTTTCATAATCGTTCCTTTGCTGATAGGTAAAATATGGTTGTCGCGGTAAGTATTACCGCTTCCAGCATTAATTGCACGATAATGCTTATAGCAATTATAATTGCCTGGATTTGGGGAAAGCTTATCATAATTTGACCCGATAAGACAATTTGCCGTATCAAAATTATCGGAACATAAAGAAACATGGGTAAAAAGATGACAAACGCTATAAACCAGAAATGACGAAACAGCACCTTGAAGTTTTCGAGTATTGCCTTATGGATTTTAACCTTTTCAATCACAACGATAGGAAGAATAAAGGCGTAGAGGATTGTAATAAAAATGTTGATCAAGAGACCGAAGTAAGGCTTTCCGAAAATAACAAGATTTTTAACCGCCGCATACAGGCCTGTTTCCGAGCGGATACGCAAAGCTCTATCAAAAGCAATATCGTAAATTTCAAGAAAAAGAAAGACAGTCGCAAAGGTTAAGACAGCCGCCAGGACAATATGAATATATTGTGATCGAATCTTGCGAAAAACAGATTTCAGAGAAATATTTTTTCCGGCATTAACGAATTCCACGATTCCGATCACAGAGGCGCTTAAGAAACTGCCAATAAAAAGATATACCGGAACCTGGGCATCAAAAAATAATTTTGGGAGTAAGTCGTAAAAGAAAGGAAAGTGAACAAATCGAAGCGCAAACTGTTTCTCGATTATGGGGCCAAAGAAATTGACCAATGGCCAGCGCGGAGCAAACATGAGGATTTCTAATATCAACAGCTGGATGAAGGCCGTAATCACCAATGGATACATAATAACAGGATGTCCCACAAGGGTATTGACACTTGTCTTAATCAAATCAAGGACATGTTCCTTCTTTCCGGTCGATTTTCTCATCACAGCTCCTTTTTCAAAACTTGTTCATTTTTAATAACTTACATTGGAATGCAAATTGTAGCACAGGGAAATCCTGCTGTCAATAATCCTTGAATTCAAAAAATAATGGCAGGTTAAATTTAACCTGCCATTATCGTTTTATAGAGATGCATAAAACAGGCTGTTATCGACTTGCTGTCTTTAAGTCGATAGTATCTTTTGCTTTAAACGCCTGCCTTATCGACTGATTTTTCTCTTATAAACAGCCATGGCAGCCAATCCGCCCGTTAACAAAAGCATTGTAGCCGGTTCGGGATTATGAATTGTCGCGATCGTTTCCGGTCCGGTTTGCAATGTTGTGACGATTGTTGCGCCGCCATCTCCTGTTCCTCCTGTCGCAGCCGGTGATGCCGGTCCACTGACGCCCAGAGCGCTTGCTAGACCGCCCCCGCCGCCAGTTTGACATCCGTATACAAACGGCAATACCACAGAAAGAATGCTGAAGTTGATGAAGCGTGCTAATGTTCTTTTCATAATTGACTCTTTCAAGATAAATGTGATTAAATGATTACGATCTCTTTTTTCTAAAGCCCACAAAACCTAAAAGGCCGCTTCCAAGAAGCAGTAAACTCATCGGTTCCGGTACGGGAGCGACTTTGGTGATTAAAAACATTGTATCATTATAGTCACTGTCAAACATTGGATCATCTAATGCGAGATCTTCAAACCCGATTAAATAAGTGTGATAATCAAGTGTGATTTCGATAGGATCAGCATCACCCAGCTGAATCCACAGTGTTTCGCCTTCCAGTTCGGGAAGATGATAAGCCAGCATGTGATCTAACGGATCAGAATTTAAATCCGGATCAGAGTACCATGTTTTAACTTGAGAACCATAGACGCTGG
This sequence comes from uncultured Planctomycetales bacterium, assembly GCA_964478715.1. Taxonomy (GTDB): domain Bacteria; phylum Omnitrophota; class Gorgyraeia; order Zapsychrales; family JBDRMG01; genus CAYZIY01. The sequence continues at coordinate 26,241 of CAYZIY010000011.1, forward strand.
TCAAAGAAAATCCGAAATTCTCAAAACTTGTAAACGGATTAATGCCGCCTGGAAAAGGATTACCGGATGTTCCGTCTCCTAAAAATCCATCATTAGGCCCTAAATTAATGACATCGATAATGTCATCAGGTAAGGTTGCGCCGTATTCAAAAACGCCTAATGTGTTGCTGGCAGCAGCGCTGAGTCCAATTGCAGCGAAGTTACTGGCCTGATCTCCGCCTAAATCATACCAGTATGAGTTGGGAACGGTGACCATGGCTGAATCAGCATCTTCATTGCTGGAATAAGCCTCAAATCCCAAAAGAAAATTGATGGCTTCATACAATTGAGGATATTGATCTTCTCCAGTATAATCCGGATTCTCATTGTTAGACTGTTGCGGGGTTTGGACCGCATCTGGCGTGGAATCATATCCGTCCACAGTCATGATCGGATCATACGGACCCGGATCGGCGATCGCCATTGTGCCAAAACTCGCAAGCGCCAGACTAATCGCCAGGCTTAAGATTAACTTTTTCATTTGACTCCTCCTTATTATTACTTCTTTGTTTTTATTTTTTTCGTATATTAACGGACACCTTTGGCAGTGCCGATCAAGCTGAGGTTATAAAATCCTTTTCTTCTTTAATCCTATAAGGCCTAATAAACCGCCCGATAATAATGAAAGGCTTATCGGTTCGGGAACGGCATCGGTTGTCCTTGCTGTTAAAGCCAGAGAACCTCCAAATTCAGCGTTTAAGAATTCCGGCCAGCTAATATCCCATGGAAGCTCAATTTCTTCATTTTCTAAGATTGCCGGAATGGAATCATAGAGCGCCAAATAGACTTCTCCGCTCTCCAAGTCGCCATTGATTAGATATCCCCCGATATCATCATCGCCTTCAGAAAGAGGAATTCCGGAAAGGTAAGTTAAGACGTCTTCTTCGCTGGCTCCAAGGAGTCCGGACAGAGAAAATGTTCCTAGTTCGATACCGGATTCCGAGAAGCTTTCTTCAAAATCGCCTTCCTCATAGCTGCCCTCTGCCCAGAGATCTGCATCGAGAGTCCAGTCGTAAACGGTATCCCAGTCTGGAAGATTCCAGTCAAATTCATAAGCTACAGCGCCAACGCCGAAAAAAGGACCATGAGAATTAAGCTCATCCAAAATTTCAGAATCCATCTCCAACCAGGATTGTGTTTCCAGGTCGGGTCTGCTGTCATAAGGGAAATACCCCGGCTCTTCATCATCCAGCCAGGCTTCAGGCCCGTAAAGAATACCTCCGAAAAAATCAAGGGTTGAGGTTTGGGCTGATGCTGAGCTGACCATGAAAGCTAAAGCAATAACTGCAAGAATGATACTTTTCATTCGACCTTTCCTTTCTTTCATTATTTTATTGTTTTCTTCTTTTAACCGCGAAACCGACTAGACCTGTCCCTAGCAATAAAAGAGAAGCCGGCTCAGGCACAACAGGTTCACCATTTTCCGCCAGGACCATTCTCGCAAAAGCAAATCCGTTTGGATTCTGATCTTGTTCATTAAAAGCGACATTGATTGTCATAGCAGCGATATCCCCCTCAGTCCAGCCGAAAAATTGAGCACCGGAATTTCCCGCGACCGGAATAGTCAATGAAGAATCATCGCTCAATGTTAAAGTGACATCGAAAATACTGTAAACATTGGGTTCAATCTCCAGTCCGAAGGCATAAAGAGAAGAATCGAATGTTCCCGTCAAAGTGTTAGGGCTGCTGACTAAGACAGCGCCGGTATAACCGCCGGACCATGTGGCCCAACCGGATCCGATTGTGCGCCTCGTTAAGTCGGCATCGAAGCTGATCGATTTGCTTTGAGGCAATGATAACGGGGTTCCGGCCGTCAAGACATCGCCGTTATTGGGAAGCTGAGGTGTAAAATCAACATCAAAAAATGAATCCACAGCTCCTTCCCAGCTGGCTCTGTTATCCCAGAGCGTTATCGCATGCGCGTTTTGCGCTAATGCGATACTCACGCAGATGACCAGAGCGGAAATTAGATACTTTTTCATATTAGCTCCTCCTTCTTTTTATAAGACCAATTAGTCCCAGTCCTAGCAAGCTCAACGTTGCCGGTTCGGGGATAACGGGTTCTTCTTCGCCCTGACCGACCCAGCTGGCCACATTGATTGAGAATTGTCCGTTGTCCGCGTATGACCAGTAATCATCGCTGAAAACATTGACATCAAGCATCGCTAATACATTATCTTGAGGGCCCCACAATGTCGCGATGCTGTCGTCAAAAAGGGAAATGCCGCCGTCAGCCCGCCCGCCGTTCGGAACATAAATCGAACTGACGCCATTTGTTAATGCGTGATCGAGAACCGTATTGTAAACACCGTTTGTTTCGTAATTCGCGTCATGTCCACCCAGCAAGGAAAGGAATGATTCATTCCATGTATTCCAACCGGTATTTTCGCCCATGAAGACAACGCGACCGCCGTTATTTATGAACGAACTAAGATTCACGGCTTCAGCTGTGTTGAGTGATCCCGGTGAAGCATCCCAATCACTCTTTCGAAGGTCTACCCATACAGCATCGGCATTTGCGACCTGTGAAACATCGCCAAGGTTTGATACGACAGTAAAGCCTCCTGAGTAACTCGCGTTTAAGGCGGATGTCATTTGCGTCCAGTAAGAACTGCCGTAACCATAGTTGGTGCTATGCATTGATTCAGAAACTAAAATATAGGCCTGCGCCTGACTGCCCGCAAAAAGAACTAAAGAGATGATTGCCATGGTTACAAATATTTTTTTCATTTCTGACCTTTTCTTTATTATTAATAGTTGAACGTGCTAATCTGGCACTAAACCGTCATTTTTTTTCTAATCAATCCAACCAGCCCCAACCCTAAAAGGGTTAAAGTTGCCGGCTCAGGAACCGGGCACTGGGTTTCGGGAGTTAAGCCGGTGATATCAAGATCGTAGGTCCAGCCGGAGCTTCCGCCACCTGTAAATCCAAAATCGCTATAGCCTGTCGCGGCAACACCATAATATCCGGAAGAAGCAATGGCATAGTTGTAGATAGCTGAATTATAGCCGGTGTATCCATCATCATTGTAAGCAAGCTGAACTCCCGATGGAGAATAAAATCCAAGCAAAGGATCGTTTGTGTAGCTTGTGCCGCCAGGAGCGACATAGATCATCGTGATGATGTCGCCGGATGTGGCGTAAAATCTGTAGAAATCAACGGAGCTATCTCCAACTCGTGAACCATCAATATGGACCGTTCCATCATGTCCATAGAGAAATTGTGCCGTACCAAAAGAATTGTTTGTCTCAACTTCTGTATAAATGGTAGCTTGAGCTGCAGGAGTTAATGTTAAAAGAAGTCCTATAATTCCAATCATAACCAGTAAATACTTCATGCCTTCTCCTTTATCCATTATTGAGGTTTTTAACGCGCACCTTCACCCGTTAAGACAACACGGATGGTCCTTACTATAATTGTTAAATCCGTCCAAAGACAAAGTTTACGGATGTAGAGTAGATCGTATTTGATTTTTTTCTTCACATCGTTGATTGACTCATCGTATTTATGCCAAACTTGAGCCAAGCCGGTAATGCCGGGTTTGACTTTCAGTCTTTTTTCATAATCAGGGATTACTTTTTTGAATTCATCGACAAACATGGGGCGTTCCGGTCGCGGACCGATCAGGCTCATATCCCCTTTAAGGATATTGACAAACTGCGGTATTTCGTCCATGTGGGTTTTACGGATTAGCCCGCCCAGCGGAATCAATCTTTTATCATTATCCGAAGCCCACACAGGGCCGGAATGATCTTCAGCATCAACATGCATGGTTCGAAACTTATAAATGGTAAAAAGCTGCCCGTTTTTTCCCACGCGCGTCTGCTGGTAGATAATGGGACCCCGGCTTGTCAATTTGATCAAGACAGCCAAAAAGAGACAGATGGGCGAGGCGAGAATGATCCCCATGGCAGCGGCCACAATATCAAAAAGTCTTTTGACTTTCTGATAAATTTTTCGGACAAAACCTACCATCATGCCGAAGATGCCGCTTCCAAAAAGAGCCAATGTGGTTGGCTCAGGGGCGCGCGAACGGGATTCTTCGGGTAAAACCGGTTTAATAGATTCAATACCTTGACGATTAACAGATGGATGATCGTGCGGCTTGATTAAAGAGAGTGCAGCCCAGGTTGTTGTCCCAAAAATAACGACCAAAGCAAAAGCGGAAATAGCCAAAGTAACCCGTTTAAATCTTTTTTTGGATTTTTTTCGGTAAATTGTTCGAGAAAGCGCTTTCTTCATGATACCTTATATTGAAGCAAATAGCGTGCCATAATTTCATAAAGAAGGCAGAATTATGGACAAATCTTATCTTATTGTCATTCAATGTGTTATGCGTCAATAATTTGGCATGAAAACAATTAGTCATGGTAAAACCTACCAGAGGTATGACATACCATGACAATACCATGTCCTAAACCTTCGACATGTTTTACCCTTTCATCATTTATTTATTAATTCTGATTTTATTTATGGTAAATATTCCTGCAGGAGCGGTATGATTGTCCGGACAAAGTTCTTCATGACGGAAATCGTTTGGGGTGTATTTTCATATGTTGCGGGTGAGGATACACGGATCAGGGCACTGCTGGCTGATTGTCCCACTAAAGTTTTTAGGGCAATCAGGATCTGCTGCTTCCAGTAGCTAGAGGTGAATATATTACCGACTTTAAACCAATAAAAAGCGATTTGTTTGTCTCCTCTTCCCTCGAGAGAGAGACGGTTGACGTCAATCACCAGATTTTCCTTTGGGACCGGAATCTTGTCTTTTTCATTTTCTAAAATCGTAATGCCGCCGCCGGTGTAGCAGACTTCCGGAGGATGCGTGGCCTTGCGGTTGTTTTCCGTGTAGACAATAAATAAAAACATCTGCTCGCCTTCGGGATTCGAATATTCCCGCACAAAGGCGTTGCGGGTTTCCAGAATCGCATATTCCTTGTCGCTGATAGGCAGTTCCCGCGAGGTCCATTCTCCAATTGTTTTGGGGAACAGATGAATGTCAACCGATGTTGTCTGCTTGTATCGTTTGAAATACAGCGACCATGTGATCACGGCCACTAAAAGAAAAATTGTAATTAAGACGATAAAATTTTTGTCTTTCTTGACACGCATCATTCCAAAACCTTTCCCACAAAATACAACAATACGAAAGCGATCGCAAAGACCAGGAATCCGGAGAAATCATGCACAAAGCCTGTGGCATATTGCGCCCCCCAGATTTCCGAGACAAAAGATAAAAAAATCACACGGATCACATTGGTGATAATGGCGATAGGAATTGTTGAAAGAAACAGTATCGTTTTTTTCACCCAGCCGGTTGTCATCCAGTAGGCAAAAATGCTACCCAGCGCGGTCAATGAAATCAGAGAGCGTAGTCCGCTGCAAACATCATCGACGACAACATGGGTATGGCGCATCTTGATGATGCTGCCTTCCCGGATCGCCAGGATGTTCATCTTATTGAGTATGACGGCTGCGATATGGGCGGCGAACAGTTTCATTTTAAAGCTGATATTGCTGATTACAACCATCGGAAGCGGAATCATAAAAAACAAAAAAGCAATGGGAAACGCGACAATTTTTAATATCGCGAATCCGTAAAAATGAAGAATCAAGCCGATGAGAACAAAAAGCATGGAAAAACCGGACGTAAAATAGACGCGGAACAGAGAACTAAAAACATGGATAACCAGGCCTATGATGATCAGCTTCAATCCCAGCGGAGATGATTTGATCTTGCACTTGGCCAGTTCATCTCTCTTTTGCCAAATGAGATAAATGCTGACGAAAGGAATTAAAATTCCATGTGAATAATAGGAATCACGGGCAAACCACCTCTGCCACATCCAAAGAAACGTCGGAATATACATAATCAGAAAGACGGCGATGAGGATGAGTTCGGACTGGAAGTTTTTAGCCGTTTTGAGCAGGTTTTTAGTACTAAGCTTTTTCATAATATTGCCTCAAGCCTCAAGTTACAGGCTGCAGACACATGCTTCAGGCTACTTGCCCCATATTTTTTCGATCTGTTTCTATGAACGTCTACTGCCAGTATATGGGCCATCTTATAAATATCTAAATCTCTGTAATTTTGCATTCACTTTTACTTCTATATCTTGCAACCTGTGGTTTAAGTCACCAGTATTCAGCCTGTAAGCTTGCTGGCTGAATCTGTAGCCTGTGACTTGCAGCCTGCGGCAATAATTAATGTCAAACACTTCTCGCCTTCTCCCACCTGATCGACTGCCCCGACGAGAGATATTTGAGAAATCCCACCAGAGCCGAAAAATTCAATAAGCAAAACACGTAGGGCACATAGCAAAGCCATGCAATGGGTTTAAGCATACCATACTTTTTATCTCTTAACAAGTATCCGCACAGCGCCAGGATATAAAACAGAATCTGCAGCATCATGACTTCAAAATAACATCCAAAGATGGATGTCGCCAAAGGCATATTGACCAAAAATAAACCGATCATCAAAAAGGGAGCCGTCACCCTTAAAAATTTATGAGAGAAAAACTGGATAGCGATCGGGCTTTTGCCGGGATGAAAAAGATGGGCAAAAGCCCGGAACATCTGAAAATTCCCATAAAGTGTTCGTGTTTTCCGTCGGTGTTCTTCTTGTGGATTATCTGCAGGCTTATCATAAGCAATGGCCGAAGAATCAAAAATCGCCCGGTGACCCTTTTCGATTATTTTAAGCGGAATATACATATCATCGAGAACAATATCTTCCGGAGGACTGCAAAAAAGTTTTTTTCGAATAGCATAAATTGCACCTGTTGCTCCAAGCATAGAATGAACTTTGCTTTCCGAGCTTCGCATCAACTTTTCATAATTCCAATACAAAGAAATCCCTCTGGATGTCGAACCTTTAGCAGATTTAAAAATAAGCTCACCACTTGCGCAACCTACTTTTGGATCCTCGAAGTTCTTTACTAGATTAGAGACGGCATTTGGATCAAATTCTTGTCTAGCATCTGTGAAAACAAGAATCTCTCCCTTTGCTCTGCTGACAAGATTGTTAAGAACGCTAATCTTTCCTCTTCGATTTTTTTTATCTATAACTACTATGTTATCGGCTATGTTTTTCTTGATAATCGATGCGGTATTGTCGCTGCAGCCGTCGCATCCAATGAGGATCTTGAGTTTACCTTTTTTATACTTGAGGCTCTCAAGATTCTTAATCTTATTTTCAATGACATCAGCTTCATTGTAAACCGAGATGAGGATCGAGACACTTGGCGTGATCTCTCCTCTCTCTACTTCCTTCTCTTGATAAAAAGAAAGTATCCAGATTCCAAGAGGATATCCGAAATAGCAATAAATCAATAAGATCAAAAACAACCAAAACAAGAAGCTCATTTTATTCCTTTACAATTGCGATAATCTGATCCGAAAGACGTTTATGGTAAATTGTTAGGAAACAACTAACAACGTAACTTCCGAGCAATGCAATGATATCGTTTGTTTTGAGAATCTTATTGAAGAAAAGCAAAATACCACCGTGAATGAGAAAGAATGAATAACAATGCGATTGCACAAGAAATAGGGCTCTGTTGAATGCATGCATCCTTTCTTTTGGTTTAATCTTTAAGACTCGAAATCCCGAGAAAAATTGTCTAAATAGAAATCCGCCAAAGAAAAAGATGTAAAAGAAATCGCTGCTTGGAACCAGTATTAAGAAGGCAAAGAAGCCTGTGACCATCAGAACGCTTCTGTAGATGGCATTTTTAACAAGCATTAGTACAGTTGCAAAACAGTAAAGGATAAGAATGAGAGTGATGAACCAGGAAATAACATAGACGGGATTCTCAATAAAAAGACTTAAACCCAGGAATGTCATAGCGTCTTTAAACAGCGACGAGGATTTGTAACCTATGAGTGCATTAATGATTATCACTACCAGGATAACACTCCAGTAAGGAACTAAAATCTTCAAGAATCTTTTCTTAAGCCACTTGAGCGGTGAAATTTTATTTTGGAAGGCGAAGTAGCCAGAAATAAAAACAAAAGCATGGAGTCCGAAAACATCAAGGTTAAATGTTTCATAACCTCTTTGGCCGAGGAAGTGAAAAAGAAAGATTGCATTCATCGCGAACAGGCGAACCAAACTGGCCCAAAATATCGGTGACGAATCGAAGCTACTGCCTGCTTTCATTCCTTTACTTTTCATTTAAAAAAGTCCTTTTAAACTTTCCTGAATAGTATCCCATGAATACTTCTCTTGCGCCAGTTGTCTTGCGCTTATTTCGATCTTTTTGCGCTTCTGTTCATCAACAAACAGTTTGCCAATTTGATCAGCAAAGCTTTTCGGATCATCTGCGATGAGGATGTTCTTATCGTGCGAAATATCAATTCCTTCAGCCCCTATCGATGTAGAAACGATGGCTTTACCAAGAGCCATTGCTTCAAGAATCTTAAGCCTGGTTCCGGATCCGATTCTTAAAGGAACGACAAAGACATGATGTTCGCACACGGTTTGCTGAATGTTGTCCACAAAACCCAAAATAGACACGCTGGGATCATTTTTGGCTAATAATTTTATTTTCTTCGTAGGATTTTTGCCAACAATTGAAAAGCATGCATCGGGATGATCTTTTTTCACAAGCGGATATATTTCTTCAAGAAAATAGCATGCTGCATCTTCATTAGGATGCCAGGCCATCAGCCCCACATAAATCAATGACTTGGGTCTATGCGGTGTCTCAGCTGGATAAAACTGTTCAAGATTAACCCCGTTTGGGACAACATCGACGGGCTTCTCTCCAATGCGGTTAATGATTTCTTGTCGATCTATATCAGAGCACGTTAGAATTTGATCAAATCTTGACCACATAGAGGTCTCGAAGGTCTTTGTCTTGGCGTATTGGATTTTTGCAAAGCATTTCTTAAGGGGATTACTTTCAATCGCCTCATAGCGCTTAATAATACTAGATTCGATATTGTGCTCACAAAGAATTGACTTACATGGAAGCGGAAATTCAATATGAGAAGATTGATAAACTGAATCACACAGCACAAGATCTATTTCTTCAGATGCCATTACTTCCTTGATCTTAACAGCAAGATTGGATGAGGATACTCGAAGAACATTGTAAGGAAGGTTTGAAAATACGCTTAGAAGAAGCAAAATAATCTTTTTGACATATGAAGCCGAGATTTTAGGCACAAGATGGATTTTTGCACACAGTGACCCAATCTCCGGTTCGATCTCTTCCCTTCTTCCGGGACAGATTAAATGAATTTGGTTATTGGCTGCCAAACCTTTGAGAATATGAAAAGTGCGCATGCGGTGGCCATTGATCAAAGGGAAAGGCAATTCTTTTGTGATGAACAGTATGTTCATTGGAGCATGTCGATGGCTTTCTTCTTCGCCTATATAAGAAGATTAAGAAATTCCAAAGCAGGAGCGGCGCGAATTCCTTCAGGGGTGATGTAGTTCTTTTTGCCCGTAGCATGGATTTGCCAGGCTTCGGATTTCGGAAACTTGTTTTTTAGATACTTCAATGATTTACTGATTGCATCATCCGAGTATTTGCATTCAATTAATGTGACTGGAGAATTGTTTTCAACAATGACAAAATCGACTTCCCGTCCGTCGATATCCCGGAAATAGCGAAGATCAATATCGCGTCCTTTAGTGTCCTGCTCATAATGAATCCATTTTAAAAGATGTGATGCCACCAAATTTTCAAAGCGCTGCGGCCATTGCGGCACCAGAGACCAGTCAAAATGATAATGCTTTTGCTCTTTTTTGACGGCTCGGATCTTTGGTGCGCCAAAGGGGCTTAATCGAAAGATCGCATAAATTCTTTCAAGCACGGCGATCCAGGACGAAAGCGTTTTATGGCTCACCTGGAGGTCTTCACGTAAGGCGTTTAATGAAAGCGGACTCGCCACAAGATCTGGAAGGCGAATCATCAGGAGTTCCAGGCGGCCAAGATCCTGGATTCTTTCTAAAGAGAGAACGTCTTCGCGAATCAATCGATTGCGATATTCCCGTGACCATCTTTTGGCTTCTATTTTTGATCCACCGAGAAAAGGTTCGGGAAAGCCTCCCAATTCAAGAAGAGACATGAAATCTTCTTGTTTCCTGATTTTTAGCTCTGCAACAGATAGCGGATGGAGACGCAGATAATGATATCTTCCCTGAAGAGAGTCTCCCCCAAATCGGTATAAATCCAATCTGGCGCTTCCGGTTACGAGGATTTTAAGGTTTTTTGGCGAAGCATCGTATAAACCTTTGAGATAATTACGCCAACCCCTATATTTGTGCAACTCGTCAAAAACAAGGAATTTAGCTGGTGGAAGCTCACGCTTGAGGATGAGCTCACGATGTTGTGCAATATCCCAATTCAGGTATCCTTTGAAATCTTTAAGAACGGCTTTAGCAAGGGTTGTTTTTCCGACCTGACGCGGTCCTCCGAGAAACACCATTTTTTTGGATAAATCGTGATTAACTTGAGAAGTCAGATAACGTTTCATGATTCAATTATACAATGAATTTCCACCATAGTCAAATTTACTCGCGTGTATTCTTGACAGTACTCAAAAACAATAATTATTGTATTTTCGTACTCTTTAATCTATTTAGTGAGTTGAGCGTATAAGTCAAAATATTGCTTCGCCATGGTTCGGGCAGAGAATTTCTCTTTAACAAGTTCATGTCCCTTCAATGCCAGTTTACGTGCCTTTTCTTCGTTTTCAATTAAATCTTCAACAGAATTGGCGATGCTTTGGGGGCAACTATGTTCGATTAAAAAACAATGTTCGCCGTTTTTGACAATGGAAGGAATGGCGCCTACTTTTGTGGTCACAACAGGCAGTTGGCAGGCCAGCGCCTCCAGCAAGACAAGCGGAAGTCCTTCTCTTAATGAGGGCAAGACAAAGATGTCAAACGCTTTGTAATAATCCTGAATATTTTCTCCGATTCCCGCAAAAACCACATTTCCTGAAATGCCTAATTTTTGTGCACGCATCTCAAGCAGGTGTCGCATATCCCCTTCTCCCACAAGCAAAAAGGTTGTATTGGGATGGGCTTCTATAATTTCTCTGGCCGCATCCAGAAGAAAAACCAAGCCTTTTTGAACACTCAGACGTCCGACATAGCCGATTATGCGGTGACCTAAGGGGATATTAAATTTTTCGCAAATTATTTTTTTATGGTCCTTCTCATTAGAAGAAAATTTATCCAGATCGATTCCGTTGTAAATGGTAACGGACTTCGATTTAACAAGAAGTTCTGAGCGAATCTCCTTTGAAATAGCGTCCGATACCCCGATAACGGTATGGAAGAAATTCATAAGCAGTCCATCAAGAAACTCGTAGCAGAGCAATTTTTTACTCTCTTTAGTCCACAAATGATTGGTGGCAAAAAGTTTTGCCGGTGTGAATCTGGCCGCCAGCCATCCGTAAAAATCAGCCTTGTAATCATGACAGTGAACAATATCGATTCCATTGTTTTTGATGATTTTCCTGATGGTCGATACGCAGGAGAAATCGATCTTTCCTTTGCAGTCACAAGGAAAAGCCTCAATGCCGCAATTTTCTGCTTCGCGCACCAGCTCATCATGCGGATTTGAGGTACTGCGCAAACAAGCGATCAAGCATTCGACATCTTTTTCTTTCAGCTCTTTGCAGAGATTTAAGATGACGCCTTCAGCGCCGAAAAAACCACCAGAACTTCGTAGATGTAATATTTTCAATCAGACCTCCCCTGCTCAAAGGTTTTGAGTTTTGAGTTTTGGGTTTTAATCTTCCTTCAATACTATTTCCGCCAACTCTCTCCTCGCCTCTTCCCAGACATCCGGATCGGTAGACCAACTGATGTCCGCATGAACATACGACGGATCCTTAGGGTCGGTGACACCCACTTCCCAGAGCACTTTGGGGATCATTTCATTGACAATTTCTTTCACTCCCTGAGGATCAATTTTGGCGGCCATGGTCAGATAATCCACATCCTGAATTCCGCGGCGCCAGTGTTTAAGCCGCAAACTGGCAATAGGCCCATCCAGCCCATAATCTTCTCTGCGGAATCGCTTTTCTGTGCCGGGATAGAACAGAACGCCGTCACCGTTGCTATAATCCGAACCGGTTTCTCCGTATTTCGCGTGCCGTTTATCCCATTTCCGGCCAAAGGTCCAGGCACTTTCAAAAACATTGGTTTCATGATTCGCATGCGAAGGATTTCGATAAGATGTGGAGTGCCAATAAAACCACCGGGCAATTTTATGTTTAAATTGGGTCCATCCGACAACGCGCAGGGCCACACCGTCATCCTCAATGGCAAAAGATCCGGTCGACGGCCGCCATCCGTTATAAGCCCAGTAATCTTTTCCTTCTCTTTGGTAATTTTTAACGATTGGGCCAAAGACATCCGCATCGCCCCAGCCGGTAAAAGCGATATCAACTGAGGGCATGTGCTTTTCGACTCTTGGAAGAAGACTTGTGGCAAGTGTTCTTAAGCGTTTCCCTTGTTCAGGATTTTCATCAATCCAATGGGCCCACCGCTCCACATCATCAAAACTTTTTGATCGAGGCTCATCCAGTAAATAAAGGAAATATTCCACTTTTGGCGCATATCGCTTAAACCACTCCACCCAGAGATTGCTTAGGAGCCATAAGTCCCGCTTATTATCTTCATTCCATTGACGCCTCCATGCTCCATAGGTCCCGATGGAATACACATTGCTTGTTGATGCCTTGCCCGGACCGTCATAGCCGTTTTTTTGAGAAAAAGCGTCACCGCTTAATACATCCACCCATTTTTTGGTATGATCATCAAACCTCTCATCAGTATTGCTGGGCTCTATCCCCATGCCGGGATCAATGAGGGAAATTTTATGACGATGCGCAACCTTATGATGATTAAGCCAGATTCGATCCAGTCTTTTTTTATCCTGTTTGCTGACTTTACTCCAGTTAGGCCACCTCTCTCCATAATAGCGGTCACGGATATCTTCATCCTGGTAATAAAGCATGGTTTTCGCATGGGGTAAATCTGGCAAAGCAAAATTTAAAACCTCAAGCTGAACAGGAATTGAAACATCTTTTTCTGTCGCTGACTTTACAGTAAGAATGCCTTTATAAAAACCCTGATCGAGATCCTTTGGAATATAGATATCAATCCAGATGCTCTGGTTATTTTCCTTTTTTATGTCAAAGGCGCCGACAGCTTCGATAGGAACGGCGATGTCGGGATAAAATTTATTCGCATTGGGGCGGTTTTCAAAGCGGCCGCGGGACTTTCCTTTAGGTAATTTATAAGGCAGGCGTAATTTTTCGGGGACATGTCTTTCATCATATTCGGGACGGTACAGAAGACGCGTCAGCCCTTTGATTTGCAGATAACGGATATAAAAAAGCTCAATATTACGATCCACAAAATCAAACACATTATTTTTCGGGACTTTTTTAGAGCTTATCGTTTGACCGCTGTCGTTTTCCAAATGATCAAAAATAATATGGACATCCTGCAGATCCCTGCGCGGGGCCTCGATAATCAGATTGAAGGCAATCACCTCATTGCGGGCGCCGAAAAGACGGATTCTCTCCCCGTCCCAAATGCTGTTGGTGACGTCTTTTCCTCTGGCGGCTCTCAGCTCATCCCGGGTGACCTTATCTTCCCCATTGTTGGCCCAGATTTCAATTGGCCGGCTGAACACAAGACTCTTAATCGGTTTTTCTTTTGAAATCCCGACAAGGGCGATGAAAAGCCCTAAAAGCAAGATAAAAATTCCTAGAAGTCTATTTCTGTCTTTTTTCATGAATCAACATCTTTCCATTGTTTAATAATAGCATCTACAGCCCCTTGAATGCTGTATTCTTTCGATTTTTCAATGCTGTTTCGCCCCATTCTCTTAATTTCTTGCGGGTTACCCAGCAATAGTTTTACTTTTTCTCCCAAAGATGAGATATCTCCGGCTTCCACCAAATAACCATTATAGCCGTCCCGGACCATATCAGGAATGCCGCTGATTTTGGTGCTGATAATCGGCAGCCCGCTGGCCATCGCCTCCATGATGCTGACCGGACTGCCTTCCAGATAACTGGGAAAGACAAAGACGGATGTGTGATGATAATAGTGGCTTAGGTCATTGTTGTGAACGGCGCCGGTAAATGTTATTTCTTTTTCTAGATTGAGATTGTTGGCCTGTGATTTAAACTCTTCCCTATCTTGACCTTCTCCAACAATGGTGCAGTGGACATCAAGGCCTTGCGATTTAAGGTTAGCGACGCACTGAATAAGATCTGCAATTCCTTTATGCTTTACCTGTCTTCCAACAAAAATGATCTTGTTTTTTGGGTAAGATCTGATTCCTTTGGAGTGAAACTTCTTAATATCAATTCCTGTTGTGTTGACAATTGTTTTTTTGTTGGAAAAGAAAAAATTCTTATCTATGTTGTCTTTTAGCTCGCTTGAGACCGCAAAACATACCTGACAATGCTTGATGACTGGCTCGAAACTTCTTTTTCTAAACAAAAGATTCCCGGTTCCTCCATTGTGGAATGAAAATGGGATGCCGGTAAGCCGCGAGGAGAGCATAGCAATAACGGTTTGTCCCTCAGCAAAATAGCAATGAATATGATCAGGATTTTGCTTCTTGATATTGATTGCGATCCAAAGGTATTTTAAAAAAATTTTCCAGTTAATCTTACGAGCAAAGACATCGACAAGGATGGACTCATAGATCGATAATTTCGAAAACAAAAATATTATATGCGCCATAACCGCTCTGCCAAATGTTGTTTCCTTTTTTATATAGAAAACGGGACATTCAAGATAGTGTTCTTTTTGGAATACAGATTGATTTGATGGCTCATTAAGGGAATAAATGACAACACTGATACCTCTTCGCTTTATCTCAATAATTTGGCTAGCAATAAAGGAATTGGAGATTTTTGGAAACTCACCGACGAAATAGGCGATGTTTTTAATTTCTTTCTTCATATTCTTGGCCCTTGGCGATGCGAAGAAATAACTCTTCGTACTTAGCTATCATTTTTTCTTTTGAATAATTCTCGACAGACTTCCTTCCTGTTTTACTGATTCGCTCTCTCATGGTGTGATCAGCTTTTATCTGCACAATCGCATTAGCCAAATCATTCGGTGAATTATCTTTTACAAGGAGCCCATTTTGATTATGTGTAATCAATTCATTGTTGCCGATAACATCAGTGGCAATAATGGGTGCTTGGGCTGCCATCGCTTCCAAAAGACTAAATGGCAGCCCCTCAAAATATGACGGCAGACAGAAACAGTCGATTGACTGCATCAGCTGGGGGATATCATAACGCGGTCCCAGAAAGATCACTTGCTTCTTAAGATTTTTTTCATCGACTAATTTCATAATTTTATCTTCCAGGGGGCCGGATCCGCATAAGAGCAGCTGAATGTCTTTCTCTCCTTTTTCTTGTAAAATTCGTAAAGCGTGGATTAAACAGGCGTGGTTTTTCTGTTTTCGAAAATTAGCGAAAAGTCCCAGGGCAAAACTGTTTTCTTCAAGCCCCAGCTTTTCGCGGTATTCTTTGCGGTTAAAATCAGATAAGCAATACCGCTTAAGATCAATACCGTTAGAAATATAATGAACTTTATTTGCGGGCACATTCAATTTTGTCCGGAAATAATCGCAAGCTGATGGAGATGCGCCCACAACAGCATCAACTCTTGTGAGAAATAGCTTCTCGATAAACAATGATTTAGGTGTTGTGTTAGGATCAAGGTCAAGACGCGTATGCTCGACATGTATCATGGGTAATTTTTCGCATAGCTTCAAAGGAGCAATGCCCTGGATCAAGGGGCTGGCGTGATGGGTGTTGACGAGATCGATGTCATGTTTAAGGGCGATTTCCCTTAAAGAAGAAAAAACAGAGAATTTCGATCGAATGCCGTCTTGATGGATCACGTAAAAAGGCAGATTCAGCTTACGGAATTCTTTTTCCAGTGAACCGGTAAAAAAGACGGTTAGAACGGGCTGGAATTTTGTTTTGTCCAGAGATGCGATCAGATCAAAAACGAGCTTTTCCGATCCGCCGGTGTCGAAGTTGGGAAGGATGAAAAGGATATTTATCGGCTTTCTTCTTTTCATTCATTTCCTTCCATTTTTTCAGCTTCTTTTCTGAGAACATTCTTTAAAGCAACTAATATAGCGATGAAAATGTATTGATTCCAATAATAAGCAACCGAAAGAAACATGGATGAAATCATAAAAGTGACAAGCGATGCCGTTAAGCCATAAGCAAGGATGTGATATCTGTAATTCTTGAGCTTTTGGGCGTAATAAACAATGCGCTTAACACTCATAAACCCACTGATTAAGAAAAACAGATAAAGTATAAGTCCAAGAACGCCAAGCTCCACACCTATTTGAATATAGGCATTATGCGCGACCATCCATTTGCCGATGACTCCCTCTTCCTGTTTTTGCGCGCCTTCGGCGAGGGAAAAATTCTTAATGCCAACTCCTAAGGGATTGCTTCTAAATGCCAAAAGACCGCGCTTCCAAATAGCAACACGACCAACTCGCTCATTGGTATAGCTGTACCCTTCAGAGTCAAATATCGACATAAAACGACTTTTATACTCACCCGGGAGTACTGTGAGTAGGATGAGAGCTGCGCAGAGCACGAACATAACAAGCTTAAATTTTCTTCGTCTATAGATGAGAGAAAAGAAGGCTATGATACCTGTCAAAACTCCTAAATAACCGCCTCGAGATCCCGTGTAAAGAACAGCATATCCAATGAATATTGTTGAGCTCAAAAACAGAAGTTTTTTAAACTTGGATCGATTAACGTATGTTAGATAGAGGCCAATCGGGATGGCCATCGCAAGCACCAATGCAATGTCGTTAGGATTATTAGATGCGAGAGTTGAAACACCAACAACGCGGGGTGTTCCATCATGAGCAATGATTACATTCCCAACCCAGAAAGAGACAACGACACGCAAAGCGACAAAACTACAGCACCAAAAGATTGTGTTGATTAGAAGACTAATCTTACGCTCATTGTTGGCTGCTATCGTTATTAATAAGAATGTAATGAATACTTTCAGGAAAGAATTGCTCCAGTATTGAAATGAGTTATATTGCCAGTAGGCAAACGGAATAAGTGCAACAGCAAGTAATTGCAGTGATAGAAATAATCTAAAGCTCGGTTCTTTAATAATAAAGCTTTTACGGCTTCGCTCGAAGAAGCAAAATATCAAAGAAATGATAATCAGGATTCTTGCTAAATTAATCTTTGTTTGGATAATAAAAAGCAATGGAAGGAATTCATAGGGTCGTACATAAACAAATATTAAAAAAGTGGCAAGAAAGAGAATTGCGGCTGTCAGGCGTTTTTTCATTTTGCGTGCTCCTCAATCATAGATTGAAAATAAGATAAATAGCATTCTGGAGAATAGCGTTTTTTGATTTCCTGAAGAGCGCGCTTTCCCATTTCGCCTCTCAAATGATGATCTTTAAGAAGATGTTTAATCTTCATTGAGAGATCTTCTATATTTTCTGATTCAAAGAGGAATCCGTTAATTCCATTTTGAATAAAAAATGGAATACCCCCCACGTTTGATCCGATAATGGCTTTTCCGCAAGCCATGGCTTCAAGCATCACTCGCCCCATTGCTTCAGACCGAGATGGAAGGACAAAAAGCGTGCAGTTTTGGAAGTATTCTATAGCTTCGTTATAGAAAACGGGCTTAAGGATTTCAACGCGAGGATTTCCTTGAGACATTTTAAGATAATGTTGTCTCTCGGATTCTCGACCGTGACAATGGCCGATGATTTTTAAAGTGATGTCTTTAAACTCACCAGAGATCTTGATAAAGGCTTTTATGAGAATATCAACTCCCTTGCGATGAAATGGATGCCCCATGAAAAGAATATAGTTATCATTTCTGGCTTTTGCAACATCGAAGACGTGCGTTGGGACAAAATTGAAAAATACATGAGTCTTCTTGTTTTTAAGATACGGATTCCAGTCAAGGATTTGATCTTTATTAAGGAATTTAACGTGATCCGCTTGAAAAAGCGATATCTTTGTCAGGATAATAAACAGCATTCTTTTTACTTCGGCTTTAAGGCCGGTACTTTTTAAGAATGCGTCTTTCTTGAGATGGCCGTTGATTTCAATGACTAACTTGGCTTTCGTAAGGTATTTCAGGACAGAAGCGCAAAAGCCATAAAGCAAAGGATCGTAACTCACAATAATATCCAATGGCTTGCTTTTGTGAATACGAATACCGGTTTTTATAATTTCGATTACGTAATGAATATGGCGCTTCAATTTGTTTTGGATATTTGGCAGGGCGTGATAAATGAAATCGCCAAAATGAAGACCATCATATTTTCTGTCTGATGGAGAAATGACATGTCCATAACTCAATCGAGAGAGAAACACAAACTTATCTTTAAAATTGGGCAAAGTCGGATTGAAATAGAGTGGTTGAATAAATAATATGTGTGGTTTTTTACTCATAATTTAATTTCCATTGCTATGATGGAGTGGGCCGGCACAGTATAAGTTTGGGATTGAGATACTGTTATCGGATTCAAGGGCCTTATCTTGACAAGTCCTGGATGACCATCGTTCTGCGACATGAGATTCGGCCCACTTAGAATCCATTGATGAGCTGTGTATTGTCCTTTACCGATGCGATCAAAATTCAGAACTACTTCAATATCATCTGTGGCATGTTTATTGATTAGAATAATTCCAAGCTTGTTTTCTTTTTCGAATTTGCTCGCATAGGCAGAAATATAAGGAACCTCGCCTGCATAGGATGAGGCCCAGTAGTCCCTTTCTTTCATATAGACTGGCGAATTCACAACAGTGCTTTTAATAGAGATATCTCCGAAGTGGTCTTTAAATAGCTTAATTGCGTAAGCTTTGGGTCGTATTGTTTTTTGATCCCACTTCACTCCCCCGCCTCCTTCAGCGGGATGCCATCCTCTGATTAGTCCGTAAGGGCACTCTTGAAAGCGATAATGAGTTGCAACGCTTATACCATTCTGAGCGAATTGTCCGAGCGTATCAGCATAAAAAATTGCATTCGCAAGCGACCATTGAACAATTCCTTTTGCATAATCTGGTCCGGAGTTAGCTGTTGGCGCATCCCAGGCGCCATCCCATTCAAGAAATCCAATTTCAATCATGCCTTTTCGATGAGGAGCTTCTTCAGCGATAATGCTGTGGACTCTTTCAACAATGGTTGGAATTTCGAGTGAATTCGCCATTACTTCTTGGGGTGTTGGATGGGAGCGGCCCCGATAGGTATTGCCGGGATTCGTATGATTGGGATACCAATGGATGGAAACAAAGTCTATGGCATCAGCCGCTCCTCTTATAATAGTGCGGTCCCAATCAACTTCATCGAAATATCGCTCGCCCCAATTAGCTCCAATCTTGATGTTGGGATCTATGGTTTTCATAGCAGCAGAATAGTTCTTAAGCGTTTGAACATATTCCAATGGGCTCTGATATCCCATATCCCAATCGCCGAATGCTTCATTTCCGATTTCCCAGTATGTTACCGGAGTATCGCTTTGCTTATTCATATAGTGAACTAATCCGGCCGCTTCTTTAGGCGTTCCGGTTTCGATATTGATTTGCATAATGATATCCATGCCTGTTTTTTTAGAAAAACCACTAACGGCTTGCACTCTTCCCATGGGCATATTGACAACTTTTTCATTATAGTCTGCATAACCACCTCTCCAATGCCATCCTGGAGAATCTCCACCAGGATAGCGGAAACATGTCAAGCCAATATAGTCAATAAAACGCCAGATAGGAGGATCGCTTTCCATTTTGGGAGCAATATTAGTTCCGTAAATCAAGCGGTTGATAGGATGCAGCTCATTGCTGGGATCAATCTTGATTACAATAACACCCTTATGGCGATCGTTCTTTTTTTTCTGACGGAAGATGCTGATTATTCCAAAGGTATGGATTATATAAAATCCTACGCTAAGACTCAGTATGATGGTTATGAACAGGATATTTTTTTTAGATATCATTTTCATTGATTTGACTATTGTTTTTTGATTTTTGTATATTTAGTTTAACAAAACCTAAAAGATATCGACGTTCGTCCTTGTGGAAACCGATAAGATATATAACACAAGCATAAAATCCAAGATGTGCGCTTCCGATAAGAGCAAGGCGCACAAAATCCGGCAATGCATAATGTTGCATAAATATATAAATAGGGATAATGGACACAAAGGCAATACCGATGCATGTGGTCAGGGTATTGATGTAATATTTCCATCGGCTGATATTAAGCACATGACAGACATATATGGGCTGGATGCAAAAGCGTAAGACAAACATAGGGATCGCTGTTCCGATGGCTACACCGACAATTCCGTAGTTTTTCACCAGTAGAATACTCAGGATAAGATTGCATATTCCTTCAAGCGCTCCTGACCAGGCCAGAAATTTATGGCGCGAAATATTGTAAAGGACTGATGTAGAAGGTTGCTGCATCAGCATAATGACTGTCGGAGGAATCAAGATAACAAGCACCGTATAAGCATCAACATAATCAGCGCCCATCCATCGCACGATAAAATGTTTGCCATAAAGCAAGACCATCGCACCGATAAAACAAGTCATATAGATAGAAATTTTGGTTGTCAGCAATAGCTTACGTCGAATCTCTTCATAGTTCCCTCTTCCTTCATCTTGGCTAAAAACAGGACCGATCAATCCTAGAGATCGGAAAAGGAATGTTGAGAAATAAGTTACGAGCGTTGCCGCAATGGAATAATGGGCAACAGCGGAAAGTCCTACGAAAGAAGCGATAACAACAGAATCTACTCGATGCACCAGGATGTGTGCCAATCGACCGATAAAGGAATAGATGCCATAGGAGAAAATTTCTCTTATTCTACGGCGGTCAAACAAGGTTGTATTCAATCGCAATCTTTTTTCTACCGAGAAGGCAAAATAAATCCATAAGACATAGGTCAGGAGAGATACGCAAAACACAATGAAACCTAGCGTTACGATTCGGTATCCTAAATTGAAGAAAATAACAATGAGGATGTTTCTTAGCAAGAGCTCTGTTAACCTAATTCCTGCTGTAACTTCATAACGTAGATGGGCGTGGATGACGCCGCCAAACGAACGCGTAGGAAAACCGATCGACAAATTTAAACCGGCCATTAAAATTAAAATTCTAACAATACGCAACTCATCAGGAGACTGGACAAAAAAGCGGCTACAGATAACCAAAAGAATGGTTAGCAGAAATACCACAACGCCAATGATTAGGTAAAGGATAAAGGATGTACTGATGACCGTATTAACTTCATCCACATCATCTCTTCCAATGGCCCGGGATACAAATCTGCCCACTGCTGAAGAGATGCCAAGATCCAGGTAGTTCATATACCCCATAAATGCGCCAATGAAGACCCACAGCCCGTACATTTTGTCGCCTAATGTATGCAAGATAAACGGCATCATAAAGAATGCAATGACGATGCTTGCTATTGTATTGAATAGGCGAAAGAAAAATCCAGATATTATTCGCTTGCCGCGGCTAGCCATGATTCATTCCAGTCTGTTTTATGAACGTTGCAAGGATTTCTTTGATTTGCGACACATGTGTATCGAGATTATACTTTGACCAGGACTCTTCAAAGGCCCGTTGCCCAATATCTTTTCGTGCTTGGGGATCAAGGATCAATCGATCCAGACATTCGCCGAATGCGCGTGGTGTATCAGCGAAAAGTCCGGTTGCTCCATCTCGCATAACCAGCTTGTCTGATTCTGTCGGGCGGCATACGACTGGTAATCCTGCGGCCATGAAGGAGAGTATTTTATTAGAATCTTTGTGATACTGATCATTGCAGTTGTTCCACCAGCGAAAGGCAATATCGCCTTGCAGTAAATCTCTTTCCCAAGTCTCTCTCGTCCAATGAACGTAGTTTATGAAATCGCTTTTGTTTTTATAAGAGTCAGTTAAATAAATAACGCGTGAATCGTATTTATCGCAAATTTTTTTTAATATTGGTTCAATTTGGCTATTTTGCTTGATGTTTAATCCAATTCCTGTCCATATCATGGTTAAATTACGGGTTTTTTCACTATGCTGTTTCGGATGATTCTGATGCCAGTCATTATAAATCTGCCGATGAATGACCAAAGGTTTCATCCCTGCTTCTTGGACTATTTGTTTAGCCGCTGGCGATGCGATCAGGCAACCGTTAAAACAGCCGAATCTTTTTCGTTCAGACCCTTCAAGATGATAATAATAAATTTTTTTCATAATTTTTTTTATCGAATTACGTTCATAGACACTCGGAAATAAAAACATATCTTGATAATCTAAAATTAGTATTTTTCCGGCATCTTTCAGTTTTTTCAATATGTCAAATGGAGGACAAATTTTAATAAAAATAAGAATGTCAAAATCAAGGAGTACTTTTAGTGAAAATGGTTCAGCAAAAAAATCGCATTGAAAACGACTGTCCTCTTCCAGTTTACGAGCCACTTTAATACCAGATTGATAAAACGAGTTGGCTGTCGTTTCTGGACCGAAACCCACTTTGAATTTTTTACACATATCGTTCGATGACATTTTTTATATTTGTGGCCACTGCATTTGGATGATACTTATTGTGGATATGACTTCTTGATGCTTTGCCCATCATTTCTAAAATTGGTCGATTCTTTAACAGATAGATAAGTCTATTTTGAAATCCTTCAATATCATCAGGATTGATCAGATATCCTGTTTGGCCATCGTCTATGATTTCAGGAATGGCGCAGATGTTGCTCGCCACAGAGGGTATTTCAAAATTTGCTGCCTCCATAATAACACTTGGAAACGGATCATATTTTGCCGGATGAATGAGGATGTTTGATCCTTTGTAGATCTCAATAAGCTCTTGTTTTTCAATAGATCCTTTAATCTCCAGCCAAGAAAGATCTGTTGCAAAGTTATGCGGAACATTGCCGACAATGATTAGTCTGGCTTCAGGAATTTCACTGACGATTTTTTCGAAAATCGGAATTAATTTATATCCGCCTTTTCGTTTGAAATCTGTGGACACAAAGAGCACATCCTTCTTTCGTCTCGTCCAATCAACTTGATGATCCTCAGTGATCTTGCAGGCTGACCCGATGACATGCATTTTGTCTTTGGCTATTGCGTATTCATTCTGGCATGTCTCGGCTGCCCAATGGCTGTAAAAGAGGCAGCCGTCTGCTTTTTCAAACAAATTCTTTTCAAGGGCATACCATTGTTGGCGGAATTGTCCGAAGTCATCCGGCATCCAGTCGGGCCACATCTTTTCGGCATTTATAACTGTCGAATCACTGTAAGAGAAATACGGAACATTTTTCGGATTATCGACAGGACCAAAGAGGGAACCTATTTGCAGCAGGGCATCGTATGGCTGGGTGTATTGTGCCAGCATTTTACTATATCGTTCAGTGGTCCTTATAAATGAAGAAGGATGCTTGCGGGCATGTTCCTCAAAAGCCGATTTCTTGTATTTCCATTTCTCGATATTCCAGTGAAAACTTTTTACGTAGGGCCACAGGCGTGAGAGTTTTGTTTGGGGCAGAATAAGAAAGTCAATATCAAAGAATTTCGATAAAGCACGATAAAGAACCGATTTGCTAGCACCGCTTTTTGCATTGTTCCATAGATCTAGAATAACGATTCGTGGCATGAGTTTATTGTTTTTGCACTCTCATTTGCTTCCATAGCAAATCGAAATGGCATAAATAGTTGATTAAAAGGAATTTCCAAATTTGTCTATTTAATGGTTTTAGTAAGATGGCTTTGAACAAAAAACTGAGAGAATTACGATAATCCGAGCAATAATAGAGTCGGATGGCCCAGTGGAAATAATGCGACGCCTTTTCGTGTCGCTGTGGTAACGTTTTGAACTCACTGGCATGATGATCAATTTGTATTCTGTGAATACGGCTTAACTTTCTTTCTATTGCTAATTGTTTGATTAATTCAAGGATTCTTTTTTGTTTCATCTCTTTAAAAGAAATAGATGATGGATTCACACGACGCATTGAAAGACATTCACTTAAGTTGGCAACAGGAAACCGTTCAGAAATTCTTAGGCACAACTCGTAATCTTCTGCAAATTTCAGCTCTTCTCGATAAAACAATTGATCCGCGATCTGTTTTTTTCTAAGCATTAGAGAGCTGTGATTGAAACGGTTGCATTGAAAAAGTTCGGTCTTGATTGTCTTTTCATCCGTTTCGGTTTTGTATTCTTCAATGAGTTTGCCACGGTCATTGATTCTCCACCCTCCGGTTCCCAGAAGGGCGATATCGGGATTCTGATCTAAGAATTCAACCTGTTTTTGCAATCGCTGCGGCAAAGAGATATCATCTGAGTCCAGGATGGCGATATACTCCCCTCGGGATGCCTTAATGCCTACATTTCTAGCCTTCGAAGGACCTGCATTGTCTTGATAAATGTACTGCATCTTCTGCGGATGTTGAGCGCAGTATTTGTTAACGATATGTCCGGTATTGTCCGTTGAGCCATCGTCCACAATAATAAGTTCAAGGTCTTGATATGTTTGATTCACAATACTGTCAATGGCTTGCCGGATATACTTACCTGCATTGAAGGTGCTCATGATGACGCTGACTTTTGGATTAGTGCTCATTTTTAATTAACAGGTTTAAACATTAAACGTGGATTCATAAGATATTTAACAAATAGAAATCTCCATATACTTATATTAATGGGCTTGTGAAGGATTGAAAGCAATGTCAATTTCAAAGAGTTCCGGTAATCGCCGTAATCATAGAGACGTTGTGCCCAATGAAAATAACTTGAAGCCTTGGCAAAGCACTTGGCGAGAAACAAAAAACGAGAAAGATCATAATCGATCTGAATCGTTTCAATATGATTAAGTCTATTCTCTCGTGCTAATTTCTGAAGTGTTTTTACAGATTGATCTTGGGCCACTTTTCTTTTAATAGAAATTGAACTCAAACTTAATCGCCACTTACAGAGAAGATCAGCAAGATTAGCGAAATTATAATGCGCGGATAATCGCAAGTAGAGCTCATAATCTTGAGAATATGCCAATTCTTCACGGTAGAAACCGTATTTTTCCATACAAATTTTTCTGAACATGACAGAGCTATGGATAAATTGATTTCTTCTAATCAGTTGCTTTTTAATCATCTGACTATCTGTGAGAATTTTGAACGTAGTTAAGATCTGATTTTGTTCATTGATAATCCACCCTCCTGTTCCCAGAAGAGCGATATCAGGATTTTGATCTAAGAATTCAACCTGTTTTTGCAATCGCTGCGGCAAAGAGATATCATCCGAGTCCAGGATGGCGATATACTCTCCTCGTGATGCCTTAATGCCTACATTCCTGGCCTTCGAAGAGCCTGCATTGTCTTGATAAATGTACTGTATCTTCTGCGGATGTTGAGCGCAGTATTTGTTAACGATATGCCTTGTATTGTCCGTTGAGCCATCGTCCACAATAATAAGCTCAAAGTCTTGATATGTTTGATTCACAATACTGTCAATGGCTTGCCGGATATACTTACCTGTATTGAAGGTGCTCATGATGACGCTGACTTTTGGGTTAGTGCTCACAGTGCATTACCCCTCTTTTTTTCGAATAAACATACTAGCCACCAGAATTCTTCTTTTTTTCCTATGCGCCACTGGATACCATCGGTTAAATACTTAATTGTTCTGTTTATCTTAGCGTTATTGGAGTTGCATGCATTACCGCATTGCGGACAAAGAGAAGATTTTTCCCATGCCCATTCATTTCCAAGTGTTTGCTTTATATAAAGTAAAATTGGATTTTGATAGGACATTTTTGAACAAAATACGTATGTTTGAAGAGTGAATAATGAAAATAATCTTGTCAAATGACGTACAGAACGGAAAGATCGCACATGACCCCATGTGTGATAGACAAGACCGCATTGAGAGCATTTCGTGAAACGTTCTCGCAACTGTTCATGATAAGGAACGCTGATAATAAGATATTTGCTGGCAATCCTGGATAATTCAGAAACGGCTTTTTGCAAAGTGTCATTCGGTAAATGTTCCAAGACTTGGCTACAGATCACCATATCAAAAGAATTATCCTTAAAGGAAATGGTGCATATATTGCCAAGTATTCTTTTCGTCTTAACATGGCTCAGGGCGATTTGGCTTCGATCAAAGGCCATAAGAGAATATTGCTCATCAATAAGGTAATTTGTCAAAGAACCGTCGCCACAACCCACATCAAGAATCGTCTTCACGTCTTGAGGAATCAAGGCCTTTATCAAGCGTGCCTTTTTCATAAATTCTTCGTTCTGAGTTAAAATTCCCCAGTGCTCAGGTTGTTCATAGAGTTTTTTGTTATCAAAATCTTTTTTAACAATCATGATAAGTAAGTATTTTTTGGTTTTGAATCTGTTCCAGCTGTGATAAATATAAAAGCAGAGGAGGTTTTATCCACCAAATGCTCTTTCGATAATTTTTACTGACCAAACAATGCATTAACCGTGGAACAATATAGGTGCTTTTAATAAAATGAGATCGCCCCTTCCTGACAAAAAGTAAATAGTATAAGAGCGACCTTAGAAATTCTGATCGACATGCTTGGGGATCAATACCCATAGCATGCTTTTGTTCAAATGGAATATGGGCAAATTGAGGGTAAGCGTGATAGATTGTATCTGTATGCAAATTACTGTCCATCCGCACATGAATAGGTAGAGAAGATAAAAATGTGCGCAGATCGAAATCAAGATAGGGGCTGTAAATACATGGGATATCGCTTAAAATTGCGTATGGCGATAAACTGATTTCTCGCCTTCTTTTGTTCCAGAAGTAAAAAGAGCTGATCGGATGCGGTGTGTCAACATGATTTTTTAGCTCAGAGACCAAATGATCAGTAGCGCAATCGATATGCATACGTTTATAGGATTCCGGAGTTAGTATGAGTTGAGCGATGTCCTCACCCATAACCCAGTATTGAAATAATATCTTTGATAGTTCTTTTAAGCGTTCTTCTTTGAAATTTTCAATTTGTTCAGGTACAAATGTTTTCCAATCGCTGCCAAGCCCGTCGTAAATCAATTTTGTTTTACCTTTGAGAAAATCGGCTAAGATAAGTATCTGGGCATGTTCATCAGTACACATATTGGTTATGAAATTTTTTCTGATTTCATTTTTGAAGAGCTTCACTTGTTGTTTAAGCGTAATATGCTCTATCTTAAGCTCTGAACATAGGTGTTTTGCAATTCTGACATCCTCATCGGAACGTGGCGGGTAATGATCATGGGTTACGCAGAATTTCGGTTTATAACCAAGTCTATTGAGTTCTAAGAGAATGTGCCTTGAGTCTCGACCACCGCTTAAAGGAATGACAAAATTATTATCTTTTGGCAATCGTCGTTTCATGGACTGCTGGAATAAAGATGCGTATCTATAAACGGCATCATGCCTGGTTATTTGTAGGCATTTTGTTTGAGCGCACTGTCCTTTTAATACCAAGCCGTCTTTATTCCATTGAAATTTAACAATAGGCGGTAAGGCGCGTATGTATTTAAAGGGAGTATCGTTACCAATGAAAAAACCTAATCGGATAAATACCGATAAAGCTTTGTAGTCTATTTCACGGGATGCTCCCTCCTCAAATAGCTTCCATATCGACGGTGAGAGGCCGATTTCACCATTATGGCAATAGTAATACAGCGGATAAAATCCAAACGGATCGTTTTCAACAGTAAGAGTATTGCCATCCCAATGCCATTTAGCATAGACACCATCTGGTTTTTGCCCTGATGAACGGGGAATCTCGTGCCCTAAAAGACAATCAGGAGAGCCTTTTACTTCGAATTGGCCGTTTATTTTTTTTGCATGGAAATATGATTTATTCATGGCTTGAGTGTTTTTCTAACAATATGTTGCTTTCATTAAGATTCGACATACAAAATATGAATTTTGTTAGAAGAAATCTCCATATTTGTCTGTTGATTGGTTTTCGTATCAGCGCTTTACACAAAAGACTTAAAGAATCGCTATATTCACCCGCTTGATACAAACGCGTTGACCAGTGATAATAGCTTTCAGCCATTAGGTGCATTTTCTCAAAGAACCCCGTGGATAAATCTGGCCTTTCAATATCTTGACACGTGACGTCTTTAAGTTTGTGTTCTCTCGCAAATTGGCGCATTCTTTCAGCGGATTGAGTTTGCCTGATACTGCTTGTAATGGAAATAGAATGGAGATTGATCCTTCGATAACACAATAATTGATCCAAACAAGCAAAGTTTTGGGTTTCCGAAGATCTAAGATAAAAATCGTAATCTGGCGCGCAATACAAGCCATCACGATAGAAATGCACAGATTCAAAATTTATTTTGCGAAACATAATCGAGCTATGGATAAGCGGATTACAAGACCTGAATGAATTTTTGATATCACTATCGCTTAACGGGGATTTTATTTCTGAAAAAACTTTTCCATTCTCATTAATCAGATAGCAGTAAGTCGCGCAAAGGGCGATGTCGGGATGTTTGTCTAAGAATTGAACTTGTTGTTCCAATTTTTCTGGCATCGCGATATCATCCGAATCGAAATTGGCAATGTACTTTCCTTGCGCATGAGAGATCGCTGTATTGCTGGCTGTGGCCGGACCAAGATTTTGATCGTGCCGAAATACTTTGATTTTTTCAGGATACTTTTGTTCATAATCTCTGGCGATTTTAAGGGTTTTGTCTTTTGAGGCATCATCAACGATAATTAACTCAAAATCCTGAAATGTCTGAGACAAAAGGCTCTCAATGGCCTCTCTCATGAACCTCGAGGCGTTATAGGCTCCCATCACTACGCTTACTTTTGGTTTTTTCTCCATGGCTGTTTCCGTTTATTCAACAATCCTGGCCAAGTCTTTATCCAGAAGCTCCTGATTTAGCAACCATCCGTAGGCCAGAATTTCTTTACATAAAGCGTCTTGGACTACTCCAGAGCTGATCAAGGAAGTTTTTCCAGGGAAGTATTTTAATCCCCTGAATAATTCTCGGCCGTTTTTCCAGGCACGCAACGACATAATGCTTGATTCTTTTCTCTTCTTTGAGCGCCTTCATTCCTCTTAGGTCTCTTGGAGAGATATTGCCCTTTGCCTTGGCTTCCACGGCAAGGTTGTCATTTATTATAAAATCAACCTCGTATCCGGATTTGGACCGCCAATAATGAAGATCGCCCAAATTATGATAGTCGACAAACGTTTTCAGCTCGTGCGCCATATATGTCTCAAACGCGTCTCCGAATTCCGGCGACTTTTCTTTTATTTCCGGCCGATTTTGCAGGTATCGCACCACCCCTGCGTCGAAAAAATAAAATTTCGCGGTTGAAGTGGGCTTTCGTTTTTGACTCTTTTTCCATGCCGGGACATCAAACCCGATAAGTGTATCGCGCAAAATCTGAAAGTACTCCTGGACCGTACTGGCGGGTACCTGGGCGTCATTGGCTATATTGGCATAATTGATCAACAAGCTGTTGCAGGCGGCCGCAACCTGCAGAAACCTGCTGAATGCCGGGACATTTCTGACCAGTCCCTCGGCTGCGACCTCTTCTTTTAAATAGTTTCCGGAATAGGCCTTCAAATCCTGCTCAGGGGAGTCAGAAAAATAAATCGAAGGAATCAAACCGTTATTCAGCGCTTTGCGTAAATCGAATTTTTCCTTAAGTTCACGGTAAATAAACGGATGCAGGTTTGCCGAACGCGCCCGGCCGCCCAAAAGGTTGACGCCTCCTCTGCGCAGTTTTCTGGCGCTTGATCCTGTCAACAGAAAATGAATTCTTTGCTTTTCAATAATCCGATGTACTTCATCAAGCAGAAAAGGTAATTTCTGAATTTCGTCAATTATAATGATCTTTTCTTTGGACCGTATTTCCTGTTCAAGCCTTTTTGGCTCGCGGCTTAAAGTCAAATAGATATCGTTGTCCAAGAGATCATAGACGCGGAATTGTTTCAAGCTATGGGCTATCAGCGTGGATTTTCCCGTCTGCCTCGCGCCAAAAAGAAATAGTGACTTGCTCTTTAACGCTTTTAGGACGTCAATCTGACGGTCGATATACATAAAATCCTCCTAGGTTAAATGACATATATGTTGTTGATTATCATGACATACAACGATATAGTTGTCAAATAAAATATGCTTAAAATTATCCTCGATCTCCATTCTTCTGTTTTTATCCAGGGACATACCCCGAATCAGGTAAAGGTGTGTCCCTCAGGGGTCATACCAACACATAAATCGGGGTATGTCCCTGAGCCTGAAGTAGGTTACTCCACTATTCTGGCCAGGCCTTTATCCAGAAGCTCCTGATTGAGAAGGCGACCATGGCTTAAAATTGTTTCTTTATCCGTCTCCCCTTTCAAATACCAGAGATCCACAATGTAGCGGCCGAATTTGCCGGCTTTATACGAGCGGATAACAACACCGCCCTCAGAGAGGCAATCCTCGACAAATACTTTGGCTTGGCCGCCTTTTTTCGTCCCTTTTTCCGGGCAGTTAATGCCCCGCAAACGCACTTTGTGCTCCATTTTGGCCTTGAAACCGACATCGATATCAAGAACAAGCGTGTCGGCATCAACAACCCGGGCTACCTGTGCCGCATAGGTATATAATTTTTGGTTAAGATCTCTGAGCCGGGGCCCGTCATTTTTGTTTGTGGCCCCGGCTTCACATCTGTTTTCGTAATAATTATTGCGGATTCTCAATCGCAGTTCATGTGAGCTCCACTGATTGAGCGCGGCACTTTGGATATAGAAGGAGCGCTCTTTTCTGTCGGCCACATACAAAAGGGCGGCATAATGCGACCAATTCAGCGGATGTCCCTCGATTTCATCTTTAAATCCGTCCGGATATTGCCGGAAAAAACGAACGCATTTTTCCAGCGTTCCTCTGGATGCGCCCGCATCGAGCGCGATATTCTTAATGACTTCTCCGCTTTTACGGGTGTAACCATAAACAGACTCTCCGATGATCCAGTAGGCATTGAGCGTCTGAAGACGCTCATCATCGTTAGCTGTGTACTGCTCGACTTTCTCCAGTCTTTTTTGAATATCTTTAACTAGTTTTTGATAAGACATAAGACGCAGAATGCTTGAATGCTAAAGCAAAATATGTTCAAGTTTTCTTTTTACGCATAAACGAATTTTATCGTCTTTTATTTTCCTGACCCACGTACGAGCTGATTTAAAACAAAATTTTTTTCCTAAATACAGCTCCGGAAAATGACCAAATTGTTTCTTTTTTCTTGTGGATAAATATAAACAATCAACTAATGCCTTCTCCGGCTCAGCTATAAGGAATTTCCCCGTCTTTTTGTACCAGCTGAAACCCTGGAAAAATTCAGGACATATTTTGTGAATCTGAAAAGTTCCCAAAGAGGTGCTAACGGATCGACTATGAGCGGTTGAAGCCAAAGTGATAACTTGTGGTATTTGCTCCACAATGCCGTGAAGGTGCAAGGCGCTCAGGAAAGAGACATAGGCGCGGTGTTTATCAAACAAGAGAGGTATCATTTGATAGGGGCTTACATTTCGTTGATCCCCTTGGGACCATACGCCTCTGTAAACACGCTGAACCAATCCCTGTTTTTCTAAGTGAACCAATGACTGATTGATAGCAGACGCGGATTTTCCTGAAAGAGACACAAGTTCTCTAGTCGCAAATACAGGTCTCTCTATTTTCTTAATAAAAAACATTAAAGACCGTTTCTCCATATCACTATCCCAATTCTTCTAAAAAACCAATTGTTTTTAATTTGATTTCATCCCAGTTATTTTCATTAGTGTACAAAGATTGATCTTCCGCGCTGAAATAAGCGACGACTGAATCTCGAAATTGTTCATAGCTGACTTGATACACATTTTCCGAAGCTTTTTTCAATTTATCCGGGTTGACTTTGAGTTTTCCCTCTATCTCGGAATCATATTGTGAATTCAGAATATACAGATCGAAAATATCCCTGGCCTGAAGCTCTTTGCGGTTTATCAGGGCATCAATTTTTTGTGTGATGGCCGATGAAATTTTGTAATGGGATATTAATAATGGCGCCAATCGATAATGCCGGAGAATGGAGCTGGAGACAGATTCAACTTCTGCTTGGCCGCGAAAGCCCCTCCGGGAAAACTCAATTTTTGTAAACAAATCTTCGCCTGAGGAGTTCAACAAATGAATCTTAAATCGTTGCGTTGTTTTTGTTTGTTTAGCGTATTTCATATCAGGCGGAATCAACCGCTCAACACCAAACGAATTCAGTATGTCATGAAATGAAGCCGCGGTGAGAATATCCATGACAGTATCTTTGATTTTGTAAACCGCAATATCGCAAATATCCAGATCCATATCTTCTGAGTAGCGGAAGCTTTTAAAGAAAAATCTTAAATTTGATCCGCCTTTAAGCGCGAAGAAACTCTGCTTAACTTTCCTGGAAAACAGCCGAAGGAATTCCAGATGAAAGATTTCTCGTAAATCCAGATTATTGTATGATTTTGCGTTCATATAATGTATTATAACTTAGTTATGACTAAACAACAACGCATAATTAAAATTATTATATATTCATTATGTTCAGGGACAACCATTTATCTGGTTCAGGATACGTCGCTGGTCTTAATTTTATCTATTTTCCATTTCGCGAAAGCATTTCACCGTATATCTAAGACCTTCCTCAAAATTGACCAGAGGTTTATATCCGATAACCTTACCCGCCTTCGAAATATCCGCATGGGTTTTAAAGACATCGCCGGCGCGGACATCTAGATGCTGAGGTTTGATATCTTTTCCGATGATCTGATTAAGCAGATCAACGAGTTCTAAGACGGTATGATCCCTGCCATTGGCTACATTGAGAACCTCATGCTTGATGCCGGGTGTGGTGGCGGCCAGGATATTGGCTGAGACAACATTATCGATATAAGTGAAATCGCGCGACTGCTTGCCGTTTCCGAAAATCGGCGGTTGCTCATCATTGAGAATACTGGTCGTGAATTTGGGAATCACGACCGCATATTCATCATCCAGGGCCTGCCGGGGGCCGAAGACATTGAAATAGCGAAGGCACACGGTCTCAACGCCAAAAAATTCGGCGAAGATCCGGCAGTAATATTCGCCGGTTAATTTAGATAGCGCATAGGGCGAAATCAGTAGCGGAAGCTGATCCTCTTTTTCGGGGAATTGATCCGTATCGCCATAAATCGAACTGGATGAGGCCAGAACAAACCGTTTAACCTGATGCTTGGCGGCCGCCTGAAGCATAAAGAGCGTTCCATCGATATTGACATGATTATAGGTCAGCGGATCTTTCATGGATTTGGG
This sequence comes from uncultured Planctomycetales bacterium, assembly GCA_964478715.1. GTDB lineage: Bacteria > Omnitrophota > Gorgyraeia > Zapsychrales > JBDRMG01 > CAYZIY01. The sequence continues at coordinate 59,648 of CAYZIY010000011.1, forward strand.
CACTGAGCGCGCCGCCGCCTGATGCAGTACATAATCAATGCCCTCGCAGGCCTTGTCGCACACCAGAGCGTCACGGATATCGCCGCGGATCAGTTCGAATTTTTCGATGGATAATTTTTTAGCGAAAGCAAGATTTTCTTCTTTTCCGGATGAAAAATTATCCAATACACGGACAAAATCATCACCCTGAATTAGTTTCTCAGTGATATTGGAGCCGATGAACCCGGCTCCCCCTGTGACGAGATAACGTGCCATGGGGCATCCTTTCTTTAATCAGATGATTCCTTATTAATGTTCGATAGAGCCTTTGAAATTGATCGGCCACCTGTGGCCAGGTGAATTTTTCTAAAACTTTTTGATAGCCGCAGCGGCCCAGCCGCGTTCGCATTCTTTTGTTTTTCAATAAAGTCGTGATTTGATCGGCCAGTTCATGATCATTTTCATACGCATAAAGCAGACCGTCTTTGTTTTCATCCACAACAGAACCCGGAGCCGAATTTCGGGTGGTGATCACCGGTTTCTGGCAGGCCCAGGCCTCAAGCAAAACGATCCCGAAAGATTCGCTGACCGATGGTAAGACTAAACAGTCGCTGGCATGGCAAATTTCATTCTTTTGGGATTCACTGAAATGATTGATGATCAAAACACGCTCCCGGTCTTTGGATTTCAGCGTTTTGATTTTATTTTTTAATGCTTTTTTGTAATTTTCACTCAAAGATCCGGCCAGGATGAGTCTGGCTTTGGGGATTTTTTCACAAACGAGCGCGAAAGCCTGGATCAAGCCATCAATGCCTTTTTCTTTTGACAAGCGGCCCATATAGAGAATGACAGGATCTTTTTTCAGTCCATAGATCGATCGAAAGTCGTTTGTTGGCGGTACGGGAAAATCCGAAAAATCGATCGCCGGAGAGATAACCCTGATTTTATGGGGATCAATGCCTTTTTGAATCAAAAAATTCTTTTCAAATTCGGTGAGCGCGACCACGCAATCGCAATCTTGAAGGGCCGTATAAATAAAGGGATTTTTAACCCACTGATCATGAATATGCAAACAGGGAATAATCACATAAGGAAATTTGCGGATGCGATGCGCCAGATAGGCCCAGATAGTGCTGGCATTGCAGGAGTTAATATTGCAGACCACATCGGGCTTATGCGCGAGGATTGCCTGGATGCTTTGGGGGACGACTCCTCCTCTTTGCATCATCGCAAACCAATCTTTCAAAATCGCGCGAGATAATCGGTATCCGCCTCTGATTTTCGGTAAATGTTTAAACACGAACTGTTGAATTCTTTTCGACGGAGGAAAACGCCGTATTTTAACGCCGTTTAAGGTTTCATAGCTAAGCAAAGAATTGATTTGGCCATTGGGATTGCGCAGTTGATTAATCGTCAAAGCTTTGGCGGTAAAAACAGTGACATCCTCTCCCTTTCGGGTCAGGTGTTCGGAGAGTTTCTTAAGATGGATTTGATTCCCTCCGATGGATGGATGGTAAAGATGGCTTATGTGCAGTATTCTCATGGCTTAATAGCTTGGGCACAAGCGCACAAGACACAAGGCCACAAGATAATACAGAACCTTATAGATATGTGACTTTGTGACACTGTGAATTTGACCTGTGACTTTGTGACACTGTGAATTTGTGAATTTGACCTGTGACTTTGTGACCAACCTTTATCTTTTTTTGTTATTGCGACTTGTGACGTTTATAGATATCGATAAATATATTCCGGCAGATGATATTCGATATTGGTTAACACATGACCGAGCAGATGGGCCTGGGTCTGATGCAGGAGCTCTTTAGCGCGATGGACAATCCCGCGCTGGGTGCGGCCGGCCTGGATAACCAGAATGGCGCCGTCGCATTCAGCGGCCAGGATGCCCGGATCGGTGACGGCAATCAACGGCGGGGTGTCCAGGAGAATCAGGTCGAATTTTGCTGTAAGCTTCTCAAGCAATTGTTTCATTCTCCGGGATCCCAGAAGCTCGGCCGGATGAGCCGGGGTTCCTCCGGACGGAATGAATGTTAAATTTTCCAGGTCGATTGAAAACATGACATCCTCGACGCTGGTCTTCTCCTGCAGGACTTCCGAAAGGCCTTCTTTGGGATCAACGCCCAAATATTGAGCCATGCGGCCGCGGCGCAGGTCGGCATCGATCAAAAGTATTCTGGGCCTATGCATGGCATGGGCCAGAGAGATGGCCAGATTGAGCGATGTGATGGTTTTACCTTCGGCTCGGATCGAGCTGGTAATGACTATTGTTTTAGGCGGTTTAGATTTATTAAGTGAAAGAAGGTTGGTGCGCAGGATTTTGTACTGCTCGGTGATCGGGCTTTTGGGATCGAAATAGGTCACGATACGCGAATCGATGCGCGAGTCTCCCATTTTGCGCACGATGACGTGCTCGGCTTCTTTGACTTTGGCGAGGCGTTCGAGCCGGCTGACTCTTTCTTCCGAGGCCTTTTTGAGTGCATTAGTGATTTTTCCCATGGATGATTTCCTTTCAATTATTCGCTGAATATTTGATGTTGATTGACGGAGATAATATGGTCTGACATTGGCGGATCACTTTCTGCATCGCAAGAATGATCTGATTCCGGGGGTTTATGATCGGCTGTATTTTTTTCTGTTTTATGGTGCATATTCTTATGCATGTGGGCCTGTCTTTGAAAATCTGGAGCCAGCTGGAGCATGGGCGACTCAGCGATGACTTCCAGCATGATTTTTTCATCGATGAGTCGCCGGTCATGGGTAAAAGCTGTCAATAAGGCGCTGTCGCAGATTTGGTTAATCAGACGAGGAACACCTTGAGAAAATTTGTAGATGAGATTGAATGCTTCAGGAGTAAAATATCTTTCCTGCAGACCACCGGCGACATGAAGGCGGTGGAGAATATATTTGCGGGTTTCTTCTTCGTTGATAGGGCTCAGGTGATAATAAACCGCGATTCGTTGACGGAATTGATCAAGCTTGTGAAGTCCCAGTTTTTTCTTAAGTTCCGGCTGGCCCATCAAAATGATTTGAATCAGTTTTTCCGTTTCGGTTTCCAGGTTGGATAACATGCGGATTTCTTCAATCACCGACGGCTTGAGGTTTTGCGCTTCATCAATGATCAAGACAACATTATGATCATTTTGAAGCTGTTTAATCAAATACGCATTAAGCTGGGAAAGCAGACGGGCTTTGGAGCCGTTTTGAAAGTCAACTTCCAGATCCTCGAGGATGGCATAAATCAGGTCTTTGCTGTTGATCGAGGTGTTGGTGATCAGCGCTGTTTGAGTGTCGGCGCTGAGTCTGTTAAGCAGGGTTCGGCAGACAGTCGTTTTTCCGGAGCCGATTTCACCGGTGATCACTACAAAGCCTTTTCGCTCTTCAATCGCATAAATCATGGTACTTAAGGCTTCCGTATGCTTGGGGCTGGCAAAGAAATATTTCGAATTAGGCGTAATGTTAAAAGGCGGTTCTTTAAAACCGAAAAATTGGGTATACATGATGCTCCTTCCTTATTCTCCGCTATTTTTCTAATGGATCACATTGGCGATAAAGACCGAAATGATAACGGCCATGATTCCGGCAATGATCAGGATGCCGGCGATCCAGCGTTCTCGGGTTCTATGATCCTGATATTCGTCCATGCTGATGATGCTGGAGATGGCGCCCAGAAGCGGCTGGCCCAGATATTCTTTGGCATCCTGGACATCGAGAAAAGATTTATCCAAGAATTCGCGCATAAAAACAAGCCCGACACCAAGCGCTAAACCGGCGATCAGTCCCATCGCGGCGGTAAGCGGTTTGTTGGGGCTGATGGGGCTGATCGGCAGAAGCGGCGGATCCAAGATCGTATAACGCGTGCCTTCTTTTGACGACTGCAGGCGCTGGGTGATTTTGGCTGTCTCGAGCCTCTGTAAAAGCATATTGTAAATCTGCTCATTGACCTTAACATCGCGGCCCATCACGTCGTCTACTTTATCCATGATCAAAATTTTCATCATACCGTCTTCGAGGTTCCCTTCCCTTTTATCCTTGTCAGAAGAAAACTGGCCGGTTTTGATCGTGCCGCTTTGCAGATCGTCAAGCGTTTTTCTGATTTCATTAACCAGGGGGCTTGTGCTTTCTTTGCTTAAACGGGCGTCTTCGATATATTCCAGATCTTCTTTCTTGAGTTCTTCCTTCTTGGATTCGATCTGGGTGCGCAGTTTTTTGACCATCGGGTGCTCTTCGGTGGAATCGATCAAAAGCGTGTCGAGTTTTTCCTGCAGTTCGGCGATTTCGGCCGACTTGATTTTACTGCGATAGACCTGGAGCTGCTCTTCGATAAAGTTGATGGCATCGGATGTTTCTTGGTTCTGGATTTCGACATTACGTTCGATAAAAATTTCAGTGATGGTCTTGACGATACTCTGGGTGGTTTGGGGATCTTTGCCGATGTAGGCCAGATCGATGATATTTTTTCCGGTGAGCCTGATAATTGTGTTATTGCGGATCTTTAGGATCAGTTGCTCGAATTCCTGGCGGTTTTTGATGTCTTGATCCAGATTGAGGCGCTTAACGAGCTTGACCAGGCTGTTCCAGCCGAGCATGGATTCTTTGATCGTGGCGATGCGTTCTCCGACGGTGGTTGAGACAGCAATCTCTTGAAACAGCGGATTATCGGTCTTGCCTTCCAGGACAAGGATTTTCGTGTTGGCTTTGTATCTTTTGGGCAGAAGCAATCCGCTGCAAATCCCGATAATCAGTCCCGCAAAGACGGGGATGATGATGAACCATTTCCGCCGGAAGGCGATCCGCAGGTATTCCATGGGGGAAATGGATTTTTCTTGATGTTCGTCCATTAAAAGGTCCTTTCTTTTCTTATGATATGAATCGTTTGTCTAAATTTTTCTTTGGATAAGCAGCATAATTAAAATCCTGTGACAGCCATGCGGCCGGCGCCGGCCGCGGTGCTGACCGGTTGGGCCACGGGGGCGATCACGCGCATGGCCTTGGTCATGACGGTGGCCGGGATATAAAGCGTGTCCCCCGGTTTCATCACCAGATTTTCTCTCAGATCTCCTTCATAGAGAAGATTAAACACATTGACATAGGTGATATCGGTTTCGCCGGAATCATTAGGGGTAATCAGGCGGCATTTCTTGGTTGAGGCGCCGAGAGTGGGCAGTCCCGACTGGACCAGGGCCTCCCGGACAGTAATGGTGTCTCCCCGCATAAATATTTTACCCGGTTGGTACACTTCGCCAATCACGTAGACCACTTTGCTGTTGTAACCGGTGATCTTGACGGTTACCTCTGGCGCGATGATAAATTTTTTAAGAAGAGAGGCGAGTCTATTTTGCAGCTCATCTTTAGTGAGGCCCACGGCTTGGACGTCTCCTACAAATTCGTACTGAATCTTTCCTTCATTATTAATTACGTACTCACCGCTGACCTCAGGATGTCGCAGGACGCTGATTTCAATCACATCATCCACTCCCAGAGTGTAATTGCTGGCATCACCCAAAGGCAGCTCGTCTTTAAAATCGATGGGAGCTTTCATGGTAAATTCTTCAGCGAGACCGCCGGTTTCTTTCTGTTGCAGACCAGGAACAGCCTCAGGTAAATCGGTCGTAGCCACCCCCACGGTTCCTTGCGCAGCTACCGGGCAAACGCCCAGCACAAAAGAAATGACGGACGCCCAAATGATTATTGCTATTTTGTTATTTTTCATTTTTTTTCCTCTTTCTGATTTCTGATTTTTTCCCATTATCTCAAATTTGTGTAAGCCCACTTAAGCCCTGCCTTTCATGAAATATTTCTTAAACCAGGACGGTTCTTTTCAAAACGGGTTGGATTTAAGGACATCGTTTAGGCCTCAAAGACTGCTTCGTGAAATTGTTTAATGTGGGCTACGTCTGTGTCGTCGTAGACTCGCCATCCGCGCCAATCTCTTTTAGGTTTCCTTACTTTTCCTACTTTTTCCCAGCGGGCAATTGTTTTCGGACTTACGCCCACCAAACCCGCAACATCGGTAATTGTCAGCCTTTTGTTCACCTTCGACTCCTCCTTTACAACAAATTCTTTTAAGCTTTTTCTTACTCCTTATTTTTTAATTTAAATTCTCTACCCTTTTAAGAAGCAATTATTATGCCAGTAACAGTATTCTTTAGCAAGAGTTTATTTTTGGCTTCTAATTTAATATAAATCAACATGTTACCGCACAATTATTATAAGTGGCCTTTAGTCCCATTCAGGATAAATTTGACCAAGCGTCTAAATGTCTCAACATTACTGTCTATGACATACCAGGACAAAGTGTTTAAAGACTTCCCCTGGTTGACGTTAAGGATTATGTTGCGATTTCTCACCATTTATCAGAAGTGAACCTTTCCCGGCTGAAGATGGATGCTTCTTGGCCTTACCGGCCCAAATTCGTACTTGAAAACCGGCGGCCACAAACATCACATCGATGATCA
>CAYZIY010000012.1:0-52931 GCA_964478715.1 uncultured Planctomycetales bacterium
AATGAAAATAATAAATTTAAAAGAAAGAGATGAAAATGATCAAAGCTAATCCTGATGGGCACTCTCCCGAAATCCATCCTTCCAGTTATATTGATGAAACAGCAGTTGTGATAGGGAGGGTTAAAATCGGAGGGAATGTTTTTGTCGGCCCGGGGGCAGTGATCAGGGCTGATGAGAAAGAGAGTGAGATTATCATAAGCGATAAGTGCAACATTCAAGATAAAGTCATCGTTCATTGTCTGGAAAATTCTCAAGTTGTGGTTGGCGCCGTCACGTCTTTAGCCCATGCGTGTATTGTTCACGGTCCGTGTGTCATAGGTCAAAAATGCTTTGTCGGGTTCGGAACGGTTTTATTTAAAACACAAATTCATGATGGAGTGATTATCAGGCATAATTGCTGCGTGGAGGATATGAATATCCCCGCGGGCTCGTTGATTGTTTCAGGAAGCTGTATATCCACAGAGGAGGATATCACTTGTTTAAAAACCGCTGCCCCTGGGGACTGGTCATTCGCGCAGAAAGTTATGGATGTCAATTGTGATCTTGTTAAGGGATATAAAGAAATGAGAGAATAAAGATAAATATTGTGGTATATTCGGGTCAGGGTTAAGAGTGCCTAATATTATTAAGAAATATTTTCCTCTCTGATCATCGGGGATGGTAAGTTTAGTTGCTAATTTAATTTGTGGATCAGCAGCGCGCGGGTTAGGATACTGAAGACCCACCCCATGGTTCGGCGTGTAAAAAGCCCCTCTTAAGAGGGGCTTTTTACGTGCTCACCAGAGCCCTGAGCTCTTGCAGTGAGCGGAGTCGAACTGTGTCGAAGGGTGTGATATAATTCCTTTTATGTGGCATGTCTATATTTTAGAATGTAAGGATAAGACTCTTTATACTGGCGTCACAAATGATATTTGTCGACGAGTAAAAGAGCACAATGATAAGAAAGGGTGCAATTATACCAGAAGCCGCACGCCTATTAAACTAATCTTCCAAGAATCCTGCCCGAGCATGTCATCTGCATTAAAACGTGAAGCCCAGATTAAAAAATGGAGCAAGTCCAAGAAGTTATCGCTGATTCACGGAGATCTTCAAGGTTTGATAAAGTTAGCCAAATCCCGAGAGTAATTGCCCCAAAATGGCCCAAATACTCTCGAATCGTCGGACTCTCACTTTTGGGGTTGTAGTTGACCCATTCGACTATGCTCAGGGTCAACCCTGAGCTATTAATCTTGGGCTGTCGAAGGGTTGACAATTTCCTGGCTTCTAGTAAGACTCTCTGATTGTCGCAAGAAAGGTTGTCAGTAAAAATGGTAAGCGGGTGAGTAATTTGTGAATAAATAATATTCGGTTTGTGAATAAATAAATTGCGATTTGTGAATTCGCATGGTATCCTATCTTCAGGAGGTGAAGATATGGGGTATGTTGCAAGACATATTGAATCAAGACTTAAAGAGGCATTAAGTATTCATCCCGTAGTCATTTTATCCGGTCCCCGGCAGGTTGGCAAAAGCACTCTTCTTCAGAATGCTGCCTGTTTAAAAGGATGGCATTATATGACTCTGGATGATCCAATCTTGCTTGAACAGTCTAAAGAAGATCCCAAGGGGCTTCTTTTTGATGATGCGCCTGTGATCATTGATGAGGTGCAACGATGCCCGGATCTTTTGGTAACGGTCAAATATTATGTTGACCAATCAAAAAGAAAACGTCGTTTTATACTTTCGGGTTCTGGAAATGTCTCCTTGAGAGGATCTCCCAGAGAAACGTTGGCAGGAAGAGCAAAGTATCTTCATTTAACGGGATTTTCTTTTGCTGAAATTCAAAAGCGTAAAGATCATCAATTATTGGATAGGCTTGTGTCGAATAAAGAGATTTCTACTGGTATGACAGCGGCCAATGCATCTTTCATTGAATCAGCATGGAAGGGTGGTTTGCCTGAGATCGTTTTGGCATCAAAACCGCAGGTTGTATCCGAGCTTATGGGTGGATATGTTGATACATATATTGAACGCGATATCCAGGATTTGGTCAAGGTAAGGTATCCACAGAATTTTCGTCGTTTGATGCAGGCTTTAGCAAAAGCAACAGGCTGGGAAAGCAACCAGGACGAATTAGCAAAGATGTGTGGAGAAACTAGGAGCAATGTAAGTCGGCATGTCAGCCTTCTTAAGAATACTCAGCTCTTATATGAATTGAGAGGATTTGTGGCGCGAGGGGAAAGAGCGTATAAACAGGCAAAATATTTTTGGTTTGATTCAGGTGTTGCTTGTTTTATGGCAGGCATTTCCTCAGACAAGGACCTTAAAAAAGAAAATTTAAAAGGCAGATTTTTGGAAAACTTTATTTTCCAGCAAATTCTAGCTTGGGCTTCTTTGCAACAGATTCAACCTGAAATCTATTATTGGAAATCAAAACAAACTAATACTGAAGTGGATTTTATCATTAAACATAAGGATGCTGTATTGCCGGTTGAAGTCAAATCGGGAGATAGTCTGGATTTTAGAGACACCCGTTCGGTTCGAGAATTTTTGAAGCGGCATCCTGATGTTCCATCTGGGGCCATCATTTATACAGGGAAGAAGGTTTATCCCGTAGCCAGCAATGTCTGGGCTGTTCCCTGGCAATTGTTGTAGTATATCAGGGGGCCTGATATACGCATAATTCTATAATGTTGAGATGATTTAACCGGGGTTCAAATCCCGTCAGCGACCCCAGTTGTTACTCCCACGCGAACCGGCGCACTTCCGTGCCACAGTTCGAGTGGGAGTTTTTCTTTATCTACAGACGATCCTACCGATTTTTCTGCACAGGAAATGCTCGAATATCTGGACTACATCCAAAGATGCTCAAGAATCTGCCCAAGAACTTACTGGTGCGAGTTCCCATACTACACAGTCATAAACGGCCAAAAACAACACTTCCGCCTAGGCTACCGCCCCCAAGACCTCGCAGACATCGAAACCATTGAACAGAAGACATGGAAAAAGCACATCGCCCACCTAAACCGCCTCGAAAATTTCCCGCTGGACAAAGCCGAATACTATCTGCGTCTCAAAGAAGCGCACGGCGTGAGTTCTGTCAGAAGCCTATCAAAAATCACAGGCGAAGACTGGTCATACATAGCCAAAGTACTCAGGACGATTGATCTAGCCGAGCCAGTAAAAGAATACCTGCGGGAAAACAAAGAAAACCATGCGGTGATTAGATTTTTTAACCTCAAAAGACTCGTAGACATCGTAAAGCAAGGAGAAGAAAGGTTTCAATTGAGATGTTTCAGGGAATTCTTGGAGATATTGGAGTCTTCAAAATATAATTATTGACAAATCTTTATGTATGGTATATATTCCCAATATGGGAATAAATGCAAAAGTAATATGCGATACAGGAAAATATGAAATTATTGGGCAAAAATATATTACAGAATTTCAAACAGCGGCATGCCGACGCTCGAGCACAAATTGATTCTTGGGAAGCGGAAGTTGAGGATGCCCAATGGGGTACGCCGCATGTTCTAAAGAGTAGATATCCGAAGGCGAGTCTTATTGGAGATCAATTGGTAGTTTTCAATATTTGTGGAAATAAATATAGGTTGCTAGTACAGGTTAGCTATAAAAACGGGATAGTCTTTGCTAAGAAAATTGGTACACATAAAGAATATGATAATTGGAATATAGAGTAGGGGTAAAAATGCGTAAAATCAAAGTTATAAAAACTGAACAAGATTATCAAGACGCATTAATTTTACTTGAGGAATTAATGAGTTGTGATCCGGATCCTGAATCAGTTGAAGGAGAGCAACTCAGCCTTCTTAGCACCCTCATTCAAGATTACGAAGCTCGAGTATTTCCAAAGACTTTTCCTAATCCTATTGATGCTATTAAATTCAGAATAGAGCAAGCTGGTCTTAAACCAGTAGATTTGATTCCTTATATTGGAAGTAGAAGTAGAGTTTCAGAAATTCTCTCAGGGAAAAGACAATTAACTCTTGATATGGTTAGAGCATTATCTGATGGACTAGGAATTCCTGCTGAAGTATTGATAAAGAAGCCAGATTTAGAGCAAGAATCAGAATATCAGAATTGGGATAACCGGTTGGTTTCAGAAATGGAGGCACGTGGTTATTTTGGCAAAAATTCAAAAAAACATAGCAAAGCTGATCTTCTTGCAAATTTCTTTTCAATAATTGGTTCTCCTGCGCAACTCGTTGGCATGGCAAGAAAATCTAGCTATAGATCTTCACCGTTAAGCGATAAACATGCTTTGGCTGCTTGGGCTGTATGTGTAATTAAAAAAGCTAAGAACATTAAAGTTCAAAAAAAATATCGACATGGAACTATTAATCTTAAATTTATGCAGGAGTTAGCAAAGTTAAGCATGAAAGAAAATAGTCCAATATTGGCTCAAGAGTATTTAAGAAAATATGGAATTATTTTGGTTATAGAGCCACATTTTTCTAAAACTTATCTTGATGGTGCTACCATTTTAATTGACAAAGATAATCCAGTTATTGGTCTTACACTTAGGTATGACCGATTAGATAATTTTTGGTTTACCTTAATGCATGAATTAGCACATATTGCTAAACATTATGATAGCGACGTTAGCCTCTTTTTTGATGAGCTTGAGGGAATAAAAAATATTGATATTGATGAAAAGGAAGAAGAAGCCGATGCTTTGGCAGAAGAAGCACTCCTTCCGAAAGCAAAATGGGAAGTTAGTCCAGCTAAGCTAATTCCTTCTTCTATGGCTGCAAATAGTCTAGCCCAAGAACTAGGAGTTCATGTAGCGATTATCGCAGGTCAAATTAGACATAAAGGCAATAAATATGTTTATTTGAATAAAATTGTAAATGAGGCAAAAGTAAGAAAGTATTTTCCTGATGAAAAGTGGAAGAAATAATACATCTAATTCAAAACATTATGTGCCGATACTAAAGTGGAAGCGTGCTGAGCAAGGCGCTCTGGAAGCAATGGTAGATAAATATAAGGGGTTAATATCACCTGTTATAGAGCTTGTTATGCCGAAACCAAAATCATTGTTCAAAGATAAAAAAGGGACAATTAAAAAAAGTCGGGAAGAATTATTCCAAGAATTAATTGCCACTTTTCGAACAAAAAGAATTCCTGAAATTCCAGAAGAGATAATGAAATCTTGGGAAAAAAAACCAGCATATATAGATTTTAGTCTGCTATACACTGTTGATTTAAAGGTGGAAAGCATAAAAAGAATATTTGTAAAAGCGACGGAAAGCGGTTTAAATTTAACACCTATATTGAATCTGAGCGACAATGATGAAGTAAAAAAAGCAATCAAACAAATATTTAAAAAATACACTAATAAAATATGTTTTCGGATTGTTTCTAGTGAGTTAGAAAATATAAGCAGTCTTAATAGCCAATTAGATGGTCTCCTTCAATATTTTAATGCGGCCCAAAGGGATATTGATTTATTAATTGATCTTAAAGAGGCCAAGAGTGATGATGGCGGTTATTATCGAAGATATTTTAACTATAGTCAAGGAATTAAGAATTTGATTAGCTGGCGAAATTTTATTTTTGCGTGTGGGGCGTTTCCAGGGAATTTATCTGAATGCTCGATTGATGAACCAACGTATATTCCTAGAACGGAATGGATAAATTGGATGAAAATCAGGAAATCAGAGGCTAAAAGAGTCCCAATTTTTGCAGATTATGCAGTTAGAAACCCGATCTATAATGAAACACTGCAATTTTATTCTTCTAGCGCTAGTATTAAATATACGCTTGAAAGAGATTGGATTGTTTTAAGGGGTAAGGCAAGAAAGTTTGAAGATTATTTGGCTCATGCATCATTGTTAGTAAAAGAGAAGTTTTTTTTGGGAGAAAATTTTAGTGAAGGAGATAGGTTTATTGTTGAGAAGGCACGCTATTTCCCAGAATATATGCAGAAGAAAATTGAAAAGAAAAAATTGGATGGCACAGGGAATACTGCAATGTGGCTTGAAGCGTTTATAAATCACCATTTAACGCTAACGGCAAATCAGCTCGCCAATCTCCCCTAGAAACAAGAAGAGCATGTCGTACTTGTTCTTTGAGATCATCCAAGTTTAATACATTAGCAAGTCTTTGATAAATAATTTCACGTGGTTTTGAACGTATCCCCTTTGCCTTATCCTGCTTTTCTAGAATTTGCAGTGCTTCTTGTCTCCACAACAATCGTGCTACGGAGATTCCTATTTGATTTGGATTATCTTCAGCGTTTCGAATTGTTTGAAAATATATTTTATGGTTAGTATCAATTTTTGCAACAGTGATACCCCACCAGTCAGGGATAATATTTATGGCATGATATAAATGATGTTTTCCTACAACCAGAGTTAGCTTATCAAAAACCTTGTTGAATTCGTTCATTTGTTCCGGTAGTCGATCGAGTGTGTCGCTGTCGCTTTTGATTTCATATCCATGCATAACGCCATTAATGACAGCGATATCTATTCTTGCAGTCCCGTGTTTTACGCCCAATTCTTCAAAAATTTCGGCGGGGCGTTGGCTTTGTCTGCGATAGTTTTCCAAATCTTTTCTTAAGGCTTCTCGGAGAGCTATGCGTATGTTTTTATCGTTTGTATAAAAAATGGCATTTTTAATATTTATCATAATAAGAATATTTTAACATATTTCTATAGCAAAAAAATATTTTTATGTTTTGTTTAGCGCATTCATTTAGTGCAAGCTTTCAATTTGAAATTGATAGAGAACTGGGGAACGGTATAAGTTATTGTTATCGGGGGCAGATATAAACGTTACTAAAATCATAAAATTGACATAATTTCGTTTTGGTGTAGAATGGTAACTAATAATAAGTAAAAATAAGTACGATTTTTATGCTAAATCTCATAAACGTGGAGCTATTCCGACATGGAAAATATAAGCCAATATCTCACAGTAAGGGAAGTCTCTGAAAAACTAGGCGTCACTGAAAAGTGGGTTCGCGATCTTATTCAGGCGAAGGAATTGAAAGCTGTAAAGATTGGAAAGTGGAGGATCAAACCCCAAGACCTTCAAACTTTCATAGACAGCAGATATAACAAAAAGTAAGGGATAGTGTGTGGATCAAATATTAGATAACAGAAAAAAAGGTAAAGTTGGAGATACGTTAAACGATCTTATCGTAGCAGGATCAAAACTGTCGTTCATTTCTTCATGCTTTACAATATATGCTTTTCAGGAGCTTAAAAATACGCTTAAAAGATGTGATAAACTTCGCTTCCTTTTCATTGAGCCTACCTTTATACGCAACAAACCATCAGAATCAAGAGAATATTATATCGGTCGTTCAGAGAGGGAGAAAAGTCTTTCTGGCAGTGAATTTGAATTGAGACTTAAGAATGATTTGAATCAGTCCAGCATTGCCCGGGAATGCGCGGCATGGGTTAAGGAAAAGACTGAAATGCGATCTCTCGTGGATTCAAGTGTTGCATCAGTAAAAATTTATCACGGTGAGGATTCCAACGGAGAGCAGTTCGCGATTCAAGGCAATTCAGATTTTACCGCTGAGGGACTTGGGTTTACTCCTGCAACAAAACGAAACGTAAATACGCTTACAAAAAATCAAGAAACGACACAAGGGCTATTGTCTTTTTTTGATGAGATATGGGATAACGATGAGCTTGTTGAAGATGTGAAAGATGAAGTTCTGTCTCGCATTTTAAGCCTCTATAAAGAAAACCCGCCAGAGTTCATGTATTTCGTCACGCTTTATAATATCTTTAAAGATTATTTAGAGAACCTCGACGAAGAAAGCATTATAAAATCTCGGACAGGTTTTAAAAATACACTTGTTTGGAACAAGCTTTATAAATTTCAGAAAGACGGCGTGCTGGGAGCAATCGACAAGCTGGAACGCTATAACGGTTGCATAATCGCCGATAGTGTAGGTCTTGGTAAAACGTTTGAAGCATTGGCTGTTATCAAATACTACGAATTACGAAATCACCGTGTACTCGTTTTATGTCCGAAAAAACTACGGGAAAACTGGACAGTTTATACCATCAACGATAAGCGCAATACTTTAGCAGATGATCGTTTTGGATATGATGTTCTTAACCACACTGATTTAAGCCGATATACAGGGGCTTCAGGTGAAATCAATCTTGAGACTTTAAATTGGAGCAACTACGACCTTATCGTTATTGATGAGTCGCATAATTTTAGAAACAACGATCCACGCAAAGACAGAGAGACACGTTACAGCCGTTTAATGAACCAGATCATCAAGCAGGGAGTTAAAACGAAAGTACTTATGCTTTCGGCAACGCCTGTAAATAACCGCATGATGGATCTTAAAAATCAGGTGTTCTTTATTACGGAAGGAAACGATACAGCTTTTGATGATGATGGCATTTCCAGTATTGAGCAAACACTTAAGAAAGCGCAAACAATTTTTAATAGATGGACTGCATTACCTGAAGAAAAACGTACACTTGATAGCTTTTTGAATATGGTCAATTTTGATTATTTTAAATTACTCGATACGATTACTATTGCCCGCTCAAGAAAACACATCGAGAAATATTACAATATTGCGGAAGTTGGAAAATTCCCGGATCGACTTAAGCCTATTAATGTGAAGTCGGATATTGACCTGCAATCTGAATTCCCACCTTTAGAAGAGGTTAACAAAACTATCAGGCGGTTAACATTAGGCGCATATTCTCCTCTTAAATATGTGCGGATGGATAAGCAGGAAGAATACAGTGAAAAATATGACATGGAAGTGCAGGGGGGAAGGTCGCGTTTCAGGCAGATAGATCGTGAAACGAGCTTGATTCATCTTATGCGTGTAAATCTTTTAAAGCGTATGGAAAGCTCAATATTTTCTTTTGGGATCACGGTGAATAATGTCCTTTCACAAATCAACGTGTTGCTTGAGAAAATCGAAAAAGGAGATTCTTTTATAGATGAATCTTTGGATATTCGGGATGTGAATATTGAGGATGACGAATTGCAGGACAAGCTGATCGGCAATAAAGTTAAAGTTCTCTTGCAGGATATTGATGTTGTGCGATGGAAGCAGGATTTAGAATATGACAAATCATTGTTGGAACAATTACTTGATGAATCTGAAAAAGTCTCTGCTAAAAGAGACGCAAAATTGGAAGACCTCAAGCGATTAATTAGTCGTAAGATGCAGTCTCCAATAAACAGGGATAATAAGAAAATTTTAATTTTTTCTGCCTTTGCTGATACCGCACAATATCTTTATGATAATTTGGCAGAGTGGGCAAAGAATGAATTTAATCTTTATTCCGCGCTTGTCACAGGTTCAGGCAGCAATAAGACAACCCTTCCAATAAAACAAAAAGATTTAGGTGCGATTCTTTCCTATTTTTCTCCGATATCCAAAGAAAAAAAATACCATATATCCCGATGATGGATTATCAATTGATATTCTTATCGGGACAGACTGTATTTCCGAAGGGCAAAATCTTCAAGATTGCGATTATGTTGTTAATTATGATATTCATTGGAATCCGGTTCGAATTATTCAGCGTTTTGGAAGAATTGATCGTATAGGATCACGCAATGAATTAGTCCAGTTAGTTAATTTTTGGCCTAATTTAGAACTTGATGAATATATCAATCTTGAAGCAAGAGTGACGGGACGTATGGTTCTTTTAGATGTATCCGCTACAGGCGAAGAAAATATTATTGATACGGAAAAACAGAGCATGAATGATTTGGAATATCGCCGGAATCAGCTGAAACAGTTGCAAGAAGAAGTGGTAGATTTGGAAGAAATGTCTGGCGGTGTTTCTATTACAGACCTTACGTTTAATGATTTCCGTATGGACTTAATTGAATATATGCGCATCAATAAAGAAGCCCTTGAGAAAGCCGCCTGTGGGATGTATGCGATAGCCCGAAGTGACAACAAGGATGATATTCCTGAGGGTGTCGTATTCTGTTTAAGGCATATTACAAGAGGGCGTGTTCCTGATGAGCATAACGCATTTTATCCGTATTATTTGGTTTATGCAAAAAAGGATGGATTAATTTTACACTCATTTTTAGCGACAAAGAAAATATTGGATTTATATAAAAAGCTTTGCCTTGGGCACTCAGAAGTATTGGTTGATCTGGTTGACGCGTTTAATCAAAAAACAGATGATGGAAGAAAGATGCACAATTTTTCAGGACTGTTAGAGCATGCAATAACCAATATTATTGGGAAAAAAGATGAAAAGGGCGTCGAGAGTCTTTTTTCAAAAGGGGGAACAACATTGTTGGATAATTCCTATCAGGGAAAAGATGATTTTGAGCTGATATCTTTTTTAATCATTAAGTAGAGGTGGCATGAGAATACACGACTTCTTAGACGCAGTTGGTTTTCCTGATAGTGGGCGTATTGATAAGAAGATATTCAAGAAGGCTGTTTATGAAAATGCGGGACTATTTAAAAAACAGATAGAAGTTATAAAGAATGAAATAAATGATATTAGGTGGCTATATGTGTTAAAGCCGGGCACAATTAATATCCCGGTGTTAAAGAATGAAGATTTTGATTATGAAGAGATTCAAATTATAGGCATTACCCTGAAAGATGATAAAAAGAAGGATGTGGTTGCAAGCATTATTCAAAAGTGCATTCCGTATCCAGTTATTTTGCTCATAGAACATGAACAGAAGCTGGCTGTTTCTGTTGCCTCGAAACGAATCAATAAAGCAGATGTGTCGAAGAGCGTGATTGATGAGGAATACATTACGAATTGGATCTCAGCTTGTGCCGGTGATGCGTTTATTCAAAGCTTGAAGCCAGAGAAACTTTCTTTTAAGAGTCTGTATGAGTTTTACGAGGATGTTATTGACCGGGTAAAGCTTTTTCTGTTGTGCGATTACAAGGATGATTTCAACTATGAGAAGAAAAAGGTTACAGCGCGATTATTCGCGGTATATCAAAAGATAAAAGAACTTGAAGAGAGTAAGCGTCAGTTGCAAAGGCAGATAAAAAAAGAGACTGACTTTGCCAAAAAGGTAAAGATGAATGTTGATATAAAGAAAACAAACAGTCTTATTGCCAACAACATAAAAAAACTGGGAAAAAGTTATGTTTAAAGAGGAATTTAAAAGAGGTTCTGAATGGAGAAGGTGGGATTTGCACGTTCACACCAAAGGGACGAATAAAAATGATCAATTTACAAGCGCTGACTTTAACGTCTTCTGCCAAACCCTCTTTAAAAAAGCTTTAGAGAAAAATATTTATGCTATAGGGGTTACAGATTATTTTTGCGTTAAAAATTATAAGCAGGTAAGAGAATATGTGGATTCTATTGACACTAACGGAAGTTTTAACGATGAAGAAAAAAAGAAAATTAAGGGAATACTGCTCTTGCCAAATGTGGAATTGCGGATTCTTCCTGTTACGGATAGTGGTAGGCTTATAAATATTCATTGTATATTTAATCCAGATTATGTGAACTCACTTGATAATGATTTCTTTTCATCTATTGAATATTGCACAGGGGCTTCAAGGAAATTTAAGATGAATCAGACCGGAATTATTGAATTAGGCAAGCATTTAGATCCATCGCTCAGTAATTCATCTGAACAATATAAGAAAGGTTTAGATAATTTTGTTGTGTCTCATGAGAGCCTTCAGAAACTATATGATGAGAATGTCGATTTTAGGGAAAATACAATAATTTGTGTTAGTAATTCAAATAATGATGGGGCTTCCGCTTTACAAAAACATTATGATCTTTTTGAAGGAAATGAACCGGGCAGTCTTGATGGTGTTCGAAAGGCAATTTATTGTTTATCGCAAATGATATTGTCTGGTAATCCTGAAGACAGAGCTTATTTTCTCGGGAAAAAGGTTGATGCGCCTGATGTTGTTGTTCAAAAGTGTGGTTCATTGAAGCCTTGTATACATGGTTCAGATGCACATACAGAAAATAGACTTTTTGCTCCTGATGAAAATCGTTATTGCTGGATCAAAGCGGATCTGACGTTTGAAGGATTAAAGCAAGTAATCTATGAACCCGAAGACAGAGTTTGTATACAAGAATTAATTCCTGAAGAAAAACAAATATATCAGCTTATTGATTTTGGGAGTTTCAATGATAATAATTTTATGCCAGAGAATATATTTTTTAATCAGAATTTAACCACAATTATAGGGGGTAAATCTACAGGGAAGTCTATCCTATTGAGAAATATTGCGCAGGCAATCGACCCAGATGAAGTTAGGAAACGCTTGTCGGATGTTAATCTTTCGGATTACAAAATTCAAGTCGATGATTTTCAGGTTGTATGGAAAGACTTTCAGCAGGGGCAGAAGAAGGGTAGCGAATTTAATAAGAAAATAATATACATTCCTCAGTCTTATCTGAATCGGCTTGTTGATAAAGAAGGTGAAATAAATGCTATAGACAAGATCATTGAAAATGTATTGAAGCAAGAAAAAGGTAATGTTTACGATAACCTTTTAGTTTTTGAAAAAGACAACAATCAGAAGATAGCAAATGCAATCGCCAGCTTGTTCAATTTGATTGCGGAAGCAGATGAGCAAAAAGAGAAAATAAAAAATACGGGCGACAAAAAAGGGATCAAGACAGAAATTGACAAGTTAGAAAAGGAAATATCTGAGCTTAAGAAAACGGCGGGGTTAAAAGATGAGGAAATCAAGCAATACGACGAATTTGTTAAGCAGATAAAAGAGCGTACAGGTGAAATTGAAATAATAGAAAGTGATAAAACTGAGCTTGAAAAATTAAAACAACAAAGCCTTTTCGATGATCCGTATTTTGATGGTCTTTCTGATAATCTGAAGACGGACATTGCATCTTCATATGAAAAACTGAAAAAGGAGTATAAAGAGAAGTGGGATGCTGAAATAGATAAGCGTATTTTGAATCAAGAAGCCAAAGTGAAACAAGCAAAGGAAGCGCTTAAAAAAATACAGAGTGATTTTAAACCGTTGCTAGAAAAAGCAAATAAAGTTAATGCATTAAATGAAAAAATTAAACAAATTGAAGTTCAGCAAAACAAACTGAAACAAATAGAAGCGGAAGAAAAAGTTGCAAAAAGCATTCAAGAGAGACAAGGAAAGACAATTGCTGATCTTTGTGTGATGCATGCTGCGTTTTACGAAAAATATAATGAAGCAAAAGATAAAATTCTTTCGCAAAATATCATATCAGGAGAGTTGTCTTTTGGCTTAAATGTTGCCCATCGAACTCAATCTTTTCAAAAAGATTGCCTGAATGAGGTCTTTGATATGAGACAATTGCCTTCGGATTTATCTGAGTATAAATTCAGCACAGTAGAGGAGTTTAACGAGTCCATAAAGACAATTATAAATAATGTTATCAAAGATCAATTAGTTAGAAAAAAAGGATATTCAAACAAAGAAGCTTTGACAAAAATACTGCAAAATTGGTTTATTTTTGAATATCAAATCAAACAAGGCGGAGACGAGCTGTCATCAATGTCTCCAGGAAAGAAATCTTTCGTTTTACTAAAGCTACTAATAGAATTGGATTCAAGCAAATGCCCAATATTGTTGGATCAGCCTGAAGACGATCTTGATAACCGATCCATTTACTATGATCTTGTTAATTTTATAAAGATGAAGAAAAAGGAGCGGCAAATTATAGTTGCCACCCATAATCCGAACTTAGTTGTTGGAGCTGATTCAGAGTGCGTTATTGTAGCGAATCAAAACGGAGATAAGTCTAAAAATAAGCAGTATAAATTTGAATATGTTCAAGGAGCCTTGGAGAATACTTTTGAGGGATCAGATGAGGCGGTTCTTTATAAGCAAGGCATACAAGAACATGTGTGCGATATTTTAGAAGGCGGTAAAGAAGCTTTCACTAAACGTAAACAGAGGTATATGTCTAAATAAATATAAAAGAGGTGATTATGGAAAAGCTTGACGGAAAAAGTAAGGATATAGTCAAAGATAATATTGACAAATTAAAGCAGTTATTTCCTGATGTGTTCACAGAAGACGGGATTGATTTTGATGTCTTAAAAGACACGTTGGGGGAATACGTTGATGATAAGGAAGAACGGTATCAATTTGCGTGGCATGGAAAGACACAGGCGCGTCGTCTTGCGCAAACGCCATCGACAGGGACATTGCGGCCATGCAAAGAAGAAAGTGTGAATTGGGATAATACACAGAATCTATTTATTGAAGGTGACAACCTTGAAGTTCTTAAGTTGCTTCAGAAAGCGTATCATAAAGAAGTGAAGATGATTTATATTGATCCCCCTTATAATACAGGGAATGATTTTATTTATAAGGATGATTTTCGGGATAATATTAAAAATTATAAAAAATTAACAGGGCAGATAGATTCAGAGGGGATGGTTGTATCAACAAATTCAGAAACAAGTGGGCGCTATCATACGGATTGGTTAAATATGATATATCCTCGTCTTAAATTGGCAAGAAATTTATTAAAAGATGACGGAGTAATTTTTGTCAGTATAGACGATAATGAAATTGATAATTTGAAAAAAATATCCAATGAAATATTTGGAGAAGATAATTTCCTCGCTGTTGTTTCAAGAGTTGCAAAGACAACTAGTTTCCGTGGAAATTATTTTGCGCCAAGTAAAGATTATATTCTTTGCATCGCAAAAAATATCAGCGACTTAAAACCTTTTCAGGACGAAGTGAATGAATCGCAATTTGCGAAGATAGAGACCGAGGGTCAGCGAAAAGGGGAATATTACAGAGATGATATTGCGTTTTATTTATCTACTCTCGAAACTCGTCCTAATCAGCGATATTTTATTGAGTGTCCTGATGGCGAAAAAGTTATTCCTCCCGGGAATACATTTCCACCAGAAAAGCCTAAAGAGGGAGATGGTGTATGGCGTTGGAATCTAGAAAGTTTTAAAGAAAAAAAACAATTTATTGTTTTTAAGAAATCCAAGCAATCCCCGTTATTAAATGATGAAGGAAAACAGGCTGGCTGGAACCTTTACACAAAAAGTTATCTTAATGACAAAAAAGAAAACGGAAACATTCCACGTGATTTCTGGGACGGCTTTTTAAATAGGCATGGGACATCAGAATTAAAGAAATTAGAAATACCATACAGTTTTCCTAAGCCTGTAGAAATGATAGAGTATTTGATGAAAATATCGAACGTAACTCAAAATGATATTGTTTTAGATTTTTTTGCTGGCTCCGCCACAACTGCTCATGCAGTTATCAAGCTAAACTCATTGGATAAAAAAAATAGAAAATTTATAATGATACAAATACCCGAAGACTGTCAAGATAATGTGGAAGCATCAAAAGCGGGCTTCAAGAAATTAACTGATATAGGTAAAGAACGAGTACGTCGAGTTATTAAGAAAATAGAAGCTGAACAAGATGAGAAGAAAAAGCAAGGTAAGGGTGAGTTGTTTGAACAAAGTGAAACAGATACGGCAGATTTAGATCTAGGTTTTAAGGTCTTCAAACTAGACGCTTCCAATATTTCAACATGGGATCCTGATTTTGATACTGTACAGCAAGATTTATTGAGCGCTGTTGATAATATCAAAACAGATCGTAGTGAAGCAGATGTTCTTTATGAAATATTGCTTAAATATGGCTTGGATTTAGCGGTTCCCATTGAAGAGCTTGAAATCAAAGGCAAGAAAGTGTTTGTTGTTGGCATGGGGGCTTTAATTGTTTGTCTGGCTTCTGATGTAACAGTAGAGATAGTTGAAGAAATTGCCAAACTAAAAGATAAATATCAGCCAGAGGTTGAGATGAGAGTTGTCTTTAAAGATAGCAGTTTTAAAGATGATGTCGTTAAAACCAATGCTGTCCAGATTCTCAAACAACACGGCATCGAAGATGTGAAGAGTATTTGATGGCAAGAGGGAATAAATGAACAGAACTGACATATTAAAGCTACATAAGAAACAGCTTAGCTTAGAGATTGATAGCATAAGACTTGCGATTCAACATAATGCCGTAAAAGGAGCAGAAGCCGAGCATGCTTTTAAAAGGTTGCTTAGAAAACACCTGCCACAAAGGTATAAGTTGGGTTCAGGTTTTGTTGTTAATGGAGAACGGAGTTCTCGTCAACATGATATTGTTGTCTATGATGATTTGATGAACGCTCCAATTTATTTAGAGGAGTCGGCAGGGGCTTTTCTAGGAGGATCTGTGTATGGAGTGATTGAAACAACGATTGCAAAATTTGATAGCAAAAAATTAGAAGAAGACATAGAGAAAATTGGGCATTTAAGAAAAATATTTCCTGATAATAAAGTAAAATTTCAAAAAGTTGAATCAGTGCCTATTATGGATATTGATGCGGCATTAGAAAGTAATGAATATTTGTTGCAAGATTCGGGTTGTTCGCCTGAAGATAGAAAACAAGAAATAAGAGAAAAATGGTTTACAGCGAGTGGTGCATTTATCGGTGGAGCAACGAAGTTAGAGACAGTTGCTTGCGAAGGCGAATTGTTAAATAATTTGAATTTGTTGGCGAGAGAAAGTAGAAGCTCAGAAGTTAGAGATAAGGAAATTGTGTCGCCACCACCTCCTCGTACTTATTTATGTGCCTTAAACGGGACAACATATAAAAGTATTGATTCATTAGCCAAGACGGCAAAACGTCTCACAAAAAAATATGGGGCGCATCTTCATGGATTATTTATTATGAATGACGATGGCAAGGATTGGTATTTATCGACAAAGGCTTATTGTGATTATGATATTGAAACATATAAAAATGATGATGCGTTTTTCTATTTGTTGTATCGGATGAGACGTGCTTTTCAGGGCATGTTAGTCGGACAGTATCCAGCAGCTGAAAGGAACTTAAATGGACAAGAGGAAAATACATGAAATTAAAATTTGATGCGAACTTAGATTTTCAAAAAGAAGCAGCAGCTTCTATTGTAGATATATTTGAAGGGCAGGAGACGTGCCGGACTAATTTTACGGTTGCACCCATGCCTGAAAAAATGCTTTTTGATAATGATTTGGGCGTTGGAAATAAGCTCGAATTATTGCCGGATGAGTTATTATCAAATGTAAAGAAAATTCAGCTTAAGAATGGTCTCAAACCATCCTCTGGTTTGGATTCAATGAATTTTACGATTGAGATGGAGACCGGAACCGGTAAGACATATGTGTATTTACGATCAATATTTGAACTCAACAAAAAATATGGATTTACAAAATTTGTTATTGTTGTTCCGTCCGTCGCGATCAAAGAAGGTGTTTATAAGTCGCTTCAGATCACAGAGGAGCATTTAAAAGCTCATTACGATAATATTCATTATGATTATTTTGTGTACGATTCCCAGAAGCTTGAGCAGGTACGAAGCTTTGCTACTAACGATTATATCCAGATCATGGTTATCAATATCGATGCGTTTCGAAAAAGTTTTACCGATCCTTCCAAAATATCTAAAGCCAATGTTATTCATCGAACACACGATAAATTAAGCGGCAATAAGCCGATTGAATTTATTCAAGCAACAAATCCAATAGTGATTATTGATGAGCCTCAAAGTGTAGATACGACCGATAAGTCAAAGGAAGCCATTGCGTCATTAAAACCGTTATGTATTCTTCGCTATTCCGCAACGCATCGCGAGCAATATAATTTGATGTATAAACTTGATTCAGTTGATGCCTATGAACGCAAGCTTGTTAAGCAAATTGAAGTAGCATCACTTCAGGTTAAAGATCAGCATAATAAAGCTTATATTAAATTGCTTAAAGTTGATAATTCAAAAGGGGCATTAAGAGCGCGAATAGAATTTGATGTGCAAAAGACCGGGAAGATAAAACGAGACAAGAAGTGGGTCAAGCAGGGTGATGATCTGCATTCACTATCAGGCGGGCGAAATATTTATGAAGGATATATTATTAATGACATTTATTGTGAAAAGGGCAATGAGTATATTGATTTTACGAGCAATCCCGATGTGGTTTATTTAGAACAAGTTTTGGGAGACATGGACAGCCAAGAGTTTAAGCGTGTGCAGATAAGAAAAACAATTGAAGAGCATCTTGAAAAAGAGCTGCGTTTGCGTTCAAAAGGGATTAAAGTTTTAAGCCTTTTCTTTATTGATAAAGTCGCGAATTATCGCTTTTACGATGATGAAGGTGAGCCGCAAAAAGGGAAGTACGCGAAGACTTTTGAAGAAGAGTATCGTAGCCTTATAAAAAAGCCCAAATATAAAACACTTTTTGAAAATATTGACGTAGAAAGTTCGGCTGCTGAAGTTCATGATGGGTATTTTGCGATTGATAAAAAGAAAACAAAGGGTGGTAAAGAATACGAAGAATATAAGGATACAAAAGGTAATACTGCGTCAGATGAAAGTGCGTATAACACTATTATGAAAAACAAAGAGTGGCTTTTAAGTTTTGAGTGTCCCTTAAAGTTTATTTTTTCTCATTCAGCGCTGAAAGAGGGGTGGGATAATCCGAATGTTTTTCAAATATGCACGCTTAATGAAACTAGCTCCGAAATCAAAAAGCGTCAGGAAATTGGGCGCGGATTAAGGATTGCAGTAAATCAAGACGGAGATCGTGTTCATGGGTTCGATGTAAACACCTTAACAGTCATGGCAAATGAGTCGTATGAAGATTTTGCCGATGCTTTACAAAAAGAAATTGAAAAAGAGGAAGGTATCAGATTTGGCGTTGTTGAAGATCATACTTTTGCAAACATTGTCGTGCTGGATGAAAACGAAAACGAACATTACTTAGGCGTTGAGACTTCTGAGAATATCTGGAAGTGTTTGCTCGAAAATAAGTATATAAATGAACATGGCAAGGTTCTGGAATTATTGAAACAGGATTTGAATGACAATTCGGTTAAGATTCCTGAAGAGTATACACAGGCTCAGCCACAAATATTGAAGATTCTAAAAAAGATATCCGGCAAGCTCAATATCAAGAACGCCGATGATAAAAGAAAAGTGTCTTTGAATAAGGCGGTGTATTTAAGTGAAGATTTTAAAGCCCTCTGGGATCGGATTAAATATAGAACAACATACAGAGTTAACTTCAACGTCGAGGAGCTGATAGACGCCTGTTCAAGGGAAATAAAAGATAATCTTATCGTGGGACGGGCAAAGATCGTCTACCAAAAAGGTAAAACAGAGATCACAAAGGGTGGTGTCATTATTAATGAAGTCAGGGAATCAATGACTGTTTATGGTGCTCGTGATTATGTTTTGCCTGATATCGTTAGTTATCTTCAAAATGAAACAAATTTAACCCGTAGAACAATTGTGGATATATTGATTAAGAGTGACCGATTAGAGGATTTCAAGGCGAACCCTCAGAAATACATTGATGAGGTAAGCCAAATCATTAGACGGACTATGCGGCAGTTTATTGTTGATGGAATTAAATATCAGAAGATTGGCGAGACCTATTTCTATGCTCAAGAGTTGTTTGAGTCGGAAGAATTGTACGGGTATTTATCGAAAAATATGATTGAAAGCGCCAAATCAATTTATGACCATGTTGTTTATGATTCGGATATTGAATCGAGTTTTGCTAAGGAATTTGAAAAAAGTGATGATGTAAAGCTATACGCAAAGTTGCCGGGATGGTTTAAAGTTGAAACGCCACTTGGAAGTTATAACCCAGACTGGGCTGTTGTGATTGAAAAAGATGGGGAAGAGAGGCTCTATTTTGTAGTCGAATCAAAGGGAAGTTTATTTACTGATGCTTTACGTCCAACAGAAAAAGCCAAAATTGACTGTGGGAAAGAACATTTTAAAGCATTAAAAACAGATGTGAGATTTGCAGTTGCCAATAGCTATGAAGGTTTTTGTGATAATTTATGAGTACGTATTTTAAATATTCTTCCATAGATACAGTTAAAAAATTTGAGTAATGTAATATTAAAAGAAGTCAGTACTCAGTAAATATATTATGTGTAAATATAAAGAATTATATGATATTTCTGTGCAGGTTCTTGGTGAAGAACAGCAGCGATTCAACCGAATGGATGAAAAAGCAGTTAAATATTTTTCTGTTATTTCGTTCTTGATTGGGGTTTGCGTTTTTTTTGGCAAACAGTTAATAGCAGATAACATTCCACCTGCTAATTATTCTGAGTGGACGATTTTAATTTTTGGAAGTGTTTCTTTTTTGTCTCTATTTCTTGCATGGATATTTTGTTTTCTGGCGATTAAGCAACACGTTATAGAAAAAATGCCTTTAAATGATGATATGATAAAATTTTTTCATGAAAACCGTTTGATCGATATTCACTATGCACTAACCAAGGCTAATAAAAAAGCACTAGCTATTAACCGAAAGAAGACGGACAAGAAATCAAAGTTGTTAGCTAATGCGTATCGATCTATCCTAGTTTCAGTAATTACGTTAGTGTTTTTTGTGATTTTATGGAGCGGTTCTAAATGGCATAACGCTTATGAAAGTAAATTTATTAGTAAAGGAGATTGTATAATGACCGAAGAAAAAAAAGAAGAACAGAAACCCAAAGAAGATGTAGTCGCTCCTAATTATGATCGACTAACAGCAAACGATCAAAAACCCAAAGAAGATGTGGTGGCTCCAAATTATGATCAAATTACTGAGGGGTATGATCCTGTAACGAAAAAAAATATCGAGAAGGGCGTCATTGATAAGAATGATACTTCTAAGTAGTTTTGTTGGCAACATCATTTAAAATTTAGTAGAGGATAATGTCATGAAACAATTTAGTTTTTATGAATTTTCTGGAATATTGTTGCCGGGAACAGTTATTTTATATGGATTGATTATTGCATTTCCTGATATGAAAGAATCAATTCTAGGGTTGGATGTTACAGTTGGTGATTTAGGAATATTTGTTCTTCTTGCGTATATTTGTGGACATATTGTTCAGGCGATAGGGAATTTTTTAGAGAATATATGGTGGATGCGTAATGGGATGCCAACAGATTGGATTCGAACGAATAAAAAAGAATTGATATCCAGTCAGCAGAGACAAATTTTAATGGATAAAGTTCGCAACCAATTAGTCAAATCACCCAGCTTTGATATAGAAAAAATTAACAAGAAAGAATGGTATAGTATTGTGCGACAAGTTTATGCTGTCATAGAGGTGGCAGAACGGTCAAAAAGAGCCGATATCTTTAATGGTAATTATGGCTTAAATAGAGGGCTATCTGCTGCGTTCTTTGCATTGACTTTATTATCTCTGTTTTTAAATTTAGCCTATTGGAAAGCTTCATTGTTATTGTTTGTTGTTGGATTAATTTGTATCTATCGAATGAATCGCTTTGCTAAGCATTATGCAAGAGAATTATTTGTGCAGTATTTGTCTATAGATTAAATGGGAGGAAAATATTATGAGCAATGTAGCTAAAAAAATTATAATCCCTTCTACTAAAATGCTTCGTATTATTTTTTTATACGTTGGTCAGGGTGATGCAACTTTAGTTGTTATTCCTGATGGGGATGAATATAAGTATATGTTGGTAGATTCTCATTTGGATGAGACTTGTGGAGGGATTGATCTGATTAAGATGATGGAAGATTTATTTGATGGTGAAAAAGATGTGGGCATAGATATTTATTGTAATACGCATCCTCATAAAGATCATCTGGGAAAAGTAAAAGAGATCTATGAAAATAAAAAAATTGGAATTAAAGAAGTGTGGCACTCAGGACATAAGCCCGGCAAAGATCATGAGGATGCATATAAAGATTTGAAATATGTTATGGATAAAATTGGCGATGAAAATGTTTATGTTTTGAAAGGAAGTAATGACGAAGATAAATTGAATGATAAAAAATATAAATTGGGAGATATTCATTACAATATATTAGCTCCTGCGGAATATGTTGCTGATGATATTGAGGATGAAAAACCAAAGGATCGTTACAATAGGATACACGAACAATGTGGAGTAATACGTTTGAAATATGGAAAAGAGGAAAAACAGATATTGATTACCGGTGATGCAGATTACGATGCATGGTCAAAGCATATAACAGAGTATCATAAAGAAAGATTGCCCTCTTTTGTTTTAAGCGCTGCTCATCATGGCTCAAATTCATTCTTTTGGAAGGGCGACCCTAAAGATGAAGATCCGTATAAAGCTCATTTAGATCAAATTGACCCTTCTCATGTTGTCGTTTCTGCTCCGAAAAGAAAAGAAAGTCCTCATGGGCATCCAGATAAAGAAGCTATGGAATTATATAAAGAAAAGGTGGGTGAGGATAAGTTGCATCATTTGGGAGATAAACGAGAATGTGTGATTGTTGATATAAAAGAAGATGGTGACATTGAAGTTTATTTTGATGATGAATTGGGTGAAGAGTACGGTTTTGGCAAGAAAAAGAATGAAAACGGCAATGAAGATAAGAGGATTTACACAGGAGTTGTTACGAAAGTTGATAAAAAACCAATGGGGTAAAAATGAGCTGGTTTTCTAAACATCCAAACTGGCTCTACTCGGAGTCGATAGAGTTATCAAACAATTCTATATATAAAGAATCGTATCAATATATTGATCGGTGTCTCGTTTCCGCAGGAAATATTATTCTTCATAAAGAGAAAACAGCGTACTTCCCAATATTAATTGCTTATCCTGATGCAACGCCTTATCTCCCACCTATTGTATTTATCTTAGAGACACTTCCTAGTGATTCAGAGGTAAAAGAATTATCAAAAGTCTCAACAGAAGTGATATCAAAGAGTTTGTCCAAGAAGGCAAGATATTTTAATAGACGCCATCAAAATGAAGATGGGAGTGTTTGTTTTATTGAAACGAGTGATTTACATGGAGGAAATGCAGAAGTCTTTTCTATAAAAGACATTTTAAAAAGAATTCGTATTTGGTTGGCAGGAAGAATCCCAAAAGATAGTCGAGAAGTGGAATTGTTTTATCATTTTAGACGGCGATGTTATGAAATTCAGTATTTGTTGCCAGATTTATTTTTTGATGAAGATATTGTGAAAGGGATATTTTATGCTGGATTATCTACAATTATGCCAGCAAATTATTTTGGAAAAAATAAATTAAAAAAGACGTATGTTGGAGTCTTAATATCTGGTTCCAATCAAGGTGGCATTGAAATTTCGCCTAAAATTTACACTCAAGAAAATTTTGTACTTTTTGCGCATATCCCCAATCCAAAGAAAATTGAGCAATTTTTAAGTGGGGCAAAGGACGATAAATTTAAAGAAGATATTGGTAGGGGGAATGTTCTTTTGGGCTATTGGTGGGACATAAATAAAGAACCAGAACCATTTTCTTCGATCAGTGAACTAGCAAAATATATCGGAGCAGGAGATGAGAATAAAGGAATTGCCGATTTAATTCATGCCTTGAAAGGGGAACTAAGAAGTTTGCCTGATACCATAAACATTGGCTTAAGATTTCCTGGACGCTTTCAAAACAAAGATTGGCAAATGTTAAGACTTGAAAAAGGAACACGGTCTATTTTGTTTATAGATAGTGATGAAGAATTAAAAGAAAGGCTTTCGGATTACTCGATAAGCTCTGTTTATCAAGAGTATATTACAGAGCCATATTATCACAAAAGAAACATAGGAAGAGCGAACAGAGACGTTTTGAAGCCAGCCAAAGTAGTTTTGATTGGTTGTGGCGCATTAGGTTCTGAGGTGTCTGATTGTTTATGTAAAGCTGGGATTGGAAATCTAATGCTTGTTGATAAAGAAAGCCTTAATGCACATAACTGTATTAGGCACTGCATTGGATTAAATCGAGTAACCTTTCCGAAAGTTTTGGCAATGGCTGAACATTTAGCTTTACATAATCCTTTTGTAAATTTAGAACTTAAAGGCTGTGATATTTTAAGAAATAATTTGAACGAATATTTTCCTAATGGATTTATGGCTGTTTCTACAATTGCTGATGATAACACAGAATCTTATTTAAACGAAAAAGCTATTGAAGCAAATAAAACTGTATTTTATGCAAGAGCTTTGCGAGGAGGGAAGGCAGCACGAATATTTCGGGTGAAACCAAGAGAGGATGCCTGTAAAAATTGTTTAGCTCTTTATCTGAAGGATGGTGGCGATTTATGTATAAATATTCAAGAGGATGAAAGTTTACCAATTATTACTAATGAATGTAATAATCCTGTCCGTCCTGCAAGCGCATCTGATCTTAAATTGATTGCTGCAATTGCTTCTCGAATTGTTATTGACTATTTACAAGGTGTTGGGAGTGATAAGAATCACTGGATATTAAGTACTGAACAGTTAGAAGGAATTAAATTTTATGATAAAACATGGGGGATAGTTCAATCAGAATATTTGCCCCCACATCCAAAATGTTGTGTATGCCAAAATATAAGCGAAAAAAAGGTGTTTATTGCAAAAATTGCATATGAATTAATGAAGAGAGAGGTACAGGCGGCTGATGATCTTGAGACGGGTGGAGTATTAATCGGATATATTACCGAGAACGGAGAGTTTGTTATTACGGTAGCTACAGAACCCGGTTCAAAAGCAATAAAAGAGGCATCGTTATTCTTAAAGGATGAGGAATTTACTCAACAACAGTTAGAAGAAGCTTTTAAAACATTCGGTGATAAAGGATTATATCTAGGAGAATGGCATTATCATCCTAGAGGAGCTTATGCTCCAAGTGGTACAGATATTAAATCATTAACTCAGATTGCTAAACAAGATTCATATCGCACGGATACGCCGTTATTAATAATCCTTTCTTCGGATTGTGAATTTGGTCTTACTATTCACGATCAAAATGGCAGCTGTGTTAAATTGCCGTTAGAAGTAATCGAAACTTCTATCTCAGACTAATCGTAGTCTGAATGCTTTTTCCCTCATCAGTCAATTCATAAATCCTCCCACGTTTATCCGCTGGATTAATGCATTTTGCAAGACCTTTCTTTGTAAGAAGACGTAGCACATCGCTGGTGCTGTTTAAACTTATTTTAGGATTGATTTCCTTTGCTTTCTTGAGTGTCTGCGTCGGGGTCATAGGATGTGTTAAAACACGCACAACGGCGGTTCTTTGCGATCCGCTGACAACCCAAACATAAAGGTCAAGATTCACCATCTTTTTTAGCATAATGCTTAAATCATGCTTAAATATTTTACACTGAAATAATACAGATTGATTTAGTGATTTAACTATCTTATGCAAATATTTTGATAAAAAATGAGACAATCTGGATAAAAAAACAGACATTGTCAGTGTTTTTTCTGTGTAAAGTTAATAAATGACGGCGTTACTACTTTGTGTCAGATACACAATGGATGAATACATGCTTTATAAAGAGGAGAAACGCTTGTGCGAGAAATACGGGGCGTCTTCGCTAAAAGAAGTTCTGCAAATTCAGAAGGATATGATCAGGGATCATTATCAGAAAGCATATACCAGACAATATCAATAAATTCGATTTCTATCGAAAGATTTTTAAATAGTATTCAAACTTCAGATAATAAATCGAATGCGAAAGGGATGTAGCCTTCGCCTTCAGGTAGGGGGGCTATGGGGTAGCAGGGGTACTTCAAGGCGAAAGCTATATATACGAGCATAGCTTTATGACTCAAAGAGGTGCTTGAGCTATGGCAAAAAATGATATCTATAACAGTAAACGGCAGTATGAGTCTATTGTCCGAAAGATTGAAAATTCGGTTTATTTGAAGCCGGATAAGAAAACGCAATACTATGTGAAGAATCCCGCCAATCTTCGATATTTTAAGCAACTGGTTAAAGAATTTACATTCAAAGATATTTCTTATATACGTAGGATTCAGTTTATCAAAGCGTTGCGCAAAACGTGTTTTGCAACTGAAAAAGATTTGAAAGATGTCACCCGTGAAGAGGTAAAAGATATTGTGGCTCAATTTCATGGTATTCACCGCACACCAATAACACGCCGGGATTTCATTAACTATAATAAAGCCATCTGGAAGGTTATCTTGCCTGAGAAAGATTATAAAGGACGGGTTGACGATACGATAACGCCATACGCGTGGAGGATATCGTCGTATTCTGATAAAAGCACGCAGAAAGATAAGGCAGACAAATTAACGCATGAAGAATATTTAAAAATATTGAACAGTTTGAATAAAGATCCTCGAATTCAGCTCTATTATTCTCTTATGTTTGAGTGCTTAGCCCGTCCCCAAGAGCTTTGCTATGTCGATATCAAGGATGTTGACGTGCGGGACAATTACGCGCGGATAAGGATTAAAGAATATGGGAAGGAGGGAACAAAAACACTTCAGGTAATCGACAGTTATTTTTATTTAACGGAATGGCTTAATAAACATCCTCTCAAACATGATCCTGATGCGCCGCTTTTTTTATCAATAGGAAATAACAACAGGCATGCCAGATTGACGCCTAAACACGCGAATAAAATATTGCGAAACAAGCTAAAAGAGTTAGGCATCAATAAGCCAATTACAAATTATTCTTTTAAACGAAACGGTGTCACGGTTAGGTATTTATCAGGCGAGCCTGCGCAGAATATTCAAAAAATCGCTGGGTGGACGTCTACAGATCAGTTGCGAACGTATGACCTTTCAGGGCAAGAGGATTTCTTAAATGAAGAATTGGTTCGCAAGGGAATTGCAAAGGCTGACGGTAAAGACAAGAAGCGCTTTTTGTCTTTTAAGAATTGTATGTTCTGTAATACGGTTAACCCTATTACTAACGAATTGTGCAGTCATTGTAAAAGGCCTCTGAACAGGGAAAAGATACTTGCAGAAGAGAAGAAAAAGAATGAGGAAATTGCAGCGATCAAGGAAAAGATGAATCAGATGAATGAGATGATGGAGTCTTTAATGCTTGAGAAAGTAAATGATAGGTTGAAGGAAAATAGCTAAGTCTTTTTTATTATCTTTTCAGCCTTATTTAAAAGCCGTTCAATATCTTTTTTCATAGCAACCATTTTTCCGCTGATACGGCATTGGATCTCACCGAATTGCTTTAATTTATTCAGATCATCAGACATGGCGCGTTGAGTGGCTTTGATAATGTTAGTTTCAATAGCGATATTGTTGAGATTCTTTGCCAGAGCTGCTTTATCGTTTGGATTGATCCGTGACTGCTGTTCAATGAAGCCGTTTAATGCGGAAATATTTTTCTCAATGGAGGTGGCGTAATCATTTGCTCGGTAAAGATCAGTGATTGCTATTTGCTGATTCTTGTAGAATTGGTTTATATTCTGTTTTTGAGATGCAATGTTTTCGATCATTTTCTTGAGGATTTTCTGGGATTTCTTCACAAATAAAAAATAAAAAAAGGGAAATAAATATTTTGCACTGAAATAACACTATTTGTTCTGGTAGCTTTTCAGTGTTTTTTGGTAGCTGATGCCGTCAAGCGCGTCATAATAATCATGCCGGTAGTTATCGAGAAAATGGGATAACTTAAAATCAATTGAACGCACATGATCAGCAATCTTGAGCACAGCATTTTTACATTTGTCCTCAAGGGTTTCATCCTTCATTTAATCACCCTGTGTTATGACTTTGTGCAGGTAGTTGATATGCACAATATCGGTTCGCGTGGTTTTGATGATCAGCCATTTTTGGTCTTTGCTTAGTTTTATCGACCGAGAAAGCGTCGGCTGCTTATCTTCGAATTCTTTCTTTTGCGGTTCTTTCATTTTTTCTGTCTTCATTTTAGTTCCTCCTCTATCACCTCAAGTTACTATTCAAAAGAAGTGAAAGGGATGTATAAAAACTTTATACAGAAATAGTAATGAAGCAATTGGGGGGAGAGAGGGGCGGATAAGCTCCGCCCCAAAAGGTTACTCAAGCACAAGGTTTTTGTTGACGACAAGTGTGCTGCCGGGATTTATCAGCTTTGTAAATATTTCCTTGTTGATCAAGACCGCAAGCGGCTTGCTTGTGTAGTTGCCTTCTTCTCCGTTGAGCGCGGCAATGACGCAGGTATTAATCCCGTCAAATTCCGTTGCCAGTAAAACAAAATTATGGAATTGTCCGCTAATAATATCTCTAAAGACTTTGATCTCATCAGGGGTAATGTCTCGCATAGTTTTGACTCCTTTGTTTTTATGGGGTTAATAACCCTTCATCGGAAAAGCTAAAATGGTTGTTGTTGTCTTCACCGATAATTACATGGTCAAGCAATTGGATTTCAATGATCTTCCCAGCTTTAGTTAGCTCTTTTGTTTTATGGATATCTTCCATAGACGCTTTGACATCACCTGAAGGGTGATTGTGACAAACAATGATTGACGCAACGCCTTTCATGATTGCCATGCGGTACAGCTCTCTTGGATGCACAATGGTTTGATTTAAAAGTCCTAAGGTAACAAGCTCAACATATTTGATCTTGTTAGCGGAATTTAAACCGATGCTCCAAAAATGTTCTTTGTTCCTGTCGATTTCACATTCAGCATTGAGGATAGCCGAACATATTTCAGCAACCGCCTTACTGCATGTGATCTTTTTCTTTGTATAGCCACGTATATTCATGAGCAGAGATCCTTTCTGTAGAATGAATGAAAAAAAGAGGGCAGTTTTTGGTGTCATGCCCGGGACAGTGTTTTCGCTGTTTTTAGTGGTTTCTTTTTTGGTTTTGGTGTTTTGAGCTTTTCCCCGCTGGTGTCCTCACAACATGGTGAGTAAGAAGGTTCTCGCAACCTTTCGAGGGGCTGGTTTAAGATATCCAGCAACCATAAAAAGAGGGGAGCCTTCCCCAAAGCTCCCCTAACTCGCAGATAACCCTTGTTATCTGCATCCCCCAATTTGTTGTTTAGTTGGTCGTTAAAGCCTCCTTTCTTTGCCAGCCTTGTGCTTTGCATATCGATGCAATGCTTTGGGCTTGTGTTGGCGGGAAGTGAAGATCACGGTCAACTTCCATAAAGCTCGCTTTTATTTCAGCAAGCTCATGAAGGCTGAAATATCCCCACTCGGCCATTTCGTAATCATTGTTTAAGATCACGAATCCAAAAAACAGTTGGTTTTCAGGATCGTATTCGGCAGCGTACCAATCACAGCCTCCAAGGAAAAAGTGCGTATGAATCACTTTTTCTTTTAGTGGTGTGTTTTCAGTAGCGTAGAGGGGTGGAAGGGTTTTAAGGTCTTCTGTTGTTGGTTTGTTCCACATACGGTTTCTCCTTTCTCTTCTTTTTCCGGGATACTTACCCAGATGTCCGTTGGGCTAAGATCAACCCAATCTAAAATTTCTTCACCGTTCCATTTCTCCTGCGGTATCCACATCCATGTTCTCCTTTCCTATGAGCACAAAAAAGTGCCTTGTTCTGTTTCGTGGTAGCCGTCCATGCTGAGATGGTTTCCCAGCAGCTCAAAATCGATATAGCTTTTGATGTTGTCTGAAATGTCTCCGAAGAGACCTTCTTCGACTAAATCGCGAGCCACATCTTCGAGGGTCATATCTTTGTAAAAGACGACATCCTCATATTTTTCGAGCGCTTGTTGCCTGTCGTAACAGACACTTTTTATGAGATAGATGACGCGCTCCAAGTCGTACCCGGATTTGTTCTGAAGTTCATCAACAAAGCTGTTTAAGTCACGAAGATTTTCATATTCGTGAATCTCAAACGGAGCCTCATAATCCGTGATGAAATATTCTTCATCGGTTCCGAGCACTTCCTGTATTTCTTCATCTAACTCTTCTTCGGTTAATGGGAGTTCGACCCATTTTCCGAATAATTCTCCGGCGTTGTATTTCGCCAGATTCGTAAGGTAAATGTTTACCTCACACATCGCGCACCTCCTTTCCAAAAGGGTTTTCCAGTTCTCTGGAATCAATTTCTGTCTGTTTGCCCGGCACCGTTCGGGTAAATGTTGTGGTGCTTTGCAAAAGTGATGCTTTTGCAAATTGTGTTGTTATTGGAAAGGGGTAAGTCAGGGGTAGTATTTATTTGTTACACTGAAGTAGTAATGAAAGGATTAGGACTTGTAAGTCATATTCGAAATATTAATAATCCCCAAGAATTCGAATATGATTAGGGTTTCTTGATGTAGATAGGCGCTCTTAAGAAAGTATCTTTTGCGGCTTTGGCACTGAAGTTGGATGATTTCTTTAAAACCATCACAATCGGAGACTGAGCAATGATTTTTGTTCCTACAGATGTATCTTTATCAATGTAAAGCGCGCCTCTTAAGGCACGCAAAGATGAGATGAGAGCGGCGGCTGATACGTCCAGTTCTTTGGTAATTCGTTTGAGCGGAGTCCAGGCGTGTAGTCGTGGAATGAGTTTAAGAAGTCTTTCGACTCGTTTAGATTCGGATCGTTCCAGATACCAATACTCAAGCGGTTGCCCGTTTGTTTCTGAATAAACTATTCTTAAGCGTGCCATTTTTTCTGAATATCAATAAGCTCCTGATCTGTGAGAGATGTTTTAAACGGCGGTAAAGGTGTTCTAAGCAAGCAATTTCGAACCCTGCCCTTAACCTTGACTAAACAGTTACCCCGCCATATTTGGTCGATAAAGGGGATTTGATGCGGCCTTAGAAATAAGCTGTTTGCCGACGCGTCAATATCCTTCTTTGTCTGCAAAGCAAAGTGTGCTTGGATTTTGGCGTTACCCACAACATAATTCGGCAGTTCACTGGCTTCCTGTGCTATCGCGACAATGCCTATTCCAAATTTACGCGCTTCTTTAAATAGCGTTTTTATAATGTCACTGCCGACCTGTTTTTCAATACTGCTTTTAGGAAGCATATTGGGGAATTCTTCTAACACAAATGCTGTCCGTAGTTCATCGGTTTCACCCTTATGAAGAAAATACAAAGCTGAATAGGTAAGCATTAATTCTTGAAAAAGCACACGCAGGTGTTCAGGTGTTTCAATATCCATTTCAATAATGGTTATTCCGGGCTTTTCCAGTATGTCTTCAGCAATATTGATAGGATCACGGGCACCGAAAAGCTCGTTCACTGATTGACGGGTTAGTTCTTTAGTGACTCTCTCGCATGACTGTTTCCAGAGAAGCTGTCTTGCCTGTGCGTGTTGCTTCTGTACATTCTTTTGAATATCTTCAATATTTGGGAGTAACCTTAAAATGCCTTTCTGATAAGCGTACATAAGGTTTTCCGCCTCGTTCTCGATATAATCAGCGACACCTTGTCCAGCCAGAAGACTTTTTTGAAGAGGTTTATTAGCGGCAATGGAAAGCCAGTTGGAGAAACTCACGTTAGGAGGCGGAGAGAAAAGCATATTCCACGCGAACGGCTTAAGGTCACGACCTATCGTGTAAACACGAATATTCTTTATAAAGGGATTCTCACTTTCAGGAAGTGTTAGAAGATTACGCCATGTTCTATTCCAGTCAAAGATAATCACGTTCTGATTTTTTCGCGCAAGCTCTATAACAAGATTGTAGGCAAGAGTTGTTTTGCCGACACCCGATAGTCCGGTGATGATCATGTGGTTCTTTATGTCTTCATAGTCCAGATAGAGGGGATAAAGAATTCTATCCTGATTCATTCGGTCTTTACCGTAACAAATATCACCTAGAAAGATGTCGCCTTTGCCAAAACATTCCTCACGGGTTGAAGGAGGCAGTAGTACCTGATTGGGAAGGAACGAATCTCTTAAAAGCTTCTTTGCAGAGAGTGACAGCAGCTTGTGAATCCTTTCTTTTCGTTCTTCATCCCCGATTTGGTAAAGGAAGCGTAATTTTTCAACTTTTTCACGACCCCATTCAGGTTCAAGTTTTAAAAAGAGGTCATCGGTTGTTGCTGATTGAAACATTTTATTCCCTCATGATTTTTTGGTCTGATTTCTGGCTTTGGTGTTTGTGGAATAAATCAACAAAGTAATTTGTGGGGGCAACAAGGTCTTTCCAGCATTGGACTTTGTGCTCAAGTTTTTGTTTCTCAATACCCATGAGTTCTTTGGTTATCATAGATTTCTTCCGCTCAATATTCATATTCGTACCGGGATAAAAAGCGGACATATCTCCGGCTTCAGCTCTGAGGGTGTTCCACTGCTCATCCAATGACTGATTAATATCATGATAAATTTTAAGGCGGTAGTTGATTGAGCATGCCGTGTTAATGACTTTATCAAGCAGAGCGGTTGAATCTTGAAGTAGTATTTCATCCAGTGAGAAATTATCTTCAGGTTGCTCATGCGGATTAGCGTTGTAATTGTTTTGATGACTTTTTTGATAAAGGTATTTATCAAATATTGGATTGCTGTAATACCCTTGTGAATCATTGTTGAAGTTCATTGTTACTTATCAGTGAAGAATTAGAAGAATATAAACTTTACACTGAAATTGTGATAAATGCATTGTGGCATAACCTGTAGCAAAACAAGTAGCAAAAGTCACAAAGTTTAAAATACTTAAAATACGTATTACCAGTTACTTACAGCATATTTACATCCCCTACTATTGTCTGTGTCTACGCCTTCGGCTCCGACCCAGACAACACCAAAAAAATCTAAGAAAATACTGCTCAGAAATCACCAGAAATTACCACAAAAATTTAAACATTTCTCGACGACAAAGAACGAAACATTTATATAGTAAAGCCTCTTTACAAAAGATTAGAAAATGGCATAAAAGCCGACGAGAAATAAGGATAAAAAAGGTGCTAAGAATGAACAAAGAAACCAATAAAACAGGGCAAGAAATAAAGACCTATAAAGGAATGGATTACTTTCAAGATAAGGACGATTTATGGAAAGTCATTCTTGATAAAGACAGCGTTTTTATTGTTGCTTTGGATGATTCGAAAACCTGCGGGCATAGAAGAATTTTAGAAGAGGCAAACACAGAAAACACATGCAGGAATTATATAGATTTTTGCACAAGCGAAAGATAAAGAAAACGCCCGCAAGGCGTCAGACCTTGCAGGCAAGAGGCAGTAAAAAATGGAAACGAACCAAATTAAACCAACCTCTGAGAAGACTGATTCTCAGAACAACAATAAAAATGTTTCGCAAGAAACAGAGATTAAAAGCGAGCTGGCAAGCTTTACAGGAACAGAGCAGTATTTTCGCCACTGGATGAGATTTGTTTATACCGATGGCGTAAAGTATTTGGCTGAGCGGTGCGGGTGCTACTGGCTTTTAGATGCGATAGGAAGCTACCAGCATAAGCCAAAGATAAAGACAGCACCGTTTCAGATTTGGACACTCAATGTAAACAACGAAGAAAAAAGCGCCGTGCTTGAGATGAAGGAAGATTCCGGCCAGCCTGTTTTAGTAAGGCAGGAAATAAAGTATACAGACTTCCCGCTCTCAGAAATAAAGCTTTACTACATTGAAGGCGTACTGCTTCTGACAAGCGAATATTAAGCGGGTGATAGAAATGACAAACGAAAATAACCAGAAAGTCAGAAAGCAACTGCTTAAAATCGTTGAGCTGTTTAAAACCGAAAACATACCAAAGGCAATCAAAGAAGTAACTTTCCCGCGCTTTGACGTGCCAGCCAACAAATGGAGCCTAAGTAACAGGCTCCTTCTTTTTTTTAACGGCTCAAGCGATGCCAGAGGCTTCCAGCAATGGAAGCAGGCAAGCAGGCATGTAAAGAAAGGCTCAAAGGCCGTTTACATACTTGCACCAAACACAAGAAAATATGTGCGCTGCAAATGCGGCCACAAATATTTTCACAAGGACATAGGAAGGAAAAAGGAGCAAGAAAAAATAACGTGCCCGAAATGCACAACACCTATATTTTTTTCTGAAATAAAAAACTTCGTTTCAGGTTTTAGGTCGGTGCCGGTATTCCGAAAAGAAGACACCGAAGGCCAAAAGCTCAACTACGAGGAAATAGAGCTTCCCGACCTGCCGCTCTTAGACGTGGCGGAGAAGTGGGGAATCAACGTAACAGCCATATCGTTTCAGGGCTCAGTCATGGGATATTACAGACCATCAAGCAGAGACATCGCCCTAGCCACGCCGGAAGAAAAAACATTCTTCCACGAACTAGCCCACGCATCACAAGACAGGCTCGGAATGCTCAGGCAACAAAAGGGAAACAAATTCAACGAAGTGACCGCAGAGCTTGCCGCTTTAGTCCTTGCTGAAATCATGGGACGAGAAAACCCAAACACAGGCGCAACCTTTCAATACATCAAGAAGTGTATAGGCACAAATGACAAGGAACAAATAGGAAGATATCTTCTTAGGGTATTGACCAGCACAGAAAAAATAGTGAACAACATCATAGAAGAAACAGGGAAATACATACGAAACCCAACAGAACCAACACCAATGGAGGCATGAAAAAATGAAACACGAAAAACAAAGAATTTATTTGGTCTCAACCCCAATAGCACTAGACGAACAGATAGAAATCCAGACAATAAGCGAAGAAGAAGCCCAAAGAATCGAAGAAGGCGAATCAGAAATTGAAGACATAGAGACAGCTCTTGATGTCAGGCACTGGGAAAACTTTCAAGAAATAAGGCCGACAGAGCAAAACATAGAAATATTAAAAGAGCTAATCCGAAACCTAGAAAAGCAACAAGAATTAAGGAGGCAAACAAAATGAGCAGAAACGCAGGATGTTTTCCAGACGCCGAAAGAAGAGAAGTAAAAAACTCAAAACATGGAGCAGCGGAAGTTTCAGCAAAAGACATGGAAAAATATGACTGGTCAAAAAAAATCCTTATCAGCGTAGGAAAAAAATGGGTTTACTACCGAGTCCCAAAAAAAGAGACAGGGAAAATTGAACCAGTTAAACTATTCTACGACCCCATGTATGACTGGGAATTTGAACACGAAAAATACTGAAGCTACCTAACGACCTGCTTCATGGTCTGAAGGTATTGGTCAATTTTTTCTTTTCTTTTTGTAAGCTCCTTAATCCTTTCCTTGATTGTGTCAACGCTCACAAGAAAACCCTCGCCTGCTTGCTTCTTCACAGAGTAGGCATTCAGGTTCCCCGCAACGCTCTTAGAACCAAGAGCCAGCGAAAGAGTGGACAGGTCAGGGCAAAAAACAGTCCGCCCTATTCTTTTTATCCCGACAGCTATCAATTTCTCGCAAGCTTTATTTTGATTCGTCATTTTAGCAAAGCCCTCAATTCTTCCAGCGTAAAAGAAGAATCGTCCCCCGGATTATTTTTTAAGTAATCCCAAAAATCCTTATAAGCCGTCCCAAAAACTTCGTTTGAGTCATCAACAAAACCCTGCTCGCCAGCAACAAACAGCTTAACTCCCGCATTATTAGAATGCGTCCTAAAAAACATCAAAACATCGCTATTATGCAAATGACCAACCATAATTCATCACCAATAAAAGAAAAAGGAAAGGGGCTATAAATACCTTTGTAGCCAAGAGCGACTACAAATAAATAATCCTAACTATCTAACAATAAAGAAATTATGAAATACTAACGATATTTTTGTAAAATATTTTCTTCGAAACACTTGACAACGCACTATAGTGCGTGTATACTTACATCAGATAGGAGAAAGAAACCATGAAAGAAGTCGCAGAAATATTGGCGCAAACAGGAATCACCATAGGAATGTTTAACCGCTACAAAGCAATGGGGCTTGTCAGCAAATACTCAAAGAAAACAAGCACACCCGGAAAAAGCGGAGGCGGATTCAAGTATTACTATGAAAACAAAGTGATTGACGAAATTCACATGGTAAGAAAAAAATGCGAAGCAGGAATCAGCCTTCCCCAACAGCAAAGAGAGAAATGGGAAATAGAAAGAACTCTTTCTTTGGCAGATATGAAAGTTGAGCATGTCAAGCATGTTGATAATGAAGCAATGCCACAAAAAACTGAAGAGGAAGCACAAGAGCTATTAGACACTGTTTTTGAAGGATTTTACGGAGACTCTGCGAAAAAGGACATATCGGCAATAAAAATGATAAAGATGATAAAGCTATTGGAAGAGATTGACCAGATTTGGAAGGAAGGAAAAATTGAGAACAAGGAAATGTTGGTTAAAATAAAGAAAGATAAAGATGGCAATTGGCTAGCTGAACATGTATGTCCTGAAAAAAAGAAAGCCCCTGAGGTCAGCACTTCTCGTGCATTAGTTAAAGTTTCAGATGAAGATGCATTATTAAATAACCTTAAGCAACATTTAATCCCAACAAATCGGGAAAGAATTGTTGTTAAAGCGATACTTGAAGAGGTTACTCGAAATCCAGAAAAGTACATACACAAAAAGGCGGGTAAGAAGTAATGAACAGAGACCCTAATAAAATCTTAAAACTTTTGCTCGAAGAAAGCTCAGGCGAAATAAATTCGGCGTTCGAACTGTCTATGAAC
Source organism: uncultured Planctomycetales bacterium (assembly GCA_964478715.1). GTDB lineage: Bacteria > Omnitrophota > Gorgyraeia > Zapsychrales > JBDRMG01 > CAYZIY01. The sequence goes on from CAYZIY010000012.1 coordinate 36,183, forward strand.
GGATATCAAACCGTCGTAGAAATAAAAATACTGCCGAAATGCCGAGCCTTCTTCGTAGAATCAAACAAAAGCAAGAGAAGGAGCTTCGAAAAAGAAAAATAACAGATAAGACAAAAAATAAGTAAAAAAGTCTGGAACTTACCGACAAAGGAACGCCAGATTTGCACAAAACCGAAATAATCCTCGGTGAAGATGTGCAGGTCTGGCGTTTTTAATTAACAGAAAAACGCACAAAAAACGAAAGGAGCAATCAAATTAGAAGAAATGAGAGAAGAAATGAATTCAGGCATAAAAAAAAGGGAATATTAAATGCAAGTTGTTAAGTTTTTCGTTGAACTCACTCAGGTGGTGATTTTTACGGGCAAACCTGTTGCGAGGCTTGCCCTCATCCCAGTCCGGTCTGTTGATGAGCGGGAAAGCTCAATCAGGGCAGTTTGCGACTTCTGGAGACAAGTTTCTCTTCCCGTTGAGGCCAGCGGAGTCATTGCGTTTCAAAACGCTGTACTGACATCAGAGATAAGAACGCAGAATACTGACCTGATTCGGCTTGTTCATAAAGTCAAAGGAACAGATAAGCCTGTTTTGGATGTTCTCTTAATGTTTTTTTATGACCTTGAGCCTTGCAGTTTTCCGCAGGAAATGGCGAAAGTCTATGATGTTGAGAAGTCTTTGCCCCTGTCAAGTTTTGAGGATAACAAAACATGCATAGAGGCATCACCAATATACAGCAGATTCGAAATACAGCACATGGAAAATCCATACATCAGACATAGTTACAGGATGGAACATTCGTCCGGAAGAGACGCCATAGCAACCATGGAAATACAAAAAACAATACAGGATAAATTCGCATATTCAACCGTAATTTAAGGAAAGAGAGCGAGAAATGATTGACGAAAATAAGTTACTTCAAAAAATTAAAAACACATACGGACAAGACGACCCCTTGTTGCAAAAGGGCTACTTGACCGTGTTCGACATCAACAACCTAGGTAGAAACGCTATCGCCGTGCATACAATACAGCAAAACGTCAGCCTCGCAGTCATTCAGCAGGGAAGCTTAACAACTTATGTATATAGGCGGGTCATCAAAGGCAAAACAATGTGGGCAATCAATAAACTAAGAAAGGATGAATAAATCATGGACAAAATTTATGAAATCACAATGGGCATTGCGACACAAACACATACTAGAAGGCTTCCTGTTATTCGCAGAGAAAAGATTATCATCGAATCAAGGTCTCAATGTGAAGAAGTTGCCGACTGGATGGGGCTTATGTTCCTTGAGATATGTCAAAACATTGCTCCATACGAATACGTTGAATTTCAAAACAAAGTTAACCGTTGCGAATTAAGAACTCATGGATCAAAGCAAATAATATTGATGCACAGAATTGAGTCAATAAAAAAATATTCTGTAGACATAAGATTCGACCTTGAATACAAGTTTGAACCAGCAAATATTTCATACGAATACCGCAAAGTATGTGATTGCTTCTCGTTTCACCCAAGACGATACCTTGATTACTACAGTACAGGATGGCCTTCAGGAATATATGCGCCTGTATATCACATCCAAAATGAAAAAGTAAAACCTGTAAATACTTTTGCCAATAGAGCACAACCGAAAGATTGCGGGTACATAGAACCTATTGAAATTGAAGAACATGTCAGAGTTAAATTCCGATCAATCAAATGTGTATATTCGTGGCCTTCTCTTGTAGATATAGAATTTGATAAGTCAAACAAATTGAAAAAAGGATATTAAAAAAACATGAGTTTTAATATTACTGAAAGAGATAAAAAGATGTTATCAGCGATGGCAGAGCTAGGGATGCTTACAAACGAGCAAGTCCGAAAGCTCTGCTATCCAGACACGGAATACGGAGACAAATGCTCCCGAAGACGCACGCTTTTATTTCAGAAATCTAGACTTCTTGTCTCGTTTTCGAGAAAGCGGGGCGTAGGCAGGAAGCAGAAAGTTTTTGCTATCAACAAAAGAAAGAAGAGTCAAGTGGCAGACTTGATATGCAAAGATGAAATTCTGTGTGCTGATCCAAAGTCAACTATGCACCTTGAGCACCAGCTAGAAATAAACAATTTTGCAATAGCAGTAATTAATGCTTGCGAAAAAAACGACAAGTATAAGAGCGAGATGATTTCTGATTTAAGAGGAGCAATGAACAGCAAATCACCTAAAAAAATGATTTCCGAAACCGAATATCTCCCATACGTCGGCAGAGTATCGTTCATCCCGGACTTGTCGCTTTGCATTGAGAACACTGAGGCAAAAAAGAAGGCCTTGATGTTTTGTGAAATCGACAGGGACAACCTGACATTGAGAAGAATTTCAGGCAGTAACAAAAACGTGGAAACCAAGCTGTCGGCATATAACAATTTTTGGGAATCACAAAACTTTAAGCGATATGACGAGATATTTGGCTATTCTTTTTCCGGGTTTAAGCTTCTGTGGGTATGTCTTACAAAGAAGAGGATAGATGACATTTTGGGGTTATGCCAGAAGCAGGATGTGGGTCTTCCGATTTGGTTTTCGACGACAAAAGAAGTATATGAAAAGGGTGCTTTTGCAAAAGTATGGACAAGGTATCCGCATAATGCGGGAAAAACAAGCATCGTTAAGGAGGCTAAGTGAATCCTTATAATTCGGCTAATAAATTTATGATTAATGAATTTGTAAAAGACAGCATGTCGTTTATGAAACAGGCGAGCTATGTCTCTGAAGGATTCAAAGGATGCTCGCCGCAAATCAGCGATACGCCTGTAAAGATTGAGCCATATTTTACGCCTTATAGCCTGATGGATTTCGGAAAGAACCCGATGAACAAAGAGGATGTTCCAATATGTGTTCCTGCTGATGAGGAAGTTGAGTTGCAATACATCAAAGTATGGTTTTCAAAGAATCCTTATACACAGAATTCGCATAGTGAAATAAAACAGTCATTCATTAATCAATTATGCGGGTCATGCAAACAAATTAGGATACATGTTGGTGGGAATAGTAGAGAAATATCATTCGTGATTGGCGTAAGAAGGGAAGATGTTTTTTGCGCAAAAAACGCAATCTTATCAGCTTTTCAGGACAGCGAAATTGAGACATTGCCGACTGATTATTTAAAAAATCAGATTCTTTGTGGGGATGGCGAATTGTTTTTTGTTGAATATTTTACACCTGTTCCATATTGGGGAAGTTTAACGCTTATAAATCAACAAGTAGAAACTCCGCTTTTTCAGGCTATAAGCACAGGCCTTACACGTTCTGAGTATGCATTCTTTGACGTGATTACGACGCCTTGTGAAGGCGATTGGAATAATAATATTTACAGCTTGAGTATTGCAGAAAAGCAGGGAGGCGTGCCGGTTCATGTGATAAGAGATTGGAAACAGGCAGGATTCGGGGGAGGACATTCAGATAAAGTTTTTCAGAAAGTCAACCTCCCTATCCTTGCGACACTAATCAGAGTCGGAGCTGTGTGCAAGAAGAATAAAAGGGCAAACGTGCTTAGAAGCATGTCTCAGGGGCTTAACTCTGCGTTTTGGAGAGGGCAAAGATTAAGTCACATTAAAGGTGAAGACTATAAGAAAGTTCTGGGACAGGACGGGATGCTTGAGATGGTTGTTAAGGCAAAAAGCTATAGGGCGGGAAGTCTTTTTTCCCTTGATGAGTTATCGTCGCTGATACCGATTCCGCTTCCGCATGACATTATGGAAGGAAGGTATGGGATATCAACGTCTACGCAAAAGTTTTCCAAGAGCCTTTCTGGCTCAGATGGTGTTTTTGTTGGCGACATTATGCTTGCAGGAAAAACCAAGCCATATTTCCTGAGTGATTCTTATAGGGCGAGAGGCATTGAAATCAGAGGAACTATCGGTTCTGGAAAATCGAATCAGATTGTCCAAATGTTTCTCAGCGATATAGAGAGAAGAAAAAGACTGGCTGGAAAGGAATAGCGCTGTCATGAAAAAGAAATTCAAAACTATGTCAGTAATACTCTTTGAAATGGGCAAAGACGCCTATTCTAAATGTCTTAACGGGCTTAGCGCCTATGAGGCAAAGCATGTTGACCTATTTGACCCGACCATTAAAGCATATGCTCCGGCGTACAACCCTGTCTATTTATCCGAAAACGATAATATTGATAAAAAGGTCGATAGCAGGACAGGGCATATGGAAAGCCAGTATTCAAAGAATGAATGGAGTGGAAATATTGGCTATATCCACAGGAATGCTTTTCACCTTTTATTTTCTAATCCCGAAGCTGTACTTCTCGATATAAGGAAGGTTTTGTCAGAAGGTAAAGAAGGCAATCTGTTTAGAGAGGAGTCCTTGAGGTATGTAAAAAACCCTGAGGTGCATAAATTTTGGACGACTGATTTCCCTAATATGGATAAATCAGTTAAGAGAATTGCTTTGAGAAAACTCACGGCGTTTTTTGTTGATAGCAGAGTTCAGAATATATTCAGCATTAAGGAAAACAAGTTCGATATGGAAAGAATCATGAATAGCGGAAGGATCAATCTTTGTACATTCTCTGAAGGCTCGATAGGGGCGCATCCGGCAGGATTTCTTGCGGGATGCTTGTTTGATGACATAAATTCGGCGGCCAAATCAAGAAACGAATGGTCAGAAGAGGAAAGAAAGCTTCACCCTGTATCGTTTTACTTTGACGAATTTTTCAGAAGTGCTCCAAAAGCATTTGAATCCGCAGTTGTCGCTCTCAGAAAATATGAGATATGGCTCACCTTGTCGTATCACTTTGAAGAGCAACTCAGCGACGAGTTAAAAGCTGGTTTAAGAAATCTCGGTTCAGTAATTGCGCTTAAACAAAGCTATCGTCAGGCAAAAAACCATGCGCACCCACAATTCCTAGGCAAAGTCGACTCGAACGAATTCATGACGCTTCAGCCGGGCGAAGGTTTCGGGATGACGCCCGATTCAGGCATCCTCAAGTTTAAATCACGCTATCAAGAAGGAGAAGGTTATGAGTCTGACGTTGCAAAAAGGATTATACAGAGAAACCTCGAAACAAATTACGTAAAAATCGAAGACATTGAAAAAGCGAGAGCCGAAAAAGAGCACAAATCGAAAACGAAAGAGCGGAAGCTCCTAGAACTCGGAAAGGACGATGTGTAATGAAATACTCTGAAGGATTCCTTGAGTTTCTTAACAAAAAATACGGAGCCAATACTGTTTCTAAGTTTGAGGCAATGTTTTCAGAAATCGACCCGGAAGTGATCGCTTTAGAAGTCGATGAAGTGCATAGGCAGGCATTTTGCAGAAACGACATCAAAAGCGAGATAGGATCGGCAAAAGATTTCTACGAATCGCTCGGTGGGTTCTATCAGCGACAATGCCTCTTGGTAGGGAAATATGTGCCGGAGAGCCTTGACGAATGCATTGAGGAAGCAAAACAGTATCTCGGAAACCAAGCTTATTCAGCATTTAAAAACGCCCTTGATAATGAGGGCGACGGGTTTTATGGGATATGCGAAAAGATAATGCACGCTCTTCTGAGCGAAGCAAGGATTGGGTTTATCAAGTCAAAAATAAGGACACATCTCAGCATGTGCTCTTATCAAGAAAAAGCCATATTTGCAGAATACCTCGTTGAGACAAGGATGAGGGAAGGCGGGAAAGAAAAAAAGAAGACGGCAGTTATTAACATCGCTCAGGATATTGATTTCTGGGCGAAGACATATGTAGAAATGGTTGAGAAACATAGACACGGATAAATAAACCAGAGAGGGGGTGAGGAACCGTGGGAGCAAAAAGAGCAATACAAAGACTATTCGTAGAGCACGAAATAGCAAGAGAAGTATCAGCAAAATATATCAGGGCAAGAATCGAAATTAACAAAATGCTTCCTGCCAAAGTAACAAGTGAAAAAGAGTTTTACCAGCTCATAACGAGGATTGTTCAGTTTTATGAAAAAGAAACAGGAGGAATCCCTTCAGGCGACTCATTTGCTTTTCAAAAAGCAGAGCAGATACTTTCACAATATGCCATAGCCGGTATACTTTCGGCTTTCGACGCATCAACAAAACACGTGGAAGGAGGAGTTTTGGGAATAGCCTCGGCTATATGCACAGCAATGAAAACCCAAAGCGAAGAGCATCGTTTGGATACGATTTTGCGCCAAGAAATCGGAGATGAATTTAATAGCTTGGAAAGGCTCAAATTCACAGAGGAATACAAAGCAATCAAAGGTAGAGGACTTCCAGAAACAATGCAAAACGCAAACCCCGGAGAACTCATCGGGAAAATCAAAGAAGTAATCAAACGAGACCTCCAAATAGCAGACACATTTCAAAAGACGTTAGGAATATAAAGAAAGGAGCAGGCCGTGAAACTCGAATTTATAAAAGAAAAAGTAGACAAAAATTTGTCTGATGAAAAAAAGAAAAAAATTGATGTCCTCATAGCAAAGTATCTCGAAGAGACTTCAAGTGAATCCATTGCAAATGAAGTGACATCGACATTTCAAGAAGTAAGAAAAAATTTTCAGTTCCAGAAAATCGTTATGGAAGAGCCGGATGATTTATGGAATGAAGCAGGAAGATTCTGGTTCGAAATGTATCTCAGCTTTCCAGACATTAGAGGAAAGATCCCTTACGACGAAACAGCAAAGAAAGTTTCAAAGTCAAGAGTAGCAGAATTGCTAGGGGCAAACTATAACAACATTAAACCAATATGTGCAGTTGCAGGAGACATTTCTCTTGGAGGAATACCAGAAATAATAGAAAAAGTATTTTTCATAATGCAAGAAGACGCAATCGAAAGATACCTCAATAGCAGAATATGGAAATATTTCGAAGAATACGAATATGACCCCTATGCAGTTCAATACATAGCCCTAAAGTATCTCAATAAATACAAGCCAGAAACAGAATTAACACAAAGCAAGAACGTTCAATTCTTCGGGTACCATACCTTATATGGAATTTACGGACTGGACAAATTGCTAAAATTACACGCAAAAAAATAGCGATGAAAAACATAACAGAAGAAATACTCAAAATTTATAGCGAATCAAAAAACAGAATACTTCTATACGTAGAAGCATCTGTTCCGCCAGAACAATTTAGAGCCCTAAGGAAACTAATACTCGACGAATTGGGACAAAGCGGAGCAGAAGGAAAAGTTAAGGAATTGCTAAACAAATATGACAAATGGGATGAATCGGAAGATGATTAAGACATGCAATACTGCCTAACAATGGAAGCGATGAAGTCCTTTAAAGAAATAATAAAAAATATGTCAAAAGAGCAACTTAGAACAACGAAGATTCTCCGAGATGGAAAGGTTGTACAACTAAAAGTAAAAAGGTAAGGGCAGGCAAGAGCTGAAAATTGCAAGAAAGGAGACTGTTCATGATTGACCCATAAACTAAGCGTATTAGAACTTTTTTCTGGAACGCAGATGATAACAGATGCTTTCAGAAAGCAAGGGCACAACGTGTTTTCAGTAGACAACAACAAAAGTCTTAGTCCAGACTTATGCGCAGACATAAGCCAATTACAGCTAAGCGACATCCCGTTTCATCCTCATGTCATTTGGGCAAGTCCGCCATGCACATGTTTCAGTGTGGCGAGCATAAATAAACACTGGAAAAACGGCGAAGCAAGCAAAGAAGCAAAAGACTCGACACGGTTAGTGGCGAAAACTTTTGAAATAATAATGCTATCACGGCCTGTATTCTGGTTTATAGAGAATCCACGTGGCATGATGAGAAAATTGCCGATACTTGATGCTCTGGCGAAAAACACAGTGACATACTGCCAGTATGGCGACACGAGAATGAAACCAACAGACATATGGACAAACTGTACAGCATGGAGGCCTAAACCGCCATGCAAATGTGGCGACCTGTGTCATGACGCATCCCCAAGGGGAAGCAGAACAGGCACTCAAGGATTAAAAAACGCAGTAGAAAGAAGCCGAGTCCCAACAATGCTATGCCAAGAAATAGTAAACATATGTGAACAATTAATAACCCCCAATAAAAAACAATGAGAAATCAGAATCAGCGAAAGAATAAAAAAAGGGTTTGCGGAAAGGTAATCCGGCATTTCTTTGTCGAGATTGCAGACGCCAGCTCTGACTCTGCGCTGTATTCTAATTCAAGCAATCCTTATGTTCAGATGACGGAAGAGGAAAGGCTTCGGGATTTTATTGAGATGTTTGGGGTTTTGTGGGCGGAGTCTTGCAGAGAGGCTCAGGAAAAAAATGATTCCATTTAAAAGAAAATTTGCTATAATGTTACTCGTGCGAAACAGGAGAGAACATTATGGCTAAGAAATCTAGAAGTTGGAAGCAGGTCACAACAATTCATAGTTTCAAGGATTCCAGAGTCGTCCGTGTCTTTGGCATTGCTCGTGTCTCCACCGATAAGCAGGCAAGGAAGGTTGGGGAGTCTTTGGATCATCAGAAGGAAGTGCTTGAAAATTGGGTTAGGGCAAAGTCTAGTCTTCATGCTCCGCAGGATTGGAAGCTTGTTGACGTGTTTGTCGAAAATGAAGATGCAGATGGGAAGCGGAAGGGGCGTACTGCAACGAAGCGAGATGGAAGAAAGGGGCTTTCTAAGGCATTGGAGCTTGCGCGACTTGGGATGATTGATGTTGTTTTGGTTACTAAGCTTGACCGTCTTGCTAGAAACGTTGCTGATTACATCGATATCTCTGCTGAGTTTAACGAAAATGACGTTGCTCTGGTCTGTCTTGATTTGGATATCGACGCTTCTACCCCCGACGGGCAAATGGTCATGAGGCAACACGCCAATTTAGCCCAGTGGCAAGCAGAACGCATCGCTCAATACAGTATGGAGACTGTGAAGAGGCATGTTGAGCAAGGCAGGCCAATCGGCCCCCCACCTGTTGGTTACAGAAAGGCAAAGGATTCCAATGGCAAGACTACCTTTGAACCAGACCCCACATATAAAAAGCATGTTGCTTTTATTGATAAGACTTACCTTCGACTCAAAAGTGTTGATAAAGTCATAAAGGCACTTCACAAAAAGGGCTATAAATCTCCAAAGGGAAAAACGTATTCTAAGCCCCAAGTTTCACGAATTCTTCAAAATGTCAGATATCTTGGCAAACAGGAGCATGATGGAAAAGTTTGCGATGGCAATTGGGAGGCGATTAGGACTTCAACAGATTATAAGATTATTCAGAAAATTTTAGGAATGAACAGGAAGAGCCGTCACAGCGTAAATTGTGAAAGTCCAAAATACGTATATTTAGCGCAAAGCATTCTTAAGTGTAGCGTGTGCGGTTCAAGTATGATCGCAAGACCAGCAACAGGCAGAGGCGGAAAGTATTATCCTTATTACCTGTGCCTTAAGGCGCACCAGACGAACGGCATTGATTGTGAACGGATATATCTGTCAGCAGAAGCCGTTGATGAGGCAATCATTGAGATACTTAGGCACTTACGGTTGGACTCTAAGGTTGTTTCAAAGATTGTTAAGGGCGCAAATGAAGCAACGGCATCCACGTTAGTTGTTCTTGAAGGAGACTTGGACAGAGTTCAGGAAAGCCTTAAAGATGTACGCACAAAAATCTCTAACCTAGTGGATGTTCTTGCAGGAGGAGGGATGTCCTCTGTGAGCGCTGTCAGAGATAAGCTTGAGGCATTGAATCAGGAAGAACAGGAATTATCTCATGAAGAAAACAGACTGAAGCAGGAAATTGAGTCAGAAAAGGTTCAGGCAGGAACAGCCCACGAATACATTAAAGCTCTTCAACTTTTCAACGATTTTTATGAGATGAACAAGGAGAAGAAAGAGCGCATAAAAGTCCTTATACCCCGCCTAATCAATTCAGTTATCTGCGAAATCACCGACAAAAAGAGAGGGATCGGAAAGCTCAAAATAGGACTCTTTGGAAGACCTTTTGATCGGGGGCATAACGCAGGCGTCTGGAATGAAGTGTTGAAAAAGATAGCCGATGAATGTTATAATAATAAACTTCTTAAGAATTTGGAAGGAAAGATAGCCTCAAAACCTCAGACAAAAAGTAGGAAGAAGTCAAAGGCAGTAGCCTGTAAAATGAGCAGAGGCTCGTTGGCAACTTGTATTGACAAACGTTTTTACAATAGCGGTTCGCACGGAATAACCCCTGCGACCCCATGGTTCGGCGTGTAAAAAGCCCCTCTTAAGAGGGGCTTTTTACGTGCTCACCAGAGCCCTGAGCTCTTGCAGTGAGCGGAGTCGAACTGTGTCGAAGGGTGTGATATAATTCCTTTTATGTGGCATGTCTATATTTTAGAATGTAAGGATAAGACTCTTTATACTGGCGTCACAAATGATATTTGTCGACGAGTAAAAGAGCACAATGATAAGAAAGGGTGCAATTATACCAGAAGCCGCACGCCTATTAAACTAATCTTCCAAGAATCCTGCCCGAGCATGTCATCTGCATTAAAACGTGAAGCCCAGATTAAAAAATGGAGCAAGTCCAAGAAGTTATCGCTGATTCACGGAGATCTTCAAGGTTTGATAAAGTTAGCCAAATCCCGAGAGTTTTGAGGCCAATAAACCCTGAGCCTGTCGAAGGGACTCTCGAATCGGGCTTCTGGTTTCAGGCCAAAGGTTTCAGCATATATCGACATATATGAGTATTCTTTATAGGCAAAATTAGCATGAAACCACTTGGCCAATTATTTGCGATCAGTTTAGGAAAATACTCTCAGTTTCATGTTTGATTGGCAGAATAGACCCCTCCCAGAGTGTTAAGTTGACAACGGCAAAAACACATGTTACCCTATACAATATACTATACGATAACTATACGATAGAATATGCATAAACCCGATTATAGAATTTCCAATCATTTTCTTTCTCTTGTTAAGGAGATAACGGAGCTTACGCTCAAGATCGAACAAGCGAAGGTAACTTTTCCGTTAGTCGCGAGGCTGCAAAGGGAGGCCTTGAGCCGGAATGCGCACTCTTCCACTTCGATTGAGGGAAATGTTTTGTCTTTGGCTCAAGTGTCTGCTTTAAGCGAAAACAGGGATATCGATGCTGATATTCGTCAGAAAAAAGAGGTAGCTAATTATATTGAAGTTCTTCGCTGGATACTTAAAAATTACAATTCATCCATAACCGAGAAAAAATTGCTAAAATTACACAAAATGATTGTTGCGGGCCTTATTCCTGATTCTAAAGCCGGCCGCTATAAAACGAAGCAAAATTATGTTGTCAACGGTAAAGGAGTTGTTATTTATACTGCAGCAAGCCCGAAGTCAAGTCCAAAACTGTTTAGAGATTTGATTCGTTGGATTAATCAGAGCAACAATATTCATCCTATTATTGTGAGCTCAGTTTTTCACCATCAATGTGTTTCCATCCACCCTTTTTCGGATGGCAACGGCCGATTAGCCAGGGCGGCAGCACAATGGGTCCTTTATAAACGCGGATTTGACCCTCAACATATTTTATCTCTGGATGATTATTACGCACAGAACCGTCAGAAGTATTATGATAAAATCCAGCAAGCACGAGACCTGGATTATGATTTAACCTATTGGATTGAGTATGCGGCAGAGGGAATTTTAGAAACTTTAAGAAAAATGCATTCCAGAGTATCAAAATTCTCAGTATCTTCAAAAACGAAGATTGCTATTACGCCAAAGCAGGAAGAACTTCTCGAGTTTTTAAAAATGCATGGAAGTTTGAGTTCTTCTGAAATCGGAAAGCTGCTTAAGGTCAATCGGGCAAGAGTGAACCAACTGATCGTGCCGCTTATTAAATCAAAGATTGTTGTCCGAGAGGGATCTGCTAGGGCAACCCGGTATTATTTTGGTAAATAAAAATGGGCGGCCCCCGCATTGGCAGTAGCCACCCTTATAAAGCTACTTAAAGTGTAATATTTCATTCGTTTCAAGTTAAGGGAAATCAATTTTTCATATTTTCATATTTTAATTAAAAATTCTACATCCTACTTGGGGAGCCAGAGAATTTGATGATAAAGCATAATTCTTCGGTAATTTTAAAGTCAACCCTGTCCCTAACCGGAGGCGCCGGGAAATCGGCTCCTTTTTTCTGGAAACCCCGGGTTCGAGAATCCGGAAGTCACCCCGCCAAATTGAAATCAATAAAAATTATCTGAAAAAATTGTGTTGACATTAAAACAAGTTGTGTTAATTTATTCAGAAAGGTAACACATTAATATGAAACGATTTGGCGTATCTCTAGAAGATAATTTGTTAGATGAGCTGGATGACTTGGTTCGAAGGCATAAACTGCCTAACCGCTCCCAGGCCATACGGTATCTCATCCGGCGCAATCTCGCGAAAGAACAATGGGACACAAACCGCGTTGTCAGCGGTTGTGTTGTCCTTGTCTATGACCACCACAAAAGGGATCTTCTCAATAAAGCTGTGGACATCCAGCACAAATATCAGAATTTAGTATTGTCTTCCCAGCATGTCCATCTTGATCACGATAATTGTATTGAGACAATAGCCTTAAAAGGGAAGGCGCAGGATCTAAAAGAACTCGCAGACAGGCTTATTGGGTTAAAAGGCATGAAACACGGTGAGCTGGTGATGAGCACTTTAGGATAAAAATTTTTTTGAAATATGGTAACACGATATTAAGGAAAGTGTTAACATAAATGCGTTTCAGTGTGCTACTTGGAGGTATAAATGGCGACCCCGCTGACCAACTCTGGAAAAGCGGCAGCGGGGCGCTGGAACTCAAGGAACAGCAATAATCATCCCTAAGCCCATAGAAATTATACCACATCTATGACTTAAGGGATAAACAAAAGGAGGCCACGATGTGGGTTAAAAGGATTTTTGTTTTTGTGTTTGCGGTTATGGTTTTTACTGCCGCGCAAAATAGTTTTGCCGAACCAGAAGATGTAAACAAAAATAATCAATTCAATTTGGGGCAAATAGTTGTTTCGGCTACAAGAAGCGAGATTTCACGTTTTGACGCCTCACAGGATGTCACCGTAATTAATAGCGATGAAATTATGGCTTCTCCGTTTGATCGCGTTGAAGATATCGTGCGCAGTGTTCCCGGTGTATACAATTTCAGGCATTACAGCCTGCAAACCAATGGTATCGTTAATCCTCTGGTAATGCGCGGTGTCGGCCAAAGCCGGGTTTTGGTGCTGGTAGACGGCGTTCCACAGAACGATAATTTCAATAATGCTATTGCCTGGGTAGCCTGGGGGCATATCCCCAAAGAAGCCATTGAGCGCATTGAAATAGTGCGAGGTCCGACCTCAGCGCTTTATGGTTCCGAGGGGTTGGGGGGAGTTATACATATTATTACTAAAAATCCGAAAGATAAACGGCAGACATTAATTCACGGGCAGGGGGGAACAGCTAATACTTACAGCGGCTATGGTTTCCATAGCCAGAAGATTAAAGATTTTGGTTTTCTGTTATCAGGCGGGTACGAGGAAAGCGACGGGTTTTATATGACCCAAGATCCCCAATCTTATAATATCAAAAGACATCGTAAAGCAGGTAAGGTTTTTGGCAAGGCGTCTTATGATATAACCCCAGCGTCTAATATATCTTTTGCAGCGCTGTATTATGATCACGAAACAGGAAAAGGGCGGGAATTTTTCTACGATGAATTAACGCTTGATCAGTACTGGATAAACTACAAACATGCAGGGGAATCGTTTGATTTGAGTGGATTGGTTTATTTAAACCGCGCGGATAAGATTGCCTATCAGGACTCCGCGTCCGATAATTATACGTCTTTGCTAAGAATGGAAAAGATGCCGACGACTACATGGGGCGCTGACTTTCAGGGAACCGTACCGTTCGGTTCACAAGCGAAATTCATTTTAGGCACCGCCTACAAAGAGGCTTCCTGGGATTTCGATAATGAATATGTCGCCAGCACAAGGGATGCCGGAGCCGAAGGTAAGCAGCGTTTTATTTCTCCATTTATCAATTTGGATGTGCGTTTTTTAGAAGAGAGTGTTATTGTTAATTTTGGCGCCCGGTATGACTGGATCGAAACTCTTGATGGAGCCAATCGGGATACCTCCGCCAGCGCGGGAAAATCCGCCTACAACAATAAATTTGACAGTAATACGGAAAGCAGTTTTTCTCCCAAGCTGGGGGTTGCTTGGCATCCGGATGAGAAAACTACGATTAGGGCATCGGGTGGAAAAGGTTTTCGCGCTCCCAACTTGTTCGAGCTCTATAAGGTTCATGTGCGCGGCGGCGGGACGTATTATCGCGAAGCCAATCCCGATCTAAAGCCCGAAGAGATTTGGTCGTATGATTTGGGAGCGGAGCGCCTTCTGACGGAAAATCTTTTAGGCAAATTAACATTCTATCAGTCGTTTGCCAAGGATTATATCGGAGACCGTCTTACGGGAACCGGCACATTCAGCGGCGGCAAAACCAGATATGAGTATAAGCTTGATAATATTAATGAAGTGGACATTTACGGCATTGAAGCTGAACTGAACTGGCAAGTCATAAATGACCTCAACATTTTTACTAATTATACTTATAACATTTCTAAAATCAAAAAAGACACAAATGACGCCGCGCTCGAAGGCAATTTTTTATCGAATGACCCCCGGCACAGCGTTCATTGCGGGTTGCGATATCAGAACCCCAAATTTGCTGATATATCTCTGACAGGTAACTATTACGCAGGTATCTATTACGACAGCGAAAATACTTTTAAGCCAGGCGACTACTTTACTGTGGACCTGGCAGTTTCGCGTAAATTCTTTGATCAGTTTAGGGCGTATGTCAACGTGGAAAACATTTTTAATAAAGAATATCCGATATTCCGTTCTTTGTCTTCCGGAGATACGACCGCTCCGGGGACGATTGTTACCGCGGGAGCGAAATTTGAGTTTTAGTACAAAAGCAGAGAGGAAGATTACGTTATGAAAATATGCGTGTGCGGCAAAGGAGGAAGCGGCAAAAGCACAGTGGTAAGTGTGTTGGCGCGCGCTTTTGCGCGGGAAGGCAAAGACGTAATTGTGCTCGACTCAGACGAGTCCAATACAGGCCTTTTCTGGATGCTGGGGCTTAATATGCCGCCCAAGCCTCTTATGGACTTCGTGGGCGGCAAAAAGCATGTGCAGAAAAAAATGGCCGCGCGGTTTTCTAAAGGAGAAAAAGAGCCGATGATGCCTGTATTAGAAATGGAAAAGATAACCAGCGCGTCTATTCCCTCCGGCTATATTGTTGACGGAAACGGTATTAAGATGGTATCGACGGGTAAGATACACCACGCCTTGGATGGGTGCGCCTGTCCGATGGGAGCGGTAACCAGAGAGTTCTTAAAGAAGTTTTATCTCGATGAAAATGAAGTTATGCTGGTCGATACCGAGGCGGGGATAGAACACTTTGGAAGAGGTGTAGAGGCTGGAGTAGATTGTGTTATCAGCGTGGTCGAACCGTCCTTGGAATCTATACAGCTTGCCAAGAAAACGATGGAGCTATCAGTATCAACAGGGGCTGTTTTTAGTGGCGCGATCCTTAATAAAGTATCTTCGCAAGACCAAAAAGAGCAGATAACGACGCGGCTTAATGAGCTTTGCGTTCCCATCATTGGAATTATCGAATTTCAAGCCGCGATTCAGTCGGCGTGTCTTGAGGAAAAGAAGGTCGATTACATGGCCGATCAAGGAATAATCAAGGCGTTATTGGATTGCTTAACGCGATTCGAGGCAGGGAAAAGATTATGAAGGCATTCTTTCATACAAAAACATTTATTAAGAACTATATATTTTTGATTTTGTTCGGTTTATCCTGTGCGGTTTTCATGAATTTCGCTTCAGGGATAGCCCTGGCTCAAGAGAATAAAATCATTCAAGACGCGGCCGGAAGGACAGTAGCGATTCCAAAGGATGTGACCCGCGTGATTTGTTCCGGTGCGGGGTGCCTGCGCCTGCTTACCTATTTAGACGCTCAGGATAGCATTGTAGGGGTTGATAGTATTGAATTGCGGGGTTCTTATATAGATGCCCGTCCTTACGCGATTGCCAACCCAAAATTTAAAACGTATCCGCTGTTCGGTGAATTTCGCGGGCATGATAACGCGGAGCTTATTGCCGGTTTGAGTCCGGCGCCTGAGGTGATCTTTAAAATTTGCGCGGGCAGGGGCAGCGACCCGGATCAGCTTCAGGAAAAAACCGGTATTCCCGTAATTTGTCTTGATTATGGAAATCTCACCTATGACAGGGCACGCCTCAACAGTGCGTTACGTCTTATGGGCGAAATTATCGGGCAGTCTGAACGCGCGGAAACTGTGATCACATATTTTGATTTTTTAGAGCAGGACTTGAGAAAACGGACACAAAGCATACCGGAGGATAAACGGCCATCCTGCTATATCGGAGGGCTTGGGCAGAGCGGGCCCCATGGTTTTCAATCCACCGATCCTTCTTTTATCCCGTTTGTCTTTACCAATACCGGTAATGTCGCGGCGGCTGTATCAGCCGGGAAAAATTTATCCTATGCTAATGTCGCCAAAGAACAGATCGTTATCTGGAATCCGAAGATCATTTTTCTAGATGTGGCGACATTCAGATTGGGGGCAGAAACAAACGCGCTTTATCAATTGCAAACTGACCCAGCGTATAAAAAATTATCAGCAGTGCGCGATAATGAGATCTATTTTCTTTTTCCCTCTAACTCGTATAACCAAAATTTTGAGGTTATTTTCGCTAACGCCTATTACATAGGCAAGATGCTTTACCCTGAACAGTTTAAAGATGTGGATCCTTTAT
>CAYZIY010000013.1:0-46894 GCA_964478715.1 uncultured Planctomycetales bacterium
GTCCTAGAAATATAAACATTAACTTAGGAATTGACAAGGTATTCCATACCAGGAGAGTGCTATGTGCACAGATTATAAAAACAATATACGAAAAGAGAGAAGAAGATTCGCCCGATTGAATGTTAATGTGAATGTCGATTATGAAGTCCTGCCCCGTCATAAACAGCAAAAACATGTCTCATCGAAAAATATCAGCACCGGAGGAATCTGCGTCATCTTGAAAGAGCCTCTTGAACCCGAAACCATCATCGGTCTTGATATTGGCCTGCCCGAAGAGGCCGGTAAGGTCACCGCAACTGGCCGGATTGTCTGGATTCAGGAATTTTCTATCGGTGAGGAGGCTCATAAGCGCTACGAAGCGGGTGTCGAATTTACTGATATCTCTGATGAAGACCGCCAGAAAGTCGAGCAATGCGTTTTTAGCCTCCACCGGATTTCATGAATCTTTTTTTAAGCGCAAAAAATCCAAGAAATCCCACCTGCAAGCAATGGATTGTCTTTTGCTGCCTAACTTTCATCAGTATTGCCATTTGGTTTCATTACAGTTATCCCCAATTCGCTTTTGTTGATTTAAGCATTTCTGAAAAGCGGGCCACATCGGCTGCGCGCTCTTTTCTCAAGGAAAACTATGATGTCAATCCCTCAAATTTTCTTTCCGCGGCTGTATTAGAAAGTGACGTGTCTACGGACAGATTTCTTCAAAGAGCTCTTGGTTTTAAGAAAGAGCAAGCATTCTTAAAACAACATCAATACGACTTATTTTACTGGAAAATAAGATTCTTCAAAGAGCTGGAAAAAGAAGAATATTTACTATCGATAAGTGCATCGAACGGAGACATTATTGAGTTCCGTCATATTATTCCTGAAACGCAAGCCCGCCGTGAAACCTCGCAAGAACAGGCCCTGCAAACTGCCAGAAATTTCCTAAAAGATCACTTTGATTTCACGGAAGATCAATACATCCTTTACGATGAATCCAAAAATAAAAAGGACAACCGCACTGACTACAGTTTCAGCTGGAAAAAGAAAGATATTTATATCCCCTGGAGCGAGAAAGAAGACAGCGGGGGAGGGCAATTGTTTATCACTATGACTATCAGCGGAAACGAAATCCTAAGATTTAATAGGGCCTTATTTGAGGTGCCAGAGAAATTCGAGCGCATGCTCTCTAAAAAACAGGATATCGGCTCCAGCTTCTTCACACTCTTTAATATTTTCTATTATATCATGCTTGTCGCGGGTGTTTTCCTCGTGATATCCCGGCGCCACCATCTCTCCATGCAGGTCATCAAGAAATTCATTATTATCTTGACCCTAGCCTTGATCTTATTAAGCATTCTGGGATATTTCAATAGCGCCAAAGGAATTTTATTCCATTATTCAACGACATCAAACCTTACAAACTATCTGTGGCGCTTAACCGTAGGAGTGATCCTAACGATTTTCGTAGTGACAGTCGCCATCCTTATGCCCGGTCTTGCCGGAGAATCACTCTATGATCAATATGGCAGAGATATGCCCGGACGCTCGTTTTTGCATTATGCCCGCTCCAGTTTCCTAACCCGCCATGTCTTTCGAATGATCTGTCTGGGTTATTTAATTGCCCTGATTATGCTTGGAATTCAAAGCCTTGTATTTCAGCTTGGTTATCAATATCTGGGAGTATGGACAGAGCGTATCCAGCTAGCCAATTTATCGACAAAATATTTTCCTTTTTTAGCTGTTTTTGCAATCAGCTTCCGGGCTGCTTTTATTGAAGAAATTGTTTTCCGCGTCTTTGCGATCAGCTGGTTTCGAAAATTGACGAAAAGTCTTATTCTTGCTATCATTGTTTCTTCGGTATTCTGGGGATTTGGCCACACAACATATCCTATTTTTCCCATGTGGTTTAGGGGCATTGAAGTCTCCTTGCTGGGTTTATTTTTGGCTTATGTCTTTCTTCATTTCGGTATTATCGCCGTCGTTGCGGCCCATTATGTGTTTGATGTTATTTGGAGTGGCGCCAATTATTTATTTGGCCAAAGCCAAACGTTTGACACCGTCTCAACACTCATTGTTCTTTGCCTTCCGATGGTTTTCGGCTTGTTTGCTTTTCTGCTCAATCAAAAAGACCAAGAGCAGCCTGTCAAATGGAAGCTTTCAAAACATCAGCTTTTTAACCTGAAAGTATTACAGTTCTATCTAAAGAATCATGATGACTGGAAAGGAAAGACAGAGACTCATCTGAAAGACGAATTGGTATCTCATGGCTGGGATCTAGCGATCGTTGAGCAAGCCCTGAGCGAAATAAACGATAAATAAAGCTCCGAGATTCAATATGCTATTAAATCCATTTCAACTGCACCAACCCCAAACAATAGAAAAGGCGCTCGATATCCTTCAAAATCACAAGGATCTGCGGATCTGCGCAGGAGGCACTTTTGTCATAAAAAACTTAAAAACCCAAAAAGAAAAAGGCTTAAAAACGCCTGCCCATATTCTCAGCCTTCAACATATACCCTTGTTACGTGAAATTAATTATAAACCAAATAAACTGACGATAGGCTCCATGGTCGCTTTGCAAGAACTGATCAATAGCATGGAGATTAACAAAAATGCGCCTTTATTGGCAAGAGCTTGCCGACAAATAGCGACTCAACCTATTAGAAACATGGCGACCATCGGAGGAAATCTAACGGGCCGCTATACCTGGAGCGAGCTTCCCAGCGTTTGCATAGCTCTTGAGGCTACCTACTATTTGGCAGGAAGAAATTCAAAGAAGATTCGGATTCCGGCAGAAGAATTCTCAAATCGGCAAGGCCAGGCAGATGGTATTCTTGAAACAATTGAATTAATCCCAAATCGTTTTAACCGCTTTTCTTATCATCGCGTCAGCCGACGATCACCGGTGGATCTTCCGCTTTTCTCTATCGCTGGCACTGCTGTAGTGGAAAATCAAACATTTAAAGAAATTCGGCTGGTTATCAATAACGGTCTTCAATTTGCCCAAAGAGATCGACAGCTGGAGACTTTCCTTAGGGATAAGCCCGCAAAAGAAGAAATTCTCGATCAGGCTCTGGGTCATCAAGATCAATCTTTATATCAGGCAGATACCCTTTCTAAAAAAAACGCATTTAAAGTCGGATTGAAAAAAGTTCTCCGGGATATTATTATCGACAAAAATAATGACGTACAATATCAATAATAAAGAATACACATTAGACATCTCTGATCACGAAACACTGCTTGAGGTTTTAAGAGACCACCTTGGTCTAACAGGCACCAAAGCCGGATGCCAGGAGGGGGAATGTGGAGCCTGCACGGTTATTGTCGAGGGGAAATCAATTCTCTCCTGCCTGACGCTTGCAAAAGAAGTTGAAGGGAAAACAATTACCACCATTGAAGGTCTCGCTCAAGGGGAAAAGCTTCATCCGATTCAGGAGGCATTTTTAAATAAAGGAGCTGTCCAATGCGGATTTTGCTCACCCGGTATGATCATGGCCACGAAATCATTGCTGGATCAAAATCCCAATCCAAGCCGAGAAGAGATCGAACGGGCCCTGGATGGAAATTTGTGCCGCTGTACAGGCTATCTTAAAATCATGGAAGCGGTTGAAGAAGCGGCCGATCAATTGAAATCATGACTCAAAAAAAGAAATTAATCAATCCGGTCGGAAAACCCGTTCCCCGTATCGACGGGCGAGGGTTAGTTACCGGAGAAGCAAAATATACCTTTGACCTGAAGGTTCCGGGAATGCTTATCGGAAAGATGATTCGCTCTCCTCATGCTCATGCCCGGATCATTCGCATAGATACATCGAAAGCCGAAAAAATTCCTGGGGTCAAAGCGATTATCACGGCTCGAGATACTTATGAGATCAAGTTTGGCTCCAATGAGTATTTCTTCCCTCAAACCGTCGATCAGATGGCTCTGGAAGCGGAAAAAGTTCGCTATATAGGTGATGAAATCGGCGCGGTGGCCGCCATTGACGAAGAAACAGCCCAAAAGGCCATTGCCTTAATTGATATCCAGTATGAAAAACTGCCCGCTGTTTTTGATCCAGACGAGGCCATGAAACCAACGGCCCCTCAAATTCACAAGGCCCGCAATAATATCAGTGTTATGCTGCCGGCCAACTTCGGCAATGTCCAGCGCGCTTTAAGGGAATCCGATTATGTCCGCGAAGATGTTTTTACCCTTCAGTCGGCAGCTCATTGCTGTATGGAACCGCATGTCAGCGTTGGGCAGTTTGAAACCTTTTCAGAGAAAATCACGCTCTGGACATCAACCCAGGCTCCTTTTAAGGTGCGCGAGGCCATGGCCAAGTGCCTTAAGATGGAACTCAATGATATTCGTGTCATTAAATTGGCCGTGGGCGGCGGTTTTGGCGGAAAACTTGAAATGCTTCCCATGGATTTTGCGGCTGTTTTGCTATCAAAAAAATGCGGTGGTTTTCCGGTCAAAATATCATTAAATCGCAGCGAAGAGTTTAATTTCACCCGCCGGAAACACCCCATGAAATACAAACTAAAAAGCGGGGTCAAAAAAGACGGAACACTAATGGCCATTTCCGGTGAAATCATCGCTGACGGCGGGGCCTATTGCAGTTACGGACCTACCGTCATGGCCGCGGCTATGATGCGGACTTTTATGGTTTACAAGATCAAGAATTTTCGTATTACCGGATACCGTGTCTATACCAACAATCCTATAAGCGGAGCAATCCGCGGCTTTGGGGGCGTCCAATCCGGATTTGCTATTGAATCTCATATGGACTTACTGGCCCGTGGTATTGGCATGGATCCGCTTGAATTTCGCCTAAAAAATATCACCGAACCGAATATGGTGACCGCCAATAAGATGATCATCTCAAGTAACGGCCTGAAAGAATGTATTGAACAAGCCGCAAAAAAGGCTCAATGGAAGAAAAAATACAATCAGCAGAATAAGATCGCCCGCGGTATCGGCATTGGCATCGCGGCGGATGTGATGGGATCCAAAATGTATAAGTCGCATGAATCGGCCGGTTCCATCGTGAAAGTGGAGGAGGATGGTTCGGTCTATTTATTTACCGGTGCGGCCGATACCGGGCAAGGATCAAATACCGCTTTGTCTCAAATCGCCGCTCACGAGCTGGGAGTCAGTTTTGAGCGCATTCGCTGCAAGGCCGCCGACACTGAAATCACGCCTTTTGATACCGGAAGTTTTGCCTCGCGCGTTACCTTTATTTCCGGAAACGCAACAAAACTGGCCGCCCGGGATGCCAAAAATCAAATTCTGGATATCATCGCGCAAGAAAAAAAATGCGCGCGTGAAGATCTTGATATTATCGCCGAAGAAGTTATTCAGCGAAGCGATCAAAAGCCTCTCATGAATTTTGATGAGGCCCTTGAGATATGTTATTCATTTAATTATGGAAGGCAGATTATCGGCCGCGGATCTTATAATCCAAAAACAACACCCGTTGACTTTCGTACCGGCGAGGGAAATGTCTCGGCCAGTTACAGCTATGAGGCGCAAATCGCCGAAGTGGAAGTCAACAAAGAAACAGGGGAGGTAAAGGTCCTTAAAATGTGGGATGCCCATGATGTCGGCAAGGCTATTAATCCCCAGAGTGTCGAGGGTCAGATTGAAGGATCCATCGTCATGGGAATCGGTTACACTTTTTACGAGGATTTACAATTTAAAAACGGACGTCTGTTGAATCCAAATTTCTCTCATTATCGGATTCCCCGAAGCGTTTCAACTCCCCCCATCGAAACAATCATTATTGAAACCCAAGACGAGCAGGGTCCGTTTGGAGCCAAAGGCATGGGAGAGGCCTCGCTTTTGCCGACTTCCGCTGCCATTGCCAATGCGATTGAAGATGCTGTCGGTGTTCGGATCAAAGATCTACCGATCACGCCGGAGAAAATATTGAAAGCTCTTAATGAAAAACAATAGAAGGGAGGGTGTAATGAAGAAAATGATACCTATTTTGATCTTGTGTTTACTAACATTGTCGGCCTGCAGTCTCTACAGTATTCAATCGGATATTACTAGTGCCAAGTATTATCCCCCAAAAGAAGCCGATCAAGTCAATTATGTTGAAAATGCTCAGAAATCTCATGAGGTCATCGGCATCGTAATTGTAAACGCGGAGAGAAATCAAAAGATGGACAGGGTTTTGCAAAAACTAAAATATGAAGCCGGGATTCTCGGCGGAGATGCCGTCACAAATATCCAAACAAATGACGGACAGGGGCGCTGGGCACGCATTAAGCCGAAGATTTTTGAAAATTCGAATGTACGCGCTAACTTCATGGCAGATGTCATTGTTTATCAGTAAAATTTTTTGTCAGGGCCTGAAATTCTTGCCGGGTATTAAATGTACCAACAATACCAGGGTCTTGAATTTCATAGGTTTGAATGCGATCCTGATTCGCCCTGATGAATTCATTGATCCCTTTTGAAGTGTCCATTCTTAGCAAGCCAGGAAAAGCATCGCGATGGAAAAGAGGTGGATGACCTCTGTGACCTTGAAAAGCGGGAACAAGAATAAAGGATCGCCTTTTTACAAATTCACGGATCATTGATTCTAAGGTGGCAGCCTTAATAAGAGGATAATCGATAGGAAGCAACATAGCGCCAAAAGAATCAGGAGCGATTGCTTCGAGTCCTGCTTGGAAAGATGATGTTTGGCCAAGTCGGTAATTTTTATTGGTTATCAGTTTTATTTTTGGCTTATTGAAAAATATTGAATCTTTTATTTGCCGGGCTTGGTGGCCCAGCACGAGGATGATATCTTTAATGTTGTCAATCGGATGTAATTTTTTTAGTGTCCTCTCAATAATTGTCTCGTCGTTTAATCGGGCAAGGGCTTTGGGCGAACCAAAGCGTCTGCTTTCTCCGGCGGATAGAATAATACAGGAAATCATAGCCGTCATTATAAAGAGTGTCTTAGAAACTGTCAATAAAAGGCAAGTGGTTTTGTTGTGATCATTTATTTATCTATTCTCGCGGGAGGACTACTTTTTGTCATCGTACTCTTTTTCACGGGAGATAAAAAACCAGAGCAAGAGCAAGGTGTCTCCAAGACGACGGATGAAGAAATCCCCAAACTGTTGGATCGCTTGGAGAAAAATATCCAGCAAGGTCCCGCAGTGAGCCCAATATCAATTTTAGAGAATCAAAAGCAGGCTCAAGCTCCAGATCCCTGCCCGGAAAAATTACCCAAAACATCTCCTTTTCAAGAAAAAGAACTCTCGCCTGATTTAAAGGAAATCTCTCAGGAAGAAGCTTTGCGTGAGCTAGGAGAGAAATACGAACAACTCAAAAAAGAGCACGACAGAACTTGCGAAGAACTTAAAAGAACGGAAAAATCCCTTAATAATGAACTGAGGATCAAAAAAGAATTTAATAAAACCAAAGACGGTCTTGAAAAACAACTTAAAGACGCCAAAGAAGAAATCCATAGGGCCGGGCTGGAAGCTTCTGCCGCCCAGGCAGAAGCAAACAATTATAAAAAGAGAATCGAGCAGCTGGAACAAAAGGTAACTCAGAAAGAAAAAGAAATCCTTGAGAAAGAAAAAGAGATTGATGAAAACGAAAAAAAGATTAAGGAAATCGTTTCGGCCAAAGAAGCTAAAGAAAGCCCTTCGCCGGAAGAAGCTAAGCCGCAAGAGGAAGTCAAGCCGCAACAAGAAGATAAGCCAAAAGAGAGCTCCCCTCAAGAAAAACCATCCTCCGATCAAGACAAGAAAATAGAAGCAGAGAAAAAGGAGTCTTCCAAAGATCCCAAACCGCAAACAGCGGAAAAAGCACATGAAGAGCAAAAACCACAACCGCCTGAGCCAAAACCTGCTGACTCACCCGCTAAGCCAGAAAAAAAACCCGGGAAGCCTCCGGAGCAAAAACCTCAAGAAGCTCCGCAAGAATCAGCGGCTCAATCAAAGACCGAAGAAAAATTTCAAGGATCAGCGAAACCGCTTCAACAGCCAGAAACGCAACAAGAACACCCTCAAGAAGAAAGACCGAAAGAAGAATCCCAAGATGAATCAAATAAGGAAGAAAAAAATCAAGAACAATCAACGAACACTCAATCCAAAACTCCAGAGAAGAAATCAACATGGGAACTTAAAGTCATTCGACAGCCACCAAGAGAGAATTAATTAATAATTAATAGGAGGATGGAAAATGGTGAAACAATTATCTGTCAGCTTACTAGCACTCATCTTGGGAACAAGTTTAGCCTCCTGCTCACAAGCGCAAGAAGATCGGGGGGAGAGTAAAGTATTAGATATCCTTTCGGATGTCGAGAATGTCTCCGAAACAGCCTCTATTTCTGAAAGACCAAACGTGATTCTTGAAACAAACCAAGGAACTATTGAGATTGAGCTCTGGCCGGATGTCGCCCCGAAAACATGCGAGAATATGATTGGACTGGTCAAAAAAAACTATTACGATGGCATCATTTTTCACCGGGTTATTAAAGATTTCATGATCCAGGGCGGCGATCCAACCGGAACCGGTCGCGGCGGTCAAAGTCTCTGGGGTGGGAAATTTGAAGATGAAGTTAAGCGCGATGTGAAATTTGACCGTAAAGGCCTCCTGGCCATGGCCAATGCAGGCCCCAATACAAACGGCAGTCAATTTTTTATTACGGTTTCGCCCACTCCATGGCTTAATATGCGTCATACGATATTTGGAGAAGTTGTGCGCGGTTATGATGTGGTCGAAAAAATAGAAAATACGCCTACGGATAACCAGAATAGACCAATTAATCAACAAAAAATCATTAAAGCCAGCATCAGATATGAATGAATTGATTGAGAAAGCCGTTAAGGCTGTCAAAAATGGCCAAAAATGTGCCTTTGTTACTATTATTGAAGCATCCGGAAAGGGAACACCTCGCAAAGCCGGGGCTAAAATGGTGGTACTGGAGGATGGCTCCCTTTTCGGTTCAATCGGAGGGGGAGGGTATGAAAAAGAGGCCCAAAAAGAAGCCTTGAGGGCCATCAGAAGGAACAAAACGAAACTCTTAACCTATGATTATACCTCTCAAAAGGGATATGCCTGCGGTGGTCAAATAAAGGTTTTTGTTGAGCCTTTTCTGCCAAGCCGAAGACTTATTTGCTGCGGAGCCGGCCATATTGCTTTACCGCTTTCCGTAATGGCTAAGATGGCCGGTTTTAAAGTCACGATTTTAGACAACCGTCAAGATCTAGCGAATAACAAGAGATTTCCGCATGTAGATCATATTGTTTGCGGCCCCTTTGCCGGCAAATTATCAAGAATGGATACGACCAGCAACACAGCTGTCATGGTAGCCACTTACGGACATGAGCATGATTTGGAATGCCTGAAAATCGCAGCTCGCTCAAGTGCCGGCTATGTTGGAGTGATGGCAAGCCTTCAAAAACGCAAGGTTTTCTTCAAGGCCCTTAGGGCACTCAAAGTACCCCAGAGCACTTTAAAGAAAATATCAATGCCCGCGGGACTGGATATCGGAGCTCAAACACCCCAGGAAATTGCCGTTTCTATTATGGCGGAAATTATCTCTCGTAATAATCATGAATTTAAGGGATCGGCCAAATTCACATCCAAGAACTAATAATCATTTAATGGAAAGGGGTATTTATGGATAAACAAGAAGTGCTGGATCTCATCCAAGATTCTGGTTATGGATTTCTGGCTACCACGGAAGAAAATCAACCCAGAGTAAGACCCGTAGCGCCATATGTCAGTGAAGATGGTCGAGTCCTGATGGCGATTATGTCTCATTCCAGAAGCCTCAAGCAAATCGAAGCAAACCCCAGGGTTGAATTATGTTTTGTAGATCGGAAAATGGATTTTTGCCGGATCACAGGTGAAGCGAAAATAAACAATGATCCTCAGGTGAGACAATTAATTTGGGATAATCAACCTCAGCTTAAGCAATATGCCGGTGGACCGGATGATCAGATTTTTCAGACCCTAGAAGTTTCAACAACCCATATCGAGGCCATGACCCCCAATGACCGCCAGCCCCAGATAATCAAATTTTGACCAAAATCCAGCCCTAAATAGAAACCCGGAATAGGTGCTACTTAATCTATTCCGGGTTTTTACTCATTAGACATAGATAGAGAGAGGATGATGCTTAAAAACAGCATATTCTGCCATCAATTTTGACTAATGACTAAGAGATTATACTTACCCACATTTTAGAATAATATTTATCAATAAACCGCATTATCCTTAGAGTTTTGATTAATCAATTATAAACTAAGTAAGTTTTCGCTCCTTTATCCACAGCTTATTTAAGTATGTCCTAAATACCTGTATAAATGGGGTTTGGACCAATATTCTCAATATAACTAGTTAACATAACATATATTATAGGTACTTGTACAATCAACAAAATTACACATAATTCTCTTAATTTTTGTTCATACTGAAACGTATATTTTGACCAAATATATATTTTTCTCTTAATCAACATTCGTAATCTCTATTACCCTATCTTACTATTTTTCTTTTTGGATCTTTTCAATCCTGATGATTTTGCCTTTGACAATTCCCATAGCAATTTGTTTTCGAGCCTCCCTCAAAATACGGCCAAAAGTTGGTCTCGATATCCCCATTATTTGTGCCGCCCTTTGTTGGTCTAAGCCTTCGCAATCGGCCAATCTGATCGCCTCAAATTGATCAATCTGGATCGTTATCTCATCAGGGCGTCCCGGCCTTCCCCTGGGGCTAAATTGAACGATACCCGGATTTTGACCAATTATTCTTGCTTTTCTTGGTCGTCCTTTTGGCTTCATTTTAGCCTCCTTCTGGATGGTATCATTGCTCTGCGAGCAAGGCAATCCTTGTAAATTGTTTATTCTTTTATCTGAACTTATGCTCATAATAATACCCTATTTATAACAAGCATATGCTCATAATATCATATTTGTTTAAATTTCTCAAAGATATTTTATCTCTTTTTATTCCAGTTTAAAAAAAGAGAATCGTAGCGGGGGTCTTTCACCCCCTTAGTAAGTGCGCCCTGCCAAGCGCACCAAAAAAGGATTATGAACATTAGTTCATAATCCTTTTCCTGTTTAAAAACAATATAACCTATTCTGGCCGATGGAAATCATCCTGGAGACGCTCGATATCGTCCTCCCCAAGATATGATCCTGTGGCCACTTCTATAAAAATTAATGGCTCTTTTCCTTGATTGCCGATTCGATGAACAGCTTGAAGAGGAACATCGATAACGCTACCGGCTTGAACCAAGGTTTCATTAGAGTTGACTATAGCCAGACCCGTTCCTTTAACAATGATCCATTTCTCAGAACGTTTGAGATGTTTTTGAAGACTAATCCGGCAATCAGGATTGACCTCCACGCGCTTAACCCAAACACCAGACTCCTGAAAAAGCCGGTAATAATTACCCCAAGGGCGCTCGATAATCTCCTGATTAAACATCTCAGGCATAACTATTTATCGTCTCCTTTGAGTTGATTTTTATAATATTCCAAGCACTTGGGACAGATGCCATCCTCCTGAATCCAATCCGGATTTCTCTTTTTTATGGCCTCCACGATATGCCCCTCTGTGTGATCAATAAAGGTCTTCACATCGCCCTTAACAGCCTTTTTGCAAATATCACAAATATAATCCATGGTTAATCCGGCATGAATTTAGAGATTCTTCTTAACCTGATCCAGGATCTTATTTGAGCGGGTTAAATCTCCCATCACACCCACCCTTAGCTTTATCTCCGTTGACTTCGCCGCAAGATATTTTAGGTCAATCCAAACATTTGTCCCATCCGAAAATTTTGACTCGATTTTCGCTGTCATGGCGTCTTTGCGGTCTATGGAAAGAGGCAAATTCATCTGGTCAATGGCGTTTTTTGTGGCCTGATAAACCTCATCCAATGAGTAGTTCAGCTCTTCCTGCAACCGGCCTTTAACCCATACCACACCCCCGGCCCCTGCGGCCGCGCCAGCTAAAGCCACACATCCATTACAGCAAAGAGCCAGGCAGATGAGCCAAACGGGAGCGAAAAAATTTTTCTTAGATATAATCACAAGTAGTCTCCTTTCTTTAAATAATCAATACCTTTATCATACACGAAAACACCTTATTGAAGCAGATTTTTTATGTTTTCTAACTGCCTCTGGGCGGCTTCGCGTCCTTTCTGGATAATCCGGTCCACCTGGTAAAGTTCAAGCCAGTTGACCTCCGTTAAATCCGGATGAATCAAGACATCAGCCGCTTTGGCACTTTCTTCAGCCAAGGTATATTCGCTGGCCTGAAAACTGCGAACAAGAATACTGGAGATATTCGGTGAAAACACTCTTAGAGCCAGTCTCCGCAATCGAATACCCAGATAACTGATCGGAGCCGAAAGAAATCGTCTTTCTAAAGCTTTTTGCTCATCCGCACAAAACTTCTCATAAATAGTCTGAAAATCACCGGGGGATTGCAACACATTGACAGCAATAATCTTTTTGATGCCCAAAGCGCTTAAGAAATTCGTCGGTAGAGGATTGATGATACCGCCATCAATAAAAAGCCTCTCTTTTGCCGTAATCGGTTTGATAATACCCGGAATCGCTATCGATTTCTGGATTGCCTCCACCATCGTCCCTTCATCTATTGCGATGTCCTCCATTTTGGTTAAATCGAAAGCCACTGCCTTAAACGGAATTTGGGTATCGTAAAATGTTTTTTCGCCTATTTTACTTTTTAACCAACGATTGATCCCCCGGCCAGCCATCAGGCCCGCTTTCGAGAAAATGGGATCAATTAATTTGAGGCATTTTTGCCAAGTTGAGAATTCCTTAGCTGCTTTCTCGATCTGCCTGGCCTTCATTCCTGAAGCCCACAGGCCCCCAATCACAGCTCCAATGCTGCTGCCGATGATCACATCAATAGGAATATCATTATCCTCCAAAACCTCTAAGACTCCGATATGAGATAGTCCCAAAGCAGCTCCGCTTCCTAAAGCCAAGCCGACCAAAACCCCTCCGGTCTCTCTGGCAATCTTGCGTACGGTTTTTGCATAAGGGCTCTGTTGTTCGGCTCTAAGAAATAAAAAGTTATCCGACTCGATTTTTCTCAGATGGCTCTTAGCCTCAATTCGAGGAAGAACACACTCCATTTCAAAACCAAGCAAGTGATTGATGCGATTATGAGACATTAAGACTGCTTCTGTGTTGGGTTGCACAAATACCTTAATCTTTTCATGAAGGAAATTCGTTTTCCAGGATTCCCTCAAATCGCTAATGATATCTTTCGTCTTTTTAAGTTCTTTCTCGCTGTGGCCTGTAATGAGATGTACATAATCGGACTGGATTAAAGATTCCCTGACGATTTCATCCATCGCATTGGGGAGGTCCACAATCACAAAATGATAATCATTGGCCAGCAAACTCACCAACTCGCTGATACGTCCTGAGAGGCTCCCTTCGGCAGCCTTAAATGTCAATGATAATGTATGCACCTTATCGAGTGAGGAATCACTTTTTTGCCGAAACTCATGAAAACGATTGAGAAAGTCCGTCATCATCGAAGGCTCAGCGCGCCATTGGATTCCCAGTAATTGATCGGCTCTTTGAGACTGCCGATATTGATCCTGAGCGATATTGACCAGAACAACTCTTCGTCCTGTTTCTTCTTTCAGGCTCCATGCTAAATGAGCTGCATAGGTTGAAGAACCAGACCCAGAAACAGACCCATAGGCCGAGAGAATCGTGCTCTCAAAAATAGTTTTCTGTTCTTTCTCTCTGCGATTAACCCGGCGGGATAGATTATGACTTAAGTCAATGCCCAGGGAAGGAATTTGGTTGATCAGTCTTTGGAAATGGTCCTGTTCAATACGCAAAACAACAGAATCATTCAAAACATCCATCGTCAAAGAATGATTTTCTCCTGTTAAAAGAGAGATAATGCCAAAATACTGACCCCGATAAAGCTGCTCGCTAACTGCGTGCTCTGAATCGTCCGGATAGTTAAAAGCCCTGATTCGGCCCGATATCAAGCAATAAAAGGCATCTGGCGGATCCCCGGCTCGATAAATAATCTCACCCAGCCGATAATGCACAATTTCGCACTCAATAGCAACTTTATGGAGATCAAACCAGCTGAGCTTGCTGAATAATGGAATTTGCTTAATCAGAGAGATCTTATTAACAACCTGGCTCAGGATATTCATGGGAAGATCTGCAAACTATAACAGTCTTTTGAAAGGAGTTGACTGTTAAGGTAATTTTTCAATTAAGAGATTCACCCGATCAACGAATTCTTTGAGGTAATCACCTTTGCGCACAGATATCCGGACTTTTGTTTCACCGGAAATACGTCTATCGAGCTCTCGAATTAAACGCGGAAAAACACCGAACAGCTTGTGGGTGAAATAATAGGCAATAAGAAAAACAAACAGAAAATAGAAGCATAATAAGACCATCGTCAGATTAAAAAACTGACCTATATATTGGCGGGCAAAATTTGACAAAAGATGATTCTGGGCCAGGTCATAAAGGATCGAATAGAAAATGGCGGTTAGAATCAGAACAGGAAATGTCGAGGCCAGAAATACAATACCCAGAATTTTCCGTTCATATTTATTGGTACTAAATAACCGCCTTGATTTCTTTGGCATGAGCTCCTCCTTTTCTCTTTATAATCTTATTATAATCTTCCATAAAATGAAATCAACAACAAAGACCTCTATCATTTAATCCTTTTAAAAATTCCTATGAAAATTTATCTGATTACTCCGAAATAAACCCAAGCCAAACATCCGAGAAGAATGGCTTTACCGTAGCAATCCCTACGAAAGGGGGTATAAAAAAGAACCAAGGGATATTGAAGAAAGCGGAAATGTCAATCAGCTGACTGTTTGTATTCATCGCGGGGCAGGTCATTTAGCCGGCATTCTCTTCGACCTGTCTCTGCTTTCTTTTTTTCTCTAGAACTTCATTGATCACATCGATCAATAAATCGGTGGCAAACGGTTTGGCAATATAGTCATCCACCTGGTAAGCTTGCGATAGAATTTCGGGATCTTTCCCTTCAACAATTTCGCCCCGTTCGCGGGCTCTGGGATTATTGGGAAGCCATTGAAACTGCTTCTTACCCTTAGCATAAACCATCTCTCCCTTACCGCTGACCATAATGATGGGAGTTTTCTTAAGAATCTCACTTGTTTTAAAATCTTTGACAAGTTCGGAGCCTTTCTTTTGAGGCATCACATTATCTACTAGAATAATATCCGGCTTCTCATTTTCGCATACTTGCAAGGCGGCGATAGAATCGGACACGATTACAACCTCAAACTCCTCCGTCTCCTCCAAATTAGCTTTTACCAGAGCACAAAGATCCTGTTCATCATCAATCATTACGACTTTCTTTTTCTCGCTCACTTCACACCTCCTTTGTTTTTATCTATTCTTCTACCGTTAGTGGCAGAATAATCGTAAAGGTGGTCCCCTTACCTTCTTCGCTCTTCACTGAAATCCTGCCATTGTGCCGTTCAATAATAAGATAAACAGTACTTAAACCCAACCCCGTTCCTCTCCCGACTTCTTTGGTGGTAAAAAAAGCATCAAAGATTCTGGGAATATTCTCTTGCGGTATGCCCAGACCTGTGTCTTTGAACTCCATAGAGATTTCCCCAGGTTCCCCTTCGAATCCGGCTACAATCCATGACTTGATTGTAAGCGTTCCTCCGTCAAGCATAGCGTCTACGGCATTTTCCATTAAATCAAGAAAAGCCTGTTGCAAAAGAACGGGATCCCCCCAAACCTTGATTTTTTCCTGGACGAAGCCAAGATGAATGCTAATGGCGTGATCTCTGATTCTATTGTTGACCAGCTCCAGGGCCTGCCTCGCTACCTGGTGAATATCCACTGCATGCATTTCTGTTTTTGCTGATCGAGAAAACTTAAGCATGGTAGATATAACCTGATTGGCCCTGACGGCCGCATTTCGAATTATAGTTAAATAAGTGTCGTTAAAGGTTTTTCCCTTTTGGATATCTTTTTCGATACGCTCCAGGCCCTGCATGATAATAGCTAGAGGATTTTTAATTTCATGAGCGATACCGGCAGAAAATGTTCCTATCGTCGCCATTTTTTCCGTCTGAATCAGTTTATCTTGCGTATTTTTGAGCTCCTTATTTGTTCTTTCCATGTCTTTCAATAAAGCTCGTAGGGCCTGCTCGTTGATCTCCAGATCTTTCGTCGCATTCTCTAAAGCCCTTTGTTTGATTCTTTCTTCAGTTATATCTCGATCAACCCCGCGATAACCCGTCATATTACCCTTTCTATCAAAAACGGCAAATCCCTTAATATGAAGGATCACCTCATGTCCGTCTTTATGCTGGCGTTTTTCGATCTCTTCGAAATGGGTTACCTGTTTTTTGTATTGCTCCTGGGCTTTTCGCTTTAAATCATCTTGATCCTGCGGAAAACAAAAATCATAAAAATATTTCTTTCCGATTATTTCGTTCGCTTTATACCCCAGAATATCTTTGATGGCGGGACTGCTGTACGTATATTGGCCTTGCATGTCCGTTTCCCAAATCCAATCGCCACTTCCATTGGCAACATGTATGAACCGTCTTTCACTCTTTTGAAGCCTGCGATTCATGATCTTCCAGCGACGGTTAAGGATGATCGAAACCAAAACCACCAGCAGAAATATAAAGGCCATAATCAAACCATAATATCGATGATAAGCAACATCTTTTTCCCAGATAGACGCATCGATATCCAAACCCAAAATAGCAATGACATCTTTGGTTTTGGGATCTTTAATCGGAACCAATGCCGAAACCCAGTTTCCCCAGCGATCGGCCAAGGGTCCCTCAACAAAGCCTTCTCCTCCTTCAAAGAGACTTCTTAGCTCTTCTGAGGCTTCATAATAAATTTCTCCAATTTCAGAAATATCATCTGAAATATTCTCGGCCAGAAAGATGATCTCATCATCTCTTTTGCCCATGATATATGCATATCTCAGCTTAGGATTAGAACGGATAACGCGAGTCAGCTGTTTCTGAATTCTTTGGTATGACCGCTTCTCGGCATCTCGTTGATAGCCGGTCAATGACTGGATATCAGCCAGATCAATCGTAGAAGCTAGAATTTTAACCCGAGATAGAAAATTATTCTTTTGGATTTTAATCTCTCTCTGTTCAAAAGAATAGACTAGAAGAAATGTGCCCAGAAAACAAATGATGGCAATGAATGCATAACTAAAAACTGTTCGAGCAGTCTTGATCATAATGGCATTATAACCACTTTGTCACCCAAGATTCAATCGGAAAATGGGATTCTTGGCTGAAACGAAGTATCGAGGATTATTTCTGATTCGATGGTAATCCGATAAAGCGGAAAGGCAGGATCATTGGAATAGATAAAAAGACTCTCAAGAAATGATCCCAAAGAAACCCGGGGATGAAAAACATCAAAATCAATCAACAAAGAAGCTTCGGATAATCCCGGAATAACGCCACGCCAATTCCCTGGACTACCAGAGCTGCGGAAGGCCGGTGAAATCTCCCCCTGAGACTTTAAGCGCACTGCGATCCAGTCTGCGGAGGTTTTTAAATCGCGAATCACAAGATCAACTACCCCTTGATTCTTAATCAGTACTTCTCCCCTGACAGATTGCTGACTTTTAGTCATCGGCTCAAATCGCAATTGTCTGGATTCAGTATATAGCCGTGGTGAGGCTGGCGAAGAAAAATATGTGGCCTGGTGAATGCTTTTTTCTCTGCATTTTTTATCCAAGATATTTCTTGGCGAATACTTTTGTGAAATCTTTGCAAGAACTTCCTCTGGAGTCCATCCTTGATTAAATTTGGTATCTATCCAGGCCTTGGCTATAAAGGCTTCATGGCAACGTTCTTCAGCCAAAGGCTGATCCTCCATGCAGAAATTACCGACAAGTTGATAGAGATCCGAACGATCCATTTGATCAATTTCGATGGCCAAAACTCTTGGCGCAACAAAAATTATGGAGAGAATGATGATAAGAAGCAGTTTGGAAAGATGTGAAGAAAACATTAATTTATTTCTTTTCACAAATCATTTCTGCTTTTGACTGAATCGCACTGATCAATTGTTCAAAAGACTGACAAAAGGAGGACAATCCATCCTTGAGAAGCTGGGCGCACACATCATCGATATTAATAGAATGCTGATTTAAATTATTAAAAATTTCTTGGGCTTTATTAAGATTGCCGGGTAAAGATGGAGCTACGCGTCCATGATCAACAAACGCAGTCAGTGTCTTTTCTGGCAATGTATTGACTGATGCCTCGCCGATAAGCTCAGTGACATATTTTATATCGCTATAGAGGGGATTTTTTGTTCCGGTTGAGGCCCAAAGAACTCGCTGAATTTGAGCGCCGTCTTGCTTTAAAACTTGGAAATAATTACTAGAAAACATCTGTTGAAATTTATCGTAGATAACAACGGAATTAGCTACCGCGCTTTTGCCCAGGAGTGATTCCAGACTTAGCCTTTGGCTTTCGCCCGATTCCTGCGTCATCTTCTGATGAATCAAATTATCGATTGCCGTGTCGATTCGGCTGACAAAAACGCTTGCCACCGAATGAACCTTGCTGAAATCTTCATTGAATTTCTTATGCCTTTCCAGACCTTTTAAGAAAGCCGAGGTTGCCTCCCAATATTGTCTTGAAGAAAATATCAAAGTAGCATTGACATTAATTCCGCGCGAAATCAGCTCCTCGATAATTTTAGGGCCCTCTTGCGTAACGGGAACTTTGATCATTAAATTCGGACGGCCTACTTTTGCAAAAAGCCGCAAACCCTCCTGAACAGACTCTTCTTCTTTTTCGGCTAAGAGCGGATTGATTTCAAGACTCACATAACCGTCACGGCGATTTGTTTCTTGATAAACAGGCATAAAGAAATCAGCCGATTGTTGGATATCTTTAACCGCCAATTCATCATAGATATCAAAAGCGTTTTTTCCCGAATGACTGAGACTTGCAATTTGCTCATCATAATCTTGGCTAAAGCTGATGGCCTTGTAAAAGATTGTCGGATTAGATGTCATGCCCAAGATCCCTTGATCAATCAGATTCTGCAATTTAGAGCTTGTCAAGAGCGAACGGCTAATGTGATCCAGCCAAATACTCTGTCCACAATCGGCCAGGTCATGAATTTTTGTTTTTGATGTCGGTCCCATTTATTTTCTTTTGAGAACTTTTTTGACGGCAGCTTGGATGCCGTTTCGTTCGATATTGAATTTCTTCAATAAACTTTGCGGGTCCCCCGTCTCTCCGAACTGATCGTTGACAGCGACCATTTCCATAGGCACGGGCAGAAAGCAGGACAAGACTTCTGCAATAGCAGAACCCAATCCTCCGTAAATCTGATGCTCTTCGGCGGTAACAACGGCTCCTGTTTTTTGAGCAGAAGAGATAAGCGTTTGCCGATCAATCGGCTTGATGGTATGCATATTAATCACTTCGGCCTCAATGCCTTCTTTTGCAAGACTGTCTGCCGATAACAGAGATTCGTAAACCATAAGGCCGCAAGCAATAATAGTAACATGTTTTCCCGTTCGCAATATATTAGCGCGACCTACTTCAAAAGGATCGGATTCTTTGGTAATAATAGGAAATGCGGCTCGGCTTGTCCTCATATAGGCGGGACCGACTGTCTTGGTGATAGCTCGAGTGGCCTTCCGGGCTTCATTATAATCAACCGGACAAATGACACTAATGTTGGGTAAAACCCGCATAATGGCAAAATCCTCCAGGCATTGAGCGGTGGCTCCGTCTTCCCCTACGGTCAAACCCGTATGCGAGCAGACACATTTGACATTGCAGTTATTGTAACAAACATCAATCCGAATCATATCATAGGCACGATTTGTTAGAAATACCGCAAACGATGTGGCAAAGGCCGTAAAACCCAACGTGCTGATTCCCGCTGCCGTACCGACAACGTCCTGTTCGGCGATTCCCAGATTAAAAAATCTCTCCGGAATTTCTTTTTTAAAATATTCGGCGCGGGTAGCATCTTCTAGATCACCAGAAAAAACAACAATCTTATCGTTCTTTTTTCCCAAAGCGAGAAGTTCGTCCCCAAATCCGTCTCTTGTCGGTCTTTTCTCCATTATTTCTCAATCAATTCATCTAAAGCTTTTTTTAACTGCTCATCATTGGGTGCCTTGCCGTGCCAACAGCATTGCCCTTCCATGAAAGATATTCCTTTGCCCTTTATTGTGTGGGCAATAATAAGGGAGGGTTTATTCTTAA
The DNA here is from genome assembly GCA_964478715.1 of uncultured Planctomycetales bacterium. Classification (GTDB taxonomy): domain Bacteria; phylum Omnitrophota; class Gorgyraeia; order Zapsychrales; family JBDRMG01; genus CAYZIY01. Next base: position 20,238 of record CAYZIY010000013.1, read on the forward strand.
CCGCTTCAGAGTAATCCAGAGCTTTAATGATTTCTTTAAAATCATGACCGTCGACTTCCATAGCCTCCCAGCCAAAGCTCTTCCATTTCTCCGCAAGGGGTTCAATATTTTTAATGTTTTCCACCAGGCCGTTTTCCTGAACTTTATTGTAATCAACAATCGCGCAAATATTATCGAGTTTATGATGAGCAGCTGTCATAGCCGCTTCCCAAATAGAACCTTCCTGAATTTCTCCGTCTCCCAAAAGACAATAAATACGAAAATCCTTTTTTAACAATTTTGCGCCCAGAGCCATACCGTTTGCGACGGAAAGACCATGCCCCAAAGAACCCGTATTAAATTCTATGCCCGGAACCTTAATGTGAACGTGACCTTGCAGTCGGCTGTCATTCTTACGAAATGTTTGCATTTCTTCTTTGGGAAAATATCCGGCATTAGCCAGGGTAACATAGGTGACCGGGGTAACGTGTCCTTTCGAGACGATCAATCGATCGCGATCTTCCCACTGAGGATCTTTGGGATTGTGTTTAAGCTTATAAAAATAGAGGGCTATAAATAATTCAACCGCAGACAAAGATCCACCCGGATGACCGGATTTAGCGCGATGCACGGCCTGTAAGATTTCCCTACGAGATTGCACTGCTTTTTGCTGAAGATCTTTAAAATCAATTGTTTTAATGGACATGAATTAGATTATACCAGTCTTTTCTTTAAGAACGCCCGTCCAGGGAGCAAATCGTCTCGTATAAGCATTTTCAATTTGCGATCTGGATCAGGCCAAACTCGAATACAAAAGTATTCGAGCAAAGTCTGGGCCATGCAGGACTCGAACCTGCCACACGCGGATTAAGAGTCCGCTGCTCTACCAAGATGAGCTAATGGCCCTTGTTTTTCAAAATTTTCCGTCCTATTATATCATCGAATTCGTTCCAGGCAAGATTTTCTTGAGTAACTCCAACAGCTCCTGATCATTTTTTCCTCTGTGTTGCACTTCGTTATTGAACTTGTGAAATGTGTGCTATATAGATGTCATAAATCATGAAGCCAGGCATCGAGACACTTTCATTTTTCATTCTTCACTCAAAACGGCTGCGGTCTTGACAGAATAAGACTGTGTGCCCGAACGACCGGGACTGACAGGCGTGGCCGTAATCGTATATTCGTAATCGGAGAGATTGGCCTGATAATCAAATCCATAATGCGTTCCTGCGAAAAAATATTTGCTGTTCGCCTGGCCCTGACGGCCTCGGGGCCCCAAAGGAAGTCAATGTCGAAACAATGGCAACCGTGACAAGAATTTCAACCAACGCAAAAAACTCTTTTGAATAAGACTTTCGATATTGCATTAAATAATATTTTACTAAAAAATTGTAAAAAACAGAAGTCTGGAATGTGAAAAATGATCCTTTTCCAACTTGCTAATTTTCTTCATAAAGGATATATTAAATAAAATGGAATCTTCTGCGCTTAAGCCACAAGAAAAGAAACCGAGGTTTGTCTTGAGTATTGCTTTTAATAGATATGTTCTCGTTTTTCTTTTAACCGCTCTTAATCTTCTAGTCTTTGGCTATGAGTATACTCCCAATACATACATCGCCCAAGATTTGCCCTTTATTCATGAAATCAACAATCCAGATCTTTATCCCGATGATCTTTATGTGAACACTTTAAAAAGTTTTCCCTCGCTCTACGTCTATTTGATGGCTTGGCTCAGTCGACTGGCCTCTCTGGAAACAATCCATCTTTTTCTCTTTCTGGCCTTAAGATTTCTTCTATTTCTTGCTATTTTTAATCTCTCTTCCTTACTTTTCAGGTCTAGACTCTGTTCTTTGATCTCTGTCTTTATGTGCACCCTTTCTCCGCTTATCAGCATTTTTGGCCTTTGGGGCGAAGAACCCTTGATGCGCAACTTTCTTTATCACGGATCTTTTACGGCCCCCTTCTTGATCTTCGCCATCACTTTCTTTTTAAGAAAAAAGTATATTTCCTGTTTCGTTTTGCTTGCAATGATTTACTATTTTAATTCCCTGATGGCCAATTATTTGGCTGTTATGTTCTTTTTTGCTTCCGTTTATCTTTTCAGAGAAACGAAAAATCGAGACACCAAGAAAACTCTGATACTTTCCTGGGTACTCTTTATCATCCTATGGCTTCCTTTTCTAGTAGACGTTTTCTCACGCCCCTCCTTAACCCTGCCGACCGGACAACTTGTTTCTCTGCTTAAGTCCTGGCATCCGGGACACTATTTTGCTTCTTCCTGGAGCATCCACAAATGGCAGTTATCCGCCCTTTATCTCCTTGTATTCAGCGCTCTTCTCTGGAAATCGCGAAATAAAAACACATATCACCCTATTCTTTTTTATTTTTTATTGGCAATGTTTTCGATGTGGTTAGTAGCCTTTATTTTTAGCGACATGATACCTTGGCCGGCTATTCTTATTATGCAATTTTATCGCTGCGATGTATTTTTCGTTCTTTTTGGAACCCTGGCCGGCGCTTCTTATATTTCTGGTTTAATCCGCACGCGAAAAGTCGATGCCCTAATTCAGGCTCTATTCCTCATCCTGCTTCTTACTAATCTCAATCTTTTTCTCTCTTTGCGCCTTCTCTATTTTGTTTTCGGGTTCATTATCTTATTTATAGCCAAAGAATATTTTATTAAACGCACAAAGAACGAGAATAAGAAATGCTTCCACGCTTGGATAATCCGGATTTACGCGGTCTTCTTTCTGGCATTTTGCCTTATTGCGGTCAGTGAAACAAGAGACAAACAATTAAGCTTACTGTCTTTGTCTGCACTTCTTCTGATTTATCTCCTTGGAGAAATTATAGCTGAAGAGAGACACCTATCCATGCGTGTCTCTGCAATGTTGGGTGTTCTGTTATTCTTTTCCCTCATCCCCTACTTTTCCGTGATTCGTTATCGCATCGCTAAAAGATCTTTGGAATATCGTTCATCTTTTCAATGTGACTGGATTACCCTCCAAAGATGGGCACAGTCATATACATCCACCGAGGCTAAATTCTTAACTCCTCCTTATATCAATGGCTTTCGTGTTTTTTCTAAGCGCACAGCTTTCATTGAACGTTTAGATGCGAGTGCTTTTCATTGGCACCCATCGATTTATCAACAATGGACAGAAAGATGTGCTCAACTGGGATACAAAAATCTTCCAGGATTTGAATTTCATCCTTTCTATTCTTCTTCTCCAATATCTCAACAAACTCAAGCAATTTATAATACACTCTCCAGAGAAAAAATCTTGCAATTAGGAAGTCAATATGACCTTGACTATCTTGTGACTTACAATCGTTCTCTCGAAAACTTTCCTTTGGTCTATAAAAATGCAAACTTTGCCGTTTTTCGCATTGAATAGAACATTAATTTTATTCACTTGGCCTTGCATAAGATCCTCTCTGCTTGCAAAGTGATTTCTGACCATGTAGAATAGCCTTACAATGAAAATGCATTTCCCACATTGTACTTTTGCTAGATTTGTCCTGATTTCAATTACGACCTCTCTTTTCATCCTACGGGTCGCTGGTTTCTGTTTCTCTCAAGTATCTTTTATCGAAACAGCTCAGAAAGTTTCGCAATCTCTTGTCACAATCGAAGCTCACGTTAGAGGACTTGTTCAATCACAACAAGCCGCTGCCGGCATTGATCCCCAAACGGGTCGACTTATCATCGCTAGAAATGCAAAGGCGATCTCTCATAACCGCACAGGAGCCGGAATAATCTTAGATCGAAATGGAATTCTTGTTACTAATGCCCATATCGTTAGAGGGGCAAATAGCATCAAAATAATCCTTAATGACGGTCAAGAGGAATCAGCATCCATAAAGAAGATTATTCCTGGAGAAGATTTAGCTTTTTTAAAGATAGATTCTCCCGGCCAGCTCAAACCCATTACTTTTGCGGATTCCGATCAGATTCATCTGCGCGATGAAATCTTTACGATTGGCCATTCGCCTCTTTTGAACAATACCATCTCAGGTGGAAAGATTATCGGCCTGGGGGTGCGCAGCCATAATTCAGCCATTGAGCTTTTTCAAATAAATATGAATTTGTATAAAGGAGACAGCGGCGGGCCCCTGCTCGACCGTCAAGGACGGTTGATTGGGTTAATGGTTGCCGGTCAAATGCAGACGGATCAATCATCTTTCGCCATACCTGCCAATAAAATAAAGAAGGAATATCACAAAATTGTTAACGAACGCTAAGAAACTCTATTCTTTTTTTTATTCTAAAAAAGCAAAGAAAACTTTGGCAGTTTTAGGCTTTTTGAGCATTTACTTATTCTGCCTCTTGTTACGTCTCTACCCTCTCTTCTCTTTCTCGGACTCCGACTCCTATGAAAAAGCCACTCTCTTAACAATCGCCCAATTAAAATCCCAGTCATTGGCCCAAGCCAGACAACAATTCGCTGAAGAATCCGGTGCGGATATAAAGCGACAGGCAAAAAAGATATTTGATCAACGATTGAAAGACGACAGCAATCGAGTGAAAGAAATTATTGATCAAAGAGCCCGCAAAATATTTCTTTCTAAAGGAGTTCGCCCCCGCCCCTATCTTTTGGCAGCCGATTCCTACAATTATTATGGATTGACAAAGAACCTTATTGAAACCGGAAATCTTAGCGAGACGATAAAGGGAAGTAAATTCTTAAATAAAAAGATGCTAGCTCCTTTAGGTCACATGGAGCCCTTGAATGCCCACCCCTATCTAGGAGCCTATTTATTCCAAATGGTCAGATTTTTTTCACCAAAAGCTGATCTGATGTTTACGCTCTGCTTTATACCAGTAATTCTGACGATTCTTGGCTTCTGTGCTTTATTTTTCTGTGCTCGGTGTTACAATATCAGGATACCTTTTATTATTATTTCCAGCTTCTTCCTATTTTTAGCACCCATTATCTTACGTCGAACCTCTTTCGGCTGGTATGATAATGATCCTTACAATATTATCTTTCCTTTTCTGATCCTGGGTCTCTATGCCAAAACTTTTTCTTCTCAAAGAAAATCCTTCCTATGGGCATTTGTTCTGTGTCTTTGCTTTAGTCTTTACTCTCTTTTCTGGCATGGATGGGGTTTGATTTTTGGGATCATCATCTTAAGCGGACTGATTCATCTGATTACTGAAATCCTGCTTCGCTCAGATCGCTCTTGCATCAAAAAGAACGGTCAATCCTTTGGTATTATTTTTTTGGGAACCTTTCTGGGTATTGGTCTTTTATTTGGATTCACGGAATTCTTTGTTCTTCTCGAAGAAGGATTAAGGGCTCTTAAGGACTTTCTGAATCCCGAACTGTCTTTGTGGCCTAATGTTTATTTCAATGTCGGCGAGCTTCATAGAATGCCTTTGGATCAATTAATCAGCCACTGTGGAGGATACCTGTTTTTCTTGATTGGCCTTTTTGCAGTTTTTGCTTGGCTCTATCAGTCGCTTATCGCAAAAAACAATAAAGAACAACGGCTTCTCGTTCCGGCATTTATCCTTTATATCGTTCTCTTCGCTCTATCTTTAAAAGCGCAACGATTCAGTCTTTTGTTTGTGGTCCCGGCAGGAATCTTTTTTGCTTTAGGCCTGAATTTGATATGGAATTTTCTTATGAATCTTAAAAAGAATAAACCTTCAAAAAGAAAAATAGGATATTTTGGCCTTTGGGGAGTTTCCTGCCTTATCTTGATTGCATCAGCCATTCAAAGCGGAATGAAGGCTTATGCTACAATCTTTAACTGGCGCCCTATTGTCAATCAGACCTGGGAAGAAGCCTTGCTAAAAATTAAAAACGATACCCCAGACAATAGTATAATTAATACTTGGTGGCCGCCGGGACATTTCATCACCTCTATGGCAGATCGTCGAGTGACTTTTGATGGAGCCACAATTAATGTTCCACAGGCCTACTGGTTGAGCTGTTTTTTCTTAAATCAAGATGAAAAAGAAGCTCTGGGTATATTAAGAATGTTAAATAATAGTGCCAATCAGGCCTCAGAACTACTGATGAACTCTGGCATTCCGATCGAGCGGGCCGTCAAACATCTTAAGGCCATTGTGCCTTTAAACAAAAAACAAGCAAGCCAATATTTACACAAACTTCCTTTAACCGGCAAACATATTCGACAACTCCTTGATTTAACTCACAAAAAGCCTCCCCCTTCCTATATTTTTCTCTACAAAGATCTCATTGAGAAAAATCTCGAATTAAGTTTTATTGCCCATTGGGATTTCAGAAAAGTTAGAGAAATCAATCAAGATCGCAATGCGCTAGAAGAGATTCCGCGTTCTGATCCAAAAAAATTTGTCCGCTACATCTGGAATAAATTGCTCACAGAAGCTCCCTTGAAATACTCAGAAACTCTTGGGCAAATTCTCCGTGAAAGCAACAAAATCTACTTTCAGCAGGGAATCATGGTGGACTTAGGGCGGATGAGCGCGCGCATCAATTCCGAGAAATTTGGTCAAGGAATTCCTCAAATGTTAATTTTTCAAAAAGACGGCCAGCTGATTGAAAAACCGCTTGAAAACAGCAATCTCCCCGCAGCTATTGTTCTTTTAAAAAATGCTGCCGGTTATGAGTGCATACTAATGGACATCGCTCTAGCCCGTTCTCTTCTCATGAAACTGTATTATTTTCAAGGAGCCCACTGCAAATATTTGCGTCTTTTCAGTCATCATTCCAATCCAACGAAAAGAACCAAGATATTGATCTACGAAGTTTTATGGGATAAGTTTTTGGAGGACACTGCTAACAAGGTCACTTCTTTTTAATAATCGCTTCGATTCTTTTGAAGTTCCCGAATTCTCTGTAAACGTCTTTCCTCTGGAGAAATAATAGTCGGCTCCCCGTCAAGTTCAACGTCACCAGGATTCATCAAAGAACCTCTTAATCGAATTCTCATCATCCCTTCCACCGGAGCTGAGTCATCTTCTTTATTCTTGACGTCTTTTTCTTTGATTTTTGAAGGGACAATAATGCCTTTGGGTGTTTGGCTTGCCGCTTGACGGTTAACGAGAGGGCCCATGGCCGCAGGACTATAACGATGACCACGTACTATATCCTCGAGCTGCTTGGCTAATTGATCCTGCTCCATCATTCTTAAATTCGTAATGATCTCTAAGACCAACGGTTTCTGGTCATTCATAAAATAGGCGATTCCCAATCCAAAATAGGCATAAGGAATCTCGGACCTGTCTAAAATCTTTTGGAAATAAACAATTGCTTTCTGCGGTTGTTGCAAACCCAGCAAGTAAGTCCAGGCCAAAGACAACTGGGCATTACCGCTATGAGGATCTACATCCAGGGCCTTGTGGAGATATTTCTCTGCATTGTCAAATTGACCAAAACCATAATAAGCTCTAGCCAAATTGACATAGGCCTCTGCGTAATCCGGTTTGATATCGGTAGCAATCTTGAAATACCAAGCAACTTCCTGCAAATCCATATCGGTTTCACGATAAGCCAGACCTAGATAATTATAGGCCTCGGCAAAATTAGGATTTAGCTCAATAGCTTGCTCCAGTAATTCAATAGCAGAGGATATTTTTCCTTGTTCAAAATATTTCACTCCCATTTTAAAATATTCTATGGTATCCGACGCAACAACAATCGATCCAGAAATGCTTACCGTAGAAAATACCAATAATATTATTCTGTATAAAATATTCTTTATCATAATATCTAATTTGCCCGTCCGGTTAAACGTTCAAAAAGACTCGACTTGGGAGGCTCAACCTCTTGTGATTTAGCAGACTCTTGGTTTGATTTCAATTTGATATTAGGGCGAAATCGTTCGGAAAGCTGTTGACCGGAACCGATCCGCCCGCTTCCGCCAGAAGACCCGCCTTGTTCTAAGTCCTGCCCACCCCTTTGATTGATTCCACCTGATTCCTCGCCACGACCACTTAAACCGCCTGATCCACCGGAACCAGCTGTCCTGCCACCTGATTCGCCAAAACCTGTGCTGCCATCACCCGTTCCGCTAGCACCGACCCCATCACCAACACCACCGACATCACCTACGGCTCCTGCAGCACCTGCGACTTCCGCTTCTTCTTTTTGCAATCCTCCTGATTCTCCGGTGCTTCCACCTGATGTTCTAGATCCTACGGGACCACTGCCTGAATCCTGATCCCCCTGACTACTGCCTGATTCAAAAGTTTCATAGCCGATTTGAGTCTTGGCCATACCCTGCTCTAAAGCCAACGCTTGTTCTTCCGTCAAAATAGCATCGACCAGTATTTTTTTGACGGTCATCGCTGCCTTGACCTCTTCGGCGCTGGCTCTTTTCGGAGTAATATTCATTTTCACAACCTTAAGTAAATCATCTGAGGTATCTACTAAATATATAAACTTTGAAATACTTTCAAGCGTTCCGTCGCATTCCAAATTCGCGAAATATTCCAAGTAACCCAATTTTTCATAAAAATCGGCCGGATTCACCTTAATCAGAGTAACGCCGGCTTCACTGGCCAAACGTTCTATCCTCTCAAGAAAGTTAGCCACAATCTTCTCTTCTGTCAAATAAGAATTTGCATAATATTTACTGAACTCCCCGTTTTCTCTAAGAATCGTTTTTTTGTGAGACAAAAAACGTAAATCTCTGGCCATCAGTCTTTTTTGCTGCTCCATCTCCATATCAAGTTCGTTTAAACGAGCAGCAACCGGCCCCAGAAAGAGGCGATCAAAAAGAGCTAGTAAAACAAAACCTAGAGAAACATAAAGCAGCTTTTTCTCTTTCCCTGAAAGCTTTTCCATAAACTTCTGAATCACATCGAACCCCTTAAATGATACAATATACTCATTGATTATTATTCTTCATTTTCTTCTTTTGATCCTGACTCTACCTGCTCTTCTTCTAAGCCTTCATTTTCTTTGGTGCCTTCAAGACGTAAAGACATCTCAAATGCCGAAACATCTTTTCCTCTTTCCTTGGTTGCAGTTGTGGATGTTGTTTTTACATTCTTGAAAAGCTCGGCATCTTCAAGCGGATCGACTAAAGAAAAAACTGTTGACATCGACTCGGAAGTCCCCTGTAGAATAATCTTTCCAGTTTCATCGAGCGTAATGCTTTTAAAATAAATTTCGTTAGGAACAAGACGGTAGAGCTCATCCAGAATATCCAGAGCTGTCAATCGACTGTTAAGATAATCCTTAATAATCAGTGTTTTATTAAAAACTTCTTCCAGTTCTTGAACTTCCTGCCGCTTGGGAGCATGTCGACGCTTGAGTTCATTCAGTGCGGAGCTCTTGAAATGAAGTTTGCTAATAAACATAAGAGAGAGACAGATTAAAAGAACAACCGAGAAGATCCCGCATTTAGCCACCTCTTTGCCTTGCTGCTCAATGGATTTTTTGATCTTGATTTCCTCAGGAAGAAAATCCATTTGACAATCTTTGGCGTGTACCATCGGAGCGACAACGCTGAGGAAGGAACCTCCACCCAATTCCTCAATTTTCTCTTTGATATCTGAGCTCACCTTTAAATTATCAAGATAAGAGACAATATTAACTTCCGCTTGCAATTTATCTTTAAGTTGGGGCTGAAGTTCTTTGATTATTTCATTGTCGCAAGTCAAAACATAAGATAAAGGCATCTGTTCAATGTCCTCGCTTCTATACGATTCAACAGAGCTTTTGAGCTCGTCCAATAGTTTATTTCTGGCATTTTGAGCATCTTCCTCTAGCAACTTCATTCCCACAGGAATACTGCGGCATGCAATCACTTTGGACTGAAAAGCAATAGAGAAATCCGTTTCCTGATCAGAGATATCAATGATTCCCATCGGACCCTTAGCGGCCGATTCCGCGCAAACGTGGGAATACAAAAAGGAGATCGCTTCCGGAACAAGCAGAATCTTGTCCACTTCCAGGCCGACAGCTTCTAAAATATTTATCTGTTTCTTGATGCTGCTGCGGTTGATAATCACCAACAGAATCTTGGAATAATTTCTTTGAAAAACGCCGATGCTCAGATAGTCGATCACGATTTCTTCACGGGAAAACGGCGTATGCCTTCCGGCCTGGAGATTAATGATGGACTTGATTTCTTCGGGATTAACAGAAGGTATTTCGATATTTTTCGTCGTAGTGACGCTTGAGGGAATAGCGCAAATGGTACTGGCCTTTTTGACTTTAAAATCGGCCAGTATTGTTTTGATAATCTTGGGAATCTCATCTTCCGGAAGACCCCTGATATCCCGGCTTGCAATATGCGCAACCTGATCTATGCCGGAAGAATTCTTGAGATGCGCTAGGCGCAGATTCTCATCCTCGATAGCCACACAAATTTTATCTTTTCCTACGTTAAGAAAATTCATCAAATTACTCAGTTTTCTTCTTTTTAATCTTCCTGCCAGTAAACAATCTTTTTTTGAGATGCATCATAAATACAACGAATTTTGACACTCTCATTACTATTATAAAGTTTAGCATTGCTTTCGATAGAATAAAATTCAGATTTCTCACTCAGCAAATCTTTTTCCATCAAACTGCGAATTTGTATTTCTTCTCTCTCGTTAAGCGGCTCCTCCTGCTGAATGAGCTCAATAATGGTTTCAGCACATGGAAAAACGATATCATCCCCCGTATAGTCAATTCCATCCGGCCCCCGGCGAATTCTTAAGATCTTATCGGCGACGTCGTGATCTAGCCCTAAGGCAATGAACACTGTTTTTTGAGCTGTATTGATATTTATTTTCCCGGAACCATAAACGGTTAAATATTTTAGCAACCGCGCAGAAACATCTTCAGTCACACCCTTGACGAGCTTGAGTTCATCCGGAATTTCAAAAGGTTCATTTTTGGCCGGATACGGATACTCTAAATTATCATAAAAATCATCACTGAAGAACCCCACAATCTCGCTTTCGCCTATTTCTCTCCAATCAATAATCGAATCGGCCAATCTGGTTGCCCTCACCTCATCATATTCCAGAATTAGCTTGATCAATCTTTTTAGGATATCCTTGGAAGCAACGTTGATATTAATTTTTCTTTCTTCGTCAATCAATCCATATTGTTTTGAGCCATTTTCGCTAACGGCAATACTTGCTTTGGCTCTAGGCGATGAAATATTCGAGAAATCCGATAAATTGCTATGGCGTATCATTTTACTGGGCACGGAATAGGAACCGCCATGAAAATCGTAATCCGCGTTTAAAATACCGATAGCTTTTCTGATCCCCGAAGCCGCACTTGTCTGCAAAATAGTTCTATTCTCAATCCGCTCAACAAATTTCAATTTCTGATGGATACTAAGTCCCATCGAAACAGCAAAAAGCGAAAGAACCACTAGTGTCCAAAGACTGAAAAAAAGAATTGTCCCTTTTTGATTCATCACCATCAATCTTTTCTCTATCCACCGACAGGAATGTCGAATATTCTCTCCATTTCTTGCTGTTTCTTTTCATCGTACGTCACGATAACTCGAAGTGTATGGGGAATGATACCTAAAGCCTCATCCTTCAGATGAAATTCCCCTTGATGATCATAAACATATTGAATCTTGAAAGACTTCACCGATGGCAACAAAATCCGCTCAGACTGAAACTTTTTTCTCAAAGCCTGCGCGTAATTAGCTTGGCGCCGAACAAGCTGATTTTTGTAAGGAAGAAACTGGTACTGAATCCGCCCGATCTGAGAAACATAGGAATCACGGGGTAAGCCCAACTTACGGTCTGCTTGGGTCGTCACAATGGCAGCAAATGAAATTCTTTCCGAAGTTCCCTCAAATGGAATTTGAGAATAATAAACCATCTTATTGAAATCCGAGCGCATCCTCTCTAAGCTAAGAACGATATCTTCTTCAAAAGTTATTTGATTACTTTTTTGCCAGATTTTCAGTCCATTATTGAATGCCTGAAAAACAGCCGAGCCGATTAAGGCAATCAATCCCGTAACCAGCATGGCTTCCATTAAAGTAAAGGCGCGAATATCGCTTCGCTTAAACAATGGGTTGAAAATTGCACGGCTTTTATTCATACGGTATTATGATAGAATATTGCTGGAGTTTTTTCTGATACCGGCCTTCCCGCCAAGATATCTCGAGCATGAGTTCGAGAATACCTTCTTTCTGGCCAACATTTTTTATCGAGACATCATAGAGAAAATTAACTGGTGACCCGTCAATTGTTATTTGTTGAGCTTCTTGGGCAAAAGCTAAAGGAATTTCCTTAGATACCGCATAGACTTTGGCAATAGAAACAGCTCTGTTCTGGAGAAGCTGAAAAGCTTGGAGTCTATAATTAATATGACGGGCCGTATGAAGAGAGATAAAAAATGAGCGGTAAATCGATGTGATTCCGAAAGCCAAAATAGCAACAGCCACCATCAGTTCAAAGAATGTGAGGCCCTTATGATCATCTTTTTCAAATTTCATGAAAACAGCTTAACTCTTTCCCCAATTCGTAATATCATCTTCGCTGGTTGTCTCGTCGCGTCCTTTGGAATAAAGATCATAATCGGCCCTGTTTTCACCGGGTGAAACATATTGATAGGGGCGTCCCCAGGGATCGATTGGCTCACGCTCCGAATAGGGACCATTCCAATTGGAAGGAATGGGGCTGTTTGAAGGTTTCTTGAGTAAGGCCTTCAATCCTTGGCTCGTCGTAGGGAAGAAACCATTATCCAATTCATACAGTTTTAAAGCTGTTGCGATATTATTCTTGATATCCGCTTCAGCAGCTGCCCGTTTTGCCTGCTCAGAACGGCCGGTCAGTCGAGGAATCACCATAGCGGCCAAAGCCCCGATGATAACAACAACCAGCATAATTTCAATTAAAGTAAAAGCCTTATTTGGGAATCTTGAAAATGATTTTTTCTTCTTTTGAATTTCTAAGCTCATCACTCCTCCTTTAATGCAATAAATAATTGCTCCATCTCTGCTGAAGCTCTTCAATAGACTTCGCGCCTGAAGGATAGGCGATGCGTAAAGCCTCTTCAAAATTTCTTCCGTCTCTTAATTGCCGGCATAAACGTTTAAAGGCACTGCGCCCATACTTTGTAATCAAAAACTCGACAATCGAAACGCTTTGGGCGTAAAACAAGGCAACAATATCCTGATTGTTCTGCTGGTATACATTCATCGAAAACAAAGTCTTTAAAGGAAGCTGCCTGTTCTGCTTGACAACGCTTTTCATCAATTGACGAGCCATTATTAGCCTACTTTCTTGCTGCAATTGGGCCACCCCTTCATCAAACCATACGGGAATAGGTTTGTCAAATCCGATAAAATCCCTGAGGATCAGATGGCTGATTTCATGCGGCAATAATCCCTTAATGAAATCTTCCTCCTGACGATATGTCACAATTAATCGACTTTGGAATAATTTTGAGTGACTGCTAGAATAGCCCCGAGACCAAAGAGGCTGCCCTGTTTTTTCTGCAAACTGCTTTTGATTCTTAAAAATAATGATTTTCACACGCTCATTCCATGTCCAAAAATTGGTATAGCGCGAATAGCCAATCTGAGACGCAATGGATCTGTAATATTTCTCGGCTTGACGAAGAATTTTTCTTGCCGTTTGGCTGTCCTCTTTATAAGAATAGAAAACGGCAAAATGATCACTTTTCTCCTGAAGCCACCCGGAAGCAAAAGCCGTTCCTTCATGATAAACATAGAGAAGCAATAAACACAATACCAGGAAAATCTTTTTGAGCATAGGGCTATCGTCCGGCCAGCAAATCCATTTGAAAAATCGGCAACAACATGGCCATGACCATGAAACCAACAATCAAGCCGATCGTCAAAATAAGAACGGGCTCCAAAAGCGCGGTAAGCGTCTTCAGTGATTCCTCGATATCCTGCTCATAAGTTAAAGCAATATCGGCAAGTGTTTCCTCCAGCGATCCAGACTCCTCGCCAACGATAATCATATGGCTAATGAGAATCGGAACCACGGAAATATTTTTCAGACTTTCCCCAAACGAAGAGCCGGATTCGAGATTCTCCATACCTTTACGTATGTTTGCTCTAATCACATTGTTATGAATAGTAGCGGAAGCTATCGATATCGCTTTCAATAAAGGCGCACCGCTTCTAAGAAGAAGTTCGAGAGTCTTAGAGAACCGGGATATTTCTGTCTTTTTGATTAATTGTCCGAAAAGCGGGACAGTAAGCAAAAACCGATGGAACAATAATCTTCCGGAATTTGTCTTGGCCCATTTGATCAAAAAGAGGACAGCAAAGAAGATCCCTAAACTGATGACAATCCAATAATCGCGTATTCCTTGACTGAGAGTAATCATGATACGGGTTGCCAAAGGAAGCTGTTGATCTATCTGTGAGAAAAGCGGCATCACCCGTGGCATTACATTAGTTAAAATAAATATTACTGTAGCAATTCCCACAAAAAGCATCAAAAGAGGATAAGCTAAAGCGACGCGCACTTTTGAGTAAATCTCGTCCTGGGATTTGAGATGGGCAGATATCCTCTGAATCATCTCGGATAATTGCCCTCCCTCCTCACCGGCCTGAACCATAGCAATGTAAAGCGTTGAAAAGACTCGGGGATATTGACTGAGACAATCGGAAAGATTATAACCATCTTTGATCTTAGCGCTAACATCAGCCAATATTCTCTTCAAATCATTATTTTGAGTTTGTTGCGATAAAAGATGAAAGGCTTTTAAGATGGGGACACCGGTCTTAAGAAGATTGGCCAGCTGGCGACTCATCAGATAAGTTTCTTTCAAAGACACTCTCTCTGACCTAAAAATCCTTCGAGATCTTGTTTTGAACTGCTCCTCCTGTACCGATAAAGGCGTTAGCCCCATATGATTAATAATATCAATTGCCTCTTCTTTGTTTTGAGCTTCCAAGCGACCTTCTTTGATTTCTGTTGAACCTTTTTTAGCTTTGTATAAAAAAGACGGCATATTGTTTATCCTCGAGTATCTTTTTTCGAATTAACAAAATTTTCTATCTTTACCCGATCCGCGCTTGAAATATCTAAATAATAAACCGCGATATTGAGTGTATCACTCAGCTCATCTTCTTCTACGCGACAAATTTTTGCCAGACAGCCGATGCCATCTTTCTTTTCATCCAGCTGTATCCGTAAATCAACAATTGAGTCCACTTCAATCGAATGACTAGATGAAAAAAGGAGACCACCGGCACTGATGTTTTTGGTGATTGATGAATGCTCGTAATTATCTCCTTTATACGTCGTCGTTTCAACATCGCTCTCTTGGGGTTGAAATATTTTATAACGGATTTTGACCTTCTCGTTGATCCGCGGATAAATTCGTTTCTCGTGATCCAATTTAGCCGATTGCATCACGTTCCTTCTTATTGTACGGAATTGATAAACTGTTTTATTATCAAGGCGATTTTCCTTTTTTGCCTTATTTTCAACCTGGTCATCTGGCGGAATCCCCTCGGTGGGATATTGTTCTTTACTGGTTACATTGATCACCTCGGCCGGTGTCGTCAGCCCCTGAATAACCTTCCGCCAGCCGTCTTGCCGCAAAGTCTTCATGCCGCTTTTTATGGCAATCTTTTTGATATATTCTATGCGAGGCCTTTCTAAAATAGCCGAGCGAATTTCTTCATTCATCACCATCATCTCGTGAATGGCTGTCCGTCCAAAATAACCGGTTTGGTTGCATTGATCGCAACCTTTTCCGTGATAAAATTTTATACTATTATCGTCAATTTTAAGAGCCTCAGCTATTTCGTCTTTTATCTCTAAAAAAGGTGCTATCGTTTCTTCTTTACAGTGGGGGCAAATCATACGCACCAAACGTTGAGCAACAAAAGCCTCAACGCTAGAGGCGACCAGATAGGGCTCAAGCCCCATATCGATCAAACGGGTAATCCCGCTGGTGGCATCATTGGTGTGCAATGTCGAAAAAACTAAATGTCCCGTTAAGGCGGTACGAATCGCGATTTCGGCGGTCTCCAAATCACGCACCTCGCCGACCATAATAATATCAGGATCATGCCGTAGAATACTTCTTAAACCACGCGCAAAATTGAGATCTACTTTAGGATTCACCTGAATTTGAGTAATCCCTTCCATCTCATACTCTACCGGATCTTCAATGGTGATGATTTTACGCTCGAGCGTATTGATCTCATTGAGGCAAGCATAAAGAGTCGTTGTCTTTCCGCTGCCAGTAGGGCCTGTCAAAAAAACAATCCCATGAGGCTTGGCGATAATGTTTCTGAATTCCTGAACATTCTCCTTATTGAGCCCCAGTTTTTGTAAACTAAAAAGTCTTACTTTGGTCGGCAAGATACGAATCACCATACTTTCCCCTGAAGGCGTAGGGATAGTTGAAACTCTCAAATCCAAATTCTGCTCCTTGGTTTTGACCACAGCACTTCCGTCTTGCGGCACACGTTTCTCGACAATACTCAAACCCGCCATTATTTTGATCCTTGAGAGAATAGGAAAAATGAAATGTCGGATTTGGACGGGTAAATTCGCGTCCATGAGGACTCCGTCGATCCGATAACGGAAGCGAACTTTATCACGGTAAGGTTCGATATGAATATCGGTGGCTCTTTTTTTATACGCTTCCAAGATAATCTGGTTAACCAGATTAATGATGGAAGCATCTTCGCTTGCCTTCTCCAAATCTTCAATGCTCTGCCTTTGATTGGCCTCAGCGATTTTAACACGTTCGGGATCCTTGCTGAGAATGCGGTCCACCGTATCGGCTGCCAGACCGTAATACTTCTTAAAGACATCGAGAATTTGAGATTCCTTGGCCAAAACCAATTTGGGTTGCAAACCTAAGTAGACTCGAATTTCATCTTGCATCTTAATATCTAAAGGAACAGCCGTCGCAATCTTTATTTCCTTTCCCTCTATTGCCAGCGGCATAAATTTATAATACCAAGCAAATTTTACGGGAATCTTCTTTATGACTTTTTGATCGATAATGAATTTGTTCAAATCGACTATTTCTAAGTTTAATTTCCGTGAGAGAACCTTAATGATCTCGTTTTCACTGACAAATCCCTGACGGACAAGATAGCTGGTTAGGGTTTCTCTGGCGCTTTGAGCTTTGGCTTGAGCCCGAGCGATATCTTCCATCGAGATAAGTTTATTTTCAATAAGAATATTGGCTAATGTTTTTTCAGATGAATTGGTCATAATGAAGATGAAAAATCAGATACTAGGGGCTTTCCCGATCATATAAAAATCTTCCGGCTTAACCTTATCGTAATCACCCGATAAAATGCGGGCACAACTTTCTACATTATCTTCTATCGTGACAAACTCTCCTTTTTTACCCGTAAAGACCTCAGAAACGGTAAAGGGCTGTGTCATGAAATTAAATAACTTTTGTGCACGGCCATAAATTTGCCGGTCCTCCTTGTTCAGCTCTTCGACACCAATAACAGCAACGATTCTCTTTAATGAGTTATATTTATTAAAATGCTGAACAACCTGTTGAGAGATATCAAAATGTCTCTTTCCGACAATGGTCGAATCCAAATTAGAACATGAACTCAAAGTAGGGTCAATGGCCGGATACATCCCGCGCTGAACCAGATCGCGGGATAGCACGACGACTCCATCGAGATAGCTAAATATAGCCACAACCGCAGGGTCGGTCATATCATCAGCCGGGACATAAACAGCTTGCAGAGCCGTGACCGATCCTCCGCCTTCGACTGAGCGAATCCTCTCCTGAACATAGCTGACCTCGGAGGCTAATGTCGGCTGATAACCGGTTTCGGCAGGAACCCGGCCTAAAAGAGTAGAGATTTCCTGTCCCCCCTGAACAAATCGAAAGAGATTGTCCATAAATAAAAGAACGTCCTTATTCTTCGATTGAATATATTCAGCCAGAGTGATTCCCGTATTGACAACTTCGGCTCGTGCCCCTGGAGGCTGATCCATTTGTCCGAAAGCAAGCATAACCTTATCAATCAAATTATGCTCCGTCAACTCATGAAAAAGCTCATTTCCTTCGCGAATGCGTTCTCCAATTCCGGTAAAAACGCAAGCGCCACTATGAGCTTTAACGATATTATTCATTAACTCTAAGATAACAACCGTCTTACCGCAACCTGCGCCCCCTAAAATCCCTGTCTTGCTTCCCTTGACAAGCGGAAACAAAAGGTCGATATACTTCATTCCGGTTTCAAGAACTTCGGGTTTTTCCCCTTTTTTCCTTTTAAGATCAAAAGGAAGCTGCTTGGTAAACTTCCGGATAGGAACAATTTCCGACGTCTTAATCGGACCAGCATTGTCGAGAGGCCTTCCGACGGCATCCATAACCCTTCCAAAACACTCATCTCCAATAGGAACAGCAATGGCTTTAAAAGTATTGTAGCATTCTGCATTCAACTGAAGATTTAACGTATCCATCAGGGCAACCGTACGAACAATTTCCGTTGTTAAATGTTCTGCTGTCTGTAGGACAACTTTTTTGTTTTCAAGAGTATACGCCTCCACAACATCATAAAGGGCCGGAATATCATCGATATTATCAAAAAACACATCCACAACCGGGCCCTGAACGGAAATAATACGGCCAACCCCCCTTCGCCGATCTTTCACGCTTTCCGTTTTTGGCTCATCGTTATGACTATCCTGAGCAGGCTGATCCGGCTTCTCTTGACTATTCTGCATATCTTTTTCTTCGGAATCTTTGCTCATACAAAATACTTCCTCCTTCGTTATTTTACCGGCGAATCATCATTCGTGATGTAAATACCTCGCGCATACTTTTATCTATGTCGGCCTTTTTTGCTTTTCCAAAAGCCAACTGAACACCTTTTTTCTGTTTTTGCATTTTTTGAATACTGGACTCCAACTGCTGAGACTGCGCAGCCGCCTCCGAGATCGCCGTATCATGTAACATTTCATAGACCCGGCAAACGATCCACATATCTGCTAGATAGCCGATAATATCAACCGGATCTGACTCCTCGATCACTTTTTCAATATTATCGACAAAATCGGCCTGCTTAGTTAACAGCTCTTCGCACGGCAAAAGCTTAACTGTTCTAGGCTTTTGGACCATAAAGTTTTTTGACCAGGGATAGATTACATTGGCCCTCCCGATCTTTCCGGTCATGATTT
Source organism: uncultured Planctomycetales bacterium (assembly GCA_964478715.1). Taxonomy (GTDB): domain Bacteria; phylum Omnitrophota; class Gorgyraeia; order Zapsychrales; family JBDRMG01; genus CAYZIY01. The sequence continues at coordinate 39,292 of CAYZIY010000013.1, forward strand.
GTTCAATCAAATAATCTTTTATTTGAATGGCAATTTCATAAAGACCTGTCTCTTCGATATCTTCAAAAACCTTAATCTCGACTCCAGGCCTCTGCAGCTTAGCCGCCCCCTTTCGCCCCACAGCTATCAAAAATGAGTCCTTGTGTTTTGCCTCTTCTGCCAAAGCAGCTCTCACAACTCTGGAATTCAGATCACCCATAAAGCCTGCCTCAGACGTGATCACGACAATACCGGTCGCCATATTATCATTGGAAACCAAAGGGTGCCTGACGCGGGATAAACTAATCATGCGGAAAAACTCGATAAAGGATTCACCGAAACGAATAAAGCGGTCTTTACGATTCGCCAGAGAGTGAAATTTAGTATCGGCCACATCCTTAAGAACCTGGATAATCTGAAGAAGTTCTATAATATCGTCTAAATCACTTTTGATTTTATTGGCTTTTCCCATATTCGAATAATGAAATTATGCGCCTTCAATCTTATCTTTCTTTCTAGTGGAGGCCTCGATGATCAGATTTTTGATGCTCCCGTCCAGAGCTAAACTGCCGAATTTTAACATGATTCCGGCGACCATTTGCTTATCCGTTGTAGCGCTAACTGTAATTGATCTACCCAGCTTTTTTTCAATAATATCGAAAATCCTTTGATTGATCGATTCGTCAAGAGATCCTGCGGTCACAATCTCAACGGTTTTAACATCTGAAGAAATTTGTTTCATATCCACATTTTCCAGATCCTTGATAAATTCCTCCCATAATCTTTCCTCCAAAATACCGCGCGCTTCTTCGCTTAATATCTCGCATAAGATTTCGGAGGCAAAGGTAACCGTCTTAATCTCAATCTCTTTTTCAATATCTTTGCGGATTTGATCCTTGGTTCTTTGGGCTTTGTCGATAATCTCCTCACCCTCGTTCCGGGCCTTTTGAATCATCTGCGCACGTTCTTCTTTAGCTTTTTCATTAGCCTCATCGATCATCTTTTTGGCTAACTCTTCCGCTTCTTTGCGGCGCTTCTCCAGCTCTTCATTGGCTTCTTTAATTTTGCGATCCAGTTCGGCCTGTTTGGCACGCGCTTCTTCAGTCTCCTTATTCAAACGTTGAACCGCTCCTTCGGTACTTGAAAAAAAGACTTGCTTCATGACAAAAATAATCACTCCAAAAACAACTGTCTGTAAAACAAAAATTTTGATAAGAAGCATCCAGTTCATCGTATCCCTTTCTGATTTTTTCTTTCATTCATTATTCGGCATACGTCTCAAGCATATGATAAAAAATAAGCAAAAGACCAAAGCTGATCACTTCGACAAAAACTAATTTGAGAAAAATCCCAGTTTGAATGGCCGGAGTCTTGCTCGGATAATAAGATAATTTCTTTAGCATCTTGTATCCTAAAATAGCCGCCGCTGTGCAGGGAATTGCAATCATGATAAAGATAATCGTGATCAGGGTCAGTCCGGTTTGTAGAGTTTCGCTTTGCTCCATTTGAGTCTACCTTCCAAAAAGCTGAAAGATAATGAGAATGGCAACGATGGAAATCGCCTCAACGAAAATCAAAAGAACAATCATTCCCATAAAAATCTTGGACGCGGCCGAAGGATTCCTTCCCAAGGCTTTTATAACCGAATAGCCCAAAACCGCAATGACCATCGATGGCCCCATAACGGCAATAAACATGATCGCAATAATAATAAAGGTTTCGGCTAATCTCATAATTTGCTAAACTTCCCCTTGCTCATCATCTTCTTTACCAAAAACCATATCTTCTTCTTTCCCCTCTTTTTCTTTCTTTTCTCTTTCTTCCTGCTCGATCAGAACGATACAATCATTGGCAAAAAATCTTAAGATACCGACCTTGACAGGAACAGCATGCCGCCAGTTAATAATAATCTTGCTGTTCAACTGCAAAATACCGATCACCGGATAGTGATAGGGCAAAATCTCATATTCTCCCTCATCGCCGGTAATAAACAAAGAATGAACCTCGTTTTCATAAACAAGACTGTCGGGCGTCATAATAGTGCATTTGAATGTTCCTTTATAGCGCGCCATTGTTACAGACCTCAGGTCTTGACATCCTCTTTCTTACTCGTGGCTTGATCAAGAGCATCCTGCCCCACCATATCATCTTCTGATTCATCCTCTTCTTCTTTGGGCCGCTTGGCCTGAACATCTTTGAGATACTGAGTGCAAAGATCTTCCATCTCCTTGGCAATATCATCGTCCAATTTTTTCTTCTCTCTCAAATTTTTAATTAATTCAGGATTTTTCTGATTGGCAAAATCAAGAATCTCCAGCTGAAATTTCTTAACTTCGTCTCCGCTCATCTCCAGAAGAATCTTTTTGTTGTAGGCAAAAAGAGTCAAGGCAAGAACATCCAAAGAAACCGGAGAATCTTTATCCTGACGAATGATTTCAGTTAGAATCTCACCGATTTTCATTTGCTGCTGCTGGCCTTCGCTTTGTCCGGATGTTTTCAGTCGGGAGACTCGAAGAAGCTCGCGGTATTGGATATAGTCCAGTCGCAAAGAGCCCGATAACTTTTTGACGATAGGCCACTGCACCTTGCTTCCCACGCGTGAAACCGAAAGGCCCAAGTCTACAGCCGGTTTTTGCCCTTCACCGAAAAGGGGAGTGCTTAAATAGATTTGCCCATCGGTCATGGAAACAAGATTCGAAGGAATGTATCCGGTTAAATCCCCCTCTAAAAGCTCAACGATCGGGAAAAACGTGATGGAGCCACCCCCGCGCTCTTTATCCATAAAAGCCGCACGCTCAATCATTTTCGAGTGCAGATAAAAAATGTCTCCCGGATACGAGTCGCGACCCGGAGGACGCGCCAGCAATAGGGAAATCTCCCTGTAACACCAGGCATGCTTGGTGAAATCGTCAAAGCCGATAAAGACATGTTTTCCCTGGTTCATCAAATGCTCAGCAATGGAACAGGAAACGTAGGGAGCCAGATACTGCTGTCCAGGAGGAGCAGAAGCGGGTGCCGAAACAATCATCGAATATTCAAAACAACCGTTATCCTGAAAAAGCTGAACAACCTTGGCTAAAGCGCTTCGGGCTTTCCCGATACAGCAATAGATGCAGTAAACATCCGTGTTTTTTTGATTCAGAATCGTATCGGTCACAATGGTAGTTTTTCCGGTCATCTTATCACCAAGAATCAACTCGCGCTGACCGAGCCCGACGGGAATCATGGTATCCAAAACCTTAATGCCCGTTTCCAGAGTTTTGCATAAGGGCTCGCGTGCCAAGATGGGAGGAGCATCAATAAAAACCGGAGCCATTTTGTCCCATTCCAAACGACCCAAACCATCCAAGGTCTCGCCTAAAGGATTGATGATGCGTCCGATAAGTTTATTACCCACAGGAACATAAAAAGGTTCCAGCGATGCAACCGCCTTATCGCCTGTTTTAATATTCTCGGTTTCTTTAACAATAAGAACCTGGGCTTCCTTTTCATCAAATCCAATGATCTGCCCTAAAGTTCCGTATCCAAATTTAATCAACTGGCCGCTTAAACAATGCTTGAATCCCGTCACAATGACAATACAACCCCGGATACAGCGAACACGCCCAATTTCTGTATATCGTAAATCACCCATTTTGAAAAACCTCCAAGGTCATTATATCAAAACCAAATTTCAGAAATACGATAAAAATGACCATTTTGATGAAGCAATCATTTTTTGTATTTCTAAGACTCTTCCTTCCCCTCGCCTTCGGGATTTTCGGCCGGTTTGATTTCTTCTATGGTTCCCCCTGTACTTATGGCTATCTCCTCCCCCATAACGCGGGCTTTTTTCCACCATGTGAAAAAGTGAACAATCGTAATAACAGCTACAAAAATAAGAATGCCCCAGATAATACGCCAAGTATGTGTTAAGGTCGGCTTCTTACCGAATATTGCTTCGGAAAGAGAGGCGATACCGCGTAAAGCCTTTAATTTTTGCAGAATATTTTTTACTTTGCTTTTTTCCAACTCTTCTAACTTCTTAGCCTTGACGCGAGCGAGCATTAGCTCGATCTTCTCAATCTCCAGACTAATCTCTTCAAATCGATGCCGATTAATGCGAAAGGCGCCGATATATTTTCGCATATTAGCTTTAGTTTCCTGCGATTCTCTAATAGCATTGAGTAGGCTAAAAATTTTATTCCCGATAAACTGAGCTCCCGCTTCGTATTCGGAACCCTTGATTTCTTCGAGAGCGCGTTCAGTTCGCTCAGCCATCGAATCGACCTTGTCAAGAGAAATGCTCCAAATATCTTTCATCCGAATGGTATATTTTCTCGTCTCACCAGGTTGAAATTCTTCTTCCTTAAGAAGATAGGATTGCTGTCGATCTTCATCCCATCGAACATCAAAACCCTGGCTATCCAAAATATGCTCAGACCGTATTTCTTTTGGAAGGTAATGTTTCTGCGTGATCATTCTGGTCTCTTTTTGAGAAGGATTTTTAACTTCAATAATAAAATTCACAGATTCCTGTGTCACCTCCCTGATACGCTCGGAGGTAAAGTATTCAAAAGAAAAAGCATTTTTCCGAATTTGATCGATATCAGCCAAATAAGCCCGGTATTCTTCAATCCGACGATTGATATCCTCAGAATAACCCTGCTGCTGACTCAAAACATAATCAAGTTTGTTCATCATCTTCTCGCCAATCATTTGGGCGGACTCAAAATACTCGGTACCTTCCAGCTGTCGGATATTCTCTTCAATCTGTCCCCTGATAATATCAATTTCCTCCTGAGGAATTCTCCAGACATCGCGCACTTCCACTTTGATCTTTTTGGATTCTTTGGGCTTTAAGGTAACGGTCCCTTTGAGAAAATATCGCGACTGGTCGATATCGTAATCCAGCGAAAGAGGCCCGGCATTGACAATATCTTTCGGATCCAATTCTCGGGGAAGATAATATTTCACAGATGTTTCTTTTTCTTGGGTCTCGCTGGGATTAACCGCCACAAAATTAATAAAGATATTCTGGGCATAACATTTCGATGAAGAAATAGCAAATAATACATACAGTGCTATTGATAAAAAAATGGATTTCTTGATAAAATGAAATAAAATTCCTTGATTCATTTCTGCCGTCCTGTTAAATATCCTATTTAATACTTATTCTCCGCTTTCAAAATAAGTCTTGATCACAACGTCCTGGGTTTCTACCGACTCTTTAATGGCATTGATCTTGATATTGATCTCATTTAGCTTTTCATCCAACATTTGAGCTGTCACTGTTGTGCCCTTTTCGATCTCTTCCACCCCTAGCCCGGCCTCTTCACCTGCTTCACCCGTTTTTCCCTGGGCGCCTACCACACCGCCGTCGATCAAACCAATCGCTCCCGCACTTTCATTAACAAAATTGGCTAAAGAATTGAGAATCTCCGTAGCTATACCGTTAGACTCGACTTGGCTTTCCGAAATAGCCTCAGTGGCTATCTTGAGATTTTCCAAATATTCTTGCATTTTCTTTATTTTCTCATAAACAACGGGAGTCTTGCCTTTCGCACCAAGTTCCGTCCGTATGTCCTGAGCTTCCTGGAGAGCGGCACCGGCATTGCTCTTTGCCGTATCGACGTTTTCTTCTATATTAGGAAGCTCTGAGAGAGTACCAAATATCGTTGCCGGATCTGTTTCCCCGTCGCTGCCGATGAGCGTCTCGATTTCTCCCACGCTTGTGTCAATTGTATTGAGTGCGCCAAAAATACTTGTTGTTTCTGTATCCGCCGTATCTCCAATATTTGTTGAAATAGAATCAACAGTTGTCAGAATGGTATCAACATTGGCAGATAATGTCGCACTTCCGCCAATGGAATTGACAGCCGTTAAGACCTCAGCCACTTTTCCGAAAAGGGTGTTTTGACTAGAAGTGTCACTACTATCACCAACGGCAGTTGTCAAGCTATTGACCGCTGTTAATATATCATTTACATTACTTACCAGCGTTCGGGCATTATCCGCCAAATAAGCAATATCATTCCAATTGACATTGGCCCGACTCATGGAAGCGATATCACTCCAGTTAACACCCGCTGTGCTGGAAATGCCCATATCATTCCAATTAATTCCTGTACCAGACATATAGGAGATATCAGCCCAATTTATTCCCGCATCAGTCATGACATTAATATCACCCCAGTTAATGCCTGTATCGGTCATCATATCCAAATCCGACCAATTGATACCCGCATCGGAAAGAATATCAATATCCGCCCAGTTGATACCCGTATCAGTCAAGACATCCAGATCCGACCAGTTAATGCCTGTTTTTGTCATTACACCGATATCGCTCCAATTAATTCCTGCATCACTCAAGTCGTTAAGGTTATCCCAATTGACTCCGGCTTCTGTCAGCTCATTCAATTCAATCCAGTTGACCCCCATCTCGGACATGACGCGCAAATCATCCCAGTTAATTCCGGCATCAGAGAAGATTTGGATATCATCCCAGTTAATACCAGCATCGGACAGTTTGCCAATATCGCCCCAATTAATCCCTGTTTTTGACATCGCATCTATATCCGTCCAATTAATACCTAAGTCCGATAACTCATAAATACTGGTCCAGTTTATTCCTATATCGCTCATCACATCCAGATCATTCCAATTAATCCCTGCATCAGAGAGGACATCGATATCGGCCCAATTCAAACCTGTATCACTTAGAACATCTAAATCACTCCAATTGATGCCACTGCCTGAGAGAATATCTATATCCATCCAGTTAATACCTAAATCACTCATTACCTCTATGTCTAGCCAATTAATGCCAGAGCCTGACATCTCGCCAACATCGCTCCAGTTGATACCTGCATCACTCATTGTATCTATATCCAACCAATTGATTCCTGCGTTGTGCATAACCGAAAGGTCATTCCAGTTGATACCTGCATCAGTAAGAATATCGATATCCGCCCAGTTGATTCCCTTGTCACTCATCACATCTAGATCGCTCCAATTGATACCCGTTTTAGATAATAACTCCACATCAGACCAGTTGATCCCCGTGTCGCTGAGGACATCAAAATCGCTCCAGTTAATCCCGGCATCACTGAGCATATCGATATCATTCCAGTTGATACCGGTGTCGCTCAAGACATCCAAATCTTCCCAGTTAATCCCAGCTTTAGACAGGATATCAATATCGGCCCAGTTGATACCGGCGTCACTTAGAACATCGAGATCCGCAAAATTGATGCCAGTGTCACTTAAAACGTCGATATCCGCCCAGTTGATGCCCGCATCAGACAAGATATCCATATCGACCCAGTTGATGCCGGTGTCAGATAAAACATCGATATCCAACCAGTTAATGCCGGCATCCGTTAGCACATCTAAGTCACTAAAGTTAATGCCAGCATCACTCAAAATGTCGATATCCGCCCAGTTGATGCCGGTATCACTCATCACATCCAGATCGCTGAAGTTGATACCGATATCCGAGAGGACATCCACATCAGCCCAGTTGATACCCGCATCACTCATCACATCGAGATCACTAAAGTTGATTCCGGTGTCAGATAAAACATCAATATCCGCCCAGTTGATGCCGGTATCGCTCATCACATCCAGATCCGCAAAATTGATG